>NZ_CP091716.1:4248833-4550666 GCF_022009635.1 Variovorax paradoxus
GCGCGGCGTGGTCGCGTTCAGGTCCGTGGCCGTCTTCAGATGCCCGTTGACGTCGTAGCCGAACACCGAATAACCAGGCGGCTGGGGCCGCTTGGGGTCGTAGCCCGTGCTCACGGGATCGAGCGTGATCGAGGTCTGCTTGGCGCTGTCCCACCAGTCGTAGGCATAGTTGCTGATCATGCGGGTGATGACGACAGCGGGATCCTGGGCACTGGGGTTGAAGTTGTTGAAGGCGTTGGTCAGCGAATCCACCTTCGACAGCGTGCCGTCCTGCATCAAGGTGTAGGCCGTCGTCGTGTCGGACCACTTTCTGCCATTCGTTCCCTCGGTCAGCCGCCGTTCCACTTCCACGGTGAGCTGGTTGTCCTTGTTCCAAGTGCGATCCTTCTGCGAGCTGAGCGTCTGGTCCGCGTACAGTTCCTCGTAGCGTGTCACCCGTCCGGCCAGATCGTTGGTGCGCCGGCTGCGAAGCACGCCGTTCATCTTCATCGCGGTCAGGTGCCCCGTGCCGTCGTAGTCATAGTCCTCGCGGTGCCCGTCGCGCGCATAGATGGCCGCCTTGCGCTGGCCGGCGTTGTCGTACTCGATCGTCACGCCGTCGCCCGACGCGCCACGCCAGATCTGCCCGTTGACCATCTGGCCCATGGTGGTGGTGAAGCGGTTCATGCCGTCGTAGGCGTACCAGTAGTCCTGTACATCCTTTCTCTGGTCCACGACGTTGATGTAGGTGCTGAGCACGCGCCGACGGTTGCCATTGGCGTCGTATTCGTAGTTGATCATGTAGCGCGCATCGTCGATCGTCTTGACCCGGTTATAGGCGTCATAGGACACGCGCGACCACTGGAACACCACATTGCCTGTAATGGCCTTCAAGCCCTCGAAAATGCGATTGCCGTTGTTGTCGTACTCGAAGATGCTCTCGGTCGACACACCCGCATCGCTCACCTTGCGCAGGTAACCGTTGTCGTAGTAGCTGTAGGCGATGTTCTGGCCCGAGTTGCCGGTCTGCGTGGCGATCAGGCCTGACCAGTTGTAGCCGTAGGTGAACTGATGTCCGCCCAGGTCCTGCTTCCACATCGTGCGTCCGAACACGTCGTTCTTCAGCGTCTGCGTCCTGCCGTTGGCGTCCGTCGTGGTATTCGTCCAACCGCCGGTGTTCACTCCGCCTGCCGAACCGATGCTGTTGTCGTAGGTGTAGCCATAGTTGACGGTGGCGCCCTCCGCCGAGATGTAGCGCGTCACGCGGCCCATGCTGTCGTAGTAGGTCCGCACACGATAGTCCAGCGCATTCACCTGCGCGATGCGCTGACCGAGAATGTCGTACTCATAAGCATCGACGGCCACGCTTCCGTTGGCGTTGACGGGCCGCTCAACGCGCTTGAGGCGGTTGTTGAAATCGTACTCGTTGCGGGTAACGCGGCCGATCTCGTCCGTCACGGTGCGCAGGTTGCCGAAGACGTCGTAGGCCTTGCGTACGACCGCGGAGGTTCCAGCGGTCGCGCCGGGGTGCCACTCGGCCACGGCCTGCCCCGCGGCATTGATCTGCACGGTGCTCTGGTTGCCGTTGGCATCGCGTTTGCCGACGAACTGCCCGTTGAGGTCGTAGCTGTAGTGCTCCGTAGGCCTGATCGCTTGCCTCTGGCCGTTGGCCAGCGTGACATCGACGACCGGCCCGATCTTGTCAATCAGCAGGCCCAGGGTGTTGTAACGCAGGTCGTTGACATTTTCCTTGCCGTCGATCTCCTTGACGACGCGTCCGAAGGCGTCGTGCTCCTGACGGCGCTGGATCACCCAGCTGTGGTTGATGATGTCCTGGCCTGGCAGGTTGGGAATGGCCCAGCGCACATCGCTGTTTGCGGTGGTGTTGTTCAGCCGAAAGTAGCCCTCCCCGTTACCGATCATCGCCCCCGAGGCGTTGTACACGTCATACAGGAACTCGTACTCCTTGTCCGGGTTCAGACCGTTTGCGGTCGCATCCCACTTGAAGGCGGTACCGATCTTCACTCGCGTGGCTGCGACCTCGGTGAAGTCCTTGTCGGTAGCGCCCTTGTCGCGGTAGCGTAGCTTCATGCTCCGGCCTTCGGATATCTCCGGATCGAAGGTCATCACTTGGTGCTTGAGGTTGCCGGTCAGCCTGGCCTTGGTGCCAATTTTGCTGAGCGCGCCGATCGTGGCCTCGCCGGTGATGTCGGTCATGATGAATCCGTCGGCATCGCGCGCCACGGCATGCAGCCTGTAGCTATAGAGACTGCGTTTATCCGGAATGAGGTTGGCGGCATCCCACACCCATTGGGCGATATCGCCCGCGCGTTCGCGCGGGATGGTGATGGAGCCCTTCAAGCCCCCCGGGCTGAGCGGCTCGTAGTCGATCTGCAGGGTCTGGGCGTCGATTGGAATGTCGCGAAAGGTGATGCTCGAAGGCAGTGCCGCCAGGGGGCGCATGTCGTAGTACGACACGCCCGGGTTGACGGTTCCCTTCAGCCTGTCGACCACCACATTGCGGCCCATGTCCAACACCTCGATGATGACGTCGCTGGTACCGCCATCGAACTGAACTTCAAAGCGCCCCGTGGCACCGGCGGGCCAATACGTCCTTTGCGAATACTCGCCTTCGCTGCCATTGGGCCTTTGCAGAACCCGGATGGCGTGACCGTTGATCCTCATGCCTGTGAAGTGCGCCACGTTGTCGGTCGTAAAAACCGGCTGGGCTGCCGCCACGGACGATGAAGACTGGCGCGTGGCCGGGTCGTATTGGATTGATTGGCGACGCACGACCGTGCCGTCCGGCTGGGTCACGACCAGCAACAGCTCCGTCGGTCCGCCCAAGCTCTCCAGGCGCGTGAAGTACGAGCCGTCGATGGCGACGTTGTTCAGGCTGGAGCCGCCCTGCCCGGCCTTGAAGATCGGCAAAGATTGCGAGAACGGACTGTTCGAGTCACGCGGACGGCTATACAGTTGGATCGTGTCGGTGTCGCGCGCCTCGCTCGCAGTCAGGCGCATGAAGGTGCCGCTGAGCGTTTGATCCTGAGTAGGCCAGGGCAATTGCCGAATTGTTCCTGTCGATACGACGACATCCAGACCGCTGCTCTGCACCGTGGCGATGACCCGGATGGGCATCAGACCGCTGTAGGCCAGACCGCGATGCATATACATGCTGACGACCGGGAACGGCGGTGTGTTGTACATCGGATGCACGACCTGCGGCCATGTCGTCACCCTGCCAAGGAATTGAGTCGTGCCCGCGACCTCGATGCGCCACGTCATAGCGCCGTAGATATTTTCGATGTTGGAGGTCCAGTCGCCAGCCGAACCGATCAGGAGGTCCGTCACCCCGACGACCACATCAGAAACGTGCCTCGGGTTGCCCGGTATTCCGGCTTCCCCGTTGGTGATCGGGCGGATGTTGCCCCCTAAGATCGGCATGCCCAGCACGCTGACCGCGCCCGTGGCCGACCCGTCAGAGGGCCCTGCGATCCAAGTAGAGTTGGCTTCCGCCAGCGCTGGCGCCACATCGATGTCCAGCCCGCCGAACTTGCCCGAATCCACGTTGATGGGCGCGGCGAACATCTTCAGGTTTGGCCGCGCCGCGTCCATTTTGGGCTGCATCACGCTCACGACGCGATTGTCCTTGTCGTAGGACGTAATGGTGATCAGGATGTCCGGATTGGGATGGCTGCCGTCGCCCGCCATCTGGTCCCATGTCATCGCGCGCAGGTCCACACGTTGCGATTCCAGTTGCAACGTGGCATTGCCGGCCAGGTCGTACATCCATGCCTTGTTGACGCCGCCCTTCGAATTGGTGCGCCACAGGCGCCCGGCCTTGTCGTAGTCGTAGTACTCCTGCGCCTGGCCCTGGGCATTGCCACTGCCGGTGCGCTTGCTGGCCAACTCGCCCCAGGCGTTGTAGGTGAGCGTGATCGTGTTGGCCGCATCGAAGACCGGCATGTCGGCAGCGTCGCGGCCACCGGTGAAGCGACGCGCCTCGCGGTTGGCCGCGTCGTAGGCGATGCTGACGATATCGCGCGAGACCGCGCCGTCCGCGTCTACCCGGTCCGTCATCTGGGCCGTCGTATTGCCGTTGGCGTCGCGCCCGTAGGTGACGGTCTCGCCCTTGGCGGTGGTCATGGACGTGCGCACGCCGGTAGCGTCGTAACCGTAGCGCACGATCTCGTCGTCGCTCTCCACGGCGTTGTCTGTGCCACGCCGGATCTCACGGCGCACATTGCCCAAGCCGTTGAGTTCGTAGTCGGTGACCTGGCGCACCGCATTGCCGTTGAAGTCGGCCGCACCCGGACGCTGCACGCTCAGCAACCGCCCTATCGTGTCATAGCGCATTTCGCTGCGCTGACCTTGCGCATCGATGGTGGCGGTCTTGTTGCCCATCGCGTTGTACTCGGTACGCTGGGTGGCGCTGGTGGCGCCTTCGCTGAGCGCGCCGTTGGCCGCAACTCTGCCATAGGCCACGTTCAGCCTGGACTCACTGCGCACGCGCGCATTGCGGTCGTAGCTGTATTCGGTGATCTGGTCGTTCAGACCAGGAGTGAACTTCTGCAGGACTGCATCTACCGAGGTGCTCTCGCTGAGACTGCCCAGCACGATTTCCTTCGCAAAGCGGGTTTCGCGCAGCACGGCGCCGTTTGCATCTCGCTCCCAACGCACACCGAAGCCCATGGCATCGACTTGCAGCAACTTCTGGCCCAGCCTGTCGTACCAGGTGAGGGTGGCCGCATCCTTGCCGTTGTGTTCGCGCACCACGTTGCCGTTGGCGTCGTAGAAACTGCGGTTGACCAGATCGCTCGTGACCGCCATGTTGTACTGGTGGCCCGAAGCGTCATAGTTGCCGGACTGGATGCCAGCGATGGTGCTGCTGAGCACCCGGTTGTTGGCATCGACCTGGTAAGTGGTCAGGCGCACGTTGGCTGCGTTCACCGGTGTGGGCAGTGCATCGCCCACCGGCAAGATCAGTGCATCGCCGTACACGCGCTGTGCCATGACATTGCCGGTCGCGTCATAACTCCAAGTGCTGAGCGTGCCGGTAGCACTGACTTCGGCCACCTTGCGGTTGGTTCCGTCGAACCAGGTGCGCGTGCGCCCGCCGTTGGGCTCAACCACGGCAATGAGGTTGCCGCTGGCGTCGTAGCTCCGGGTGCGCGTGGGCGCGATGGTGCTCCAGCCCTGGCCGTCCACGTAGATGCGCACCTGCGCCTGACGCTGCTCGACCTCGCGGTTCAGCCCGTCGTAGCTGAACTGCGTGACACGCTGCTCGGGCAGGCCGACCGCCTCGGTCGTGGTGGCCCTGTTGCCGAAGGCATCGTAGGCGTACTGGTTGCGCACCGCCACCGACTGGCCGGCGGCGTTCCTGCTCGTGATGGGCAGCGTCTCGCTGGCCACTCGCCCGAGCTGGTCGTAGGTGTAGGCAGTGAGGCCGCCGAGCTTGTTGGTAAGCGTCTCGCGCTGGCCCAGGGCGTTGTAGGTATAGCGCTCTGCATTCGACTGGGCGTCGATGGTCCTGGTGAGGCGCCCGGATGCGTCGTATTCGAAGCGCGTGAGTGCGTCGCTGGGGTTGGCGCCCGGAAGCGCAGGCGGCTGCGCGATCTTGTAGGTGCCGCTCACGCGGTTGAAGTGGCGCTTGACGCTCAGCGTGTGGCCGAGCGCGTCGTAGGTGGTCGCGGTGGCATAGCCCTCGGGGTCGACGCTCAGCGTCACGCGCCCAGCGGCGTCGAAGTAGTAGAAAGCCGAGTTGCCACGCGGATCGGTGATCCTCACGACGCGGCCGTTGGCGTCATAGTCGGAGCGCGTGACGCCGCCAAGAGCATCGGTCACGCTGAGCTTATGGCCGGCCGCGTCGTAGTCGATGGTCGTCGTATAGCGCGCTGCAAGCGCCTGTCGCTGGGCTTGACTCAGGTCGGAGGCCTTCAGGGCGCCACCCGCAGCATTGACGTACTTCAGCTGCAGTCGCTGGGTGAGCGCCCAGGCGCTGTCGCTTTGCGAGAGCTCGACGCCGCGCGCATCGATGGTGCGGGTCAACCGGCCGATGCCATCGAAGACATACTGAGTAGTGGCGGCCTCTGGCTGCCCCAGGGCCTCGGTCTGGCTCGTTCGGTTACCAGCGGCGTCGTAGCCGTAGGCGGTGATCTGAAGCGGACGGCCGGACACAGAGGCCAGTGCGATGGCCGCATCGAGTTTCGCCTTCTGGGTGTTCGGCGTTGACGCAGGCACAGCGACGGGATAGCGCACGACGTAGGACGGCCGACCTTGGGCGTCGTACTGGCGCTGCACGGCGTAGCCCAGCGCGTCGATGGTGAGTGTCTCACGGCCCATGGCATCGTAGAAGATGCGTGTGTGTTGGTCGCGCGCGGTATCGGCCTTGGGAACGGGCGCTGTGTCGGGCGCCCACTTGTTCATGTCGACAGTGTTGGCCCAGGCCGTGCGCTCGGAAACGCTGCCGTTGCCGTCGCGCTTGAATGTGACGACACTGCCCATCGCATCGACCGTGGCGCTAAGGCGGCCGCCCTGGTCGTAGACATTGAATTGCTGTTGGTCTTGGCCCGGGGTCTGACTGGCCAGCGCTTGCAACTGGGCCACAGTGGGCGCGGCGCCTAGTCCTTTTGTGCTGACGGGCCTTGCATAGCGCGTGGTCAGCGTGATGCGGCCCGCGCCGTCGTAGCTGTTCTTCTCCAACTGGCCCAGCGGACCCAGGGTATAGACCAGGCGCCCGGCGCTATCATAGGCAAAGCGCGTGACCTGACTCTGTGTTTTGGCTGCGATGAGCACCGGTGTCGCGGTGGTCGGTGTAATGTTGCTGGCGACGTCCGTCTGCTCGAGTTGGTAGCCTGTTACGCGAAGAGGACGAGGATCGTTCGAGGTGAATTTGACGACCCCGAAGTACGCCATCTCGCCCGACGCCACGCCGGTTGTTGCCACACGATATTGCTTGCCGCCCAGATGCTGCACGGTATACGCGAGCGGATCGGCCATGCGCCCCAGCGAAGCGAAGGCAAACGAGTTCGCGGCGTCCCGCGCGTTTGTACTCCCAAAAGATGGCGGCAAACCGTCTTCCATCTCCACGACCACGGACATTGTGTAAGTCGCACCGAGTGTCAATGACTGGTGCAACTTATAGGCGCCCGCATACCCTTCGCGCGGATCGACCCCGATCCTGAGCGCGCCTGCGAAACCCTCCATCTGCGATGCTCTAACGGCACCGATCCAGTTCTCCGTATCACGCAATCCATTGGCGAATTCGCTGTGCGTGAAGAGGTTGGTTCCTGCCGGCTGGTCGTTGATATAGGCGCGGCTGATGATGTTGCCGCTCTTGTCGTAGTTTTGCGACGTGACCTTGCCCACCCCGTCGGTGTGCAAGAGCTGTCGACCGGCACGGTCGTAGACATAGGTGTCGTGCGGGTCTCTGGCGGGCTCTGCCACCAACGCGACGGCGGCGGCCAGCGCATCGGTGGTGGCAGCCGTCGCCGCGGGCACTCGCTTGCTGTAGGCAAAGCGTTCGGTGACGTTGCCGCTGGCATCGAAGACTTGCCGCACCACCGCGCCGGTGCCGTCGATGCTGTGGGTCTTTCGCCCGAGGGCGTCGTAGACGCTGCGCGAGCGCTGGTCGTGCGCGTCGTCGGCCACGACCGGTGGGTCGATGGCGCCGTGCCACTTGCCAAGTTCGATACGCTGTGCATAGGCGCGGCTCTCGACCACGTTGCCAGCGTCGTCGTACCGATACTCGACCACCGCGCCCGTGGCGTCCACGGCAAAGCGCAGCCGGCCATCGCGGTCGTAGCGCCGGCTCTGCGTGGCGGCCAGGCCCAGCGTGGGCAGCGCCGCCTGCATAGCCGACAAGCTCGGGGCGGTACCGTTCCAGGCAGCCACGGGCACGAACGCGGCATATGTGGTCTGGCTGCTCAGGCGGCCTTCGGCGTCGTAGCCGCTTTGCTGGACGCCGCCCATCGCGTCGATGGTGAAGGCCAGCCGTTTGGCCTGGTCGTAGATGAAAAGCGTGGCATTGCCGCTGGCATCCACCGCCTTGATGACGTTGCCCTCGGCGTCGTAGGCATAGCTGCGCGTGAGGTTCAGCCCCAACGGATCGACCTGCTCCTTGATGCGCCGGCCGGCGCCGTCATAGGTGTAGCGCGTCAGGCGCCCATCGGGGCCATGGACGCTAAGGGCGGTGCCATCGCTGTCGTGGGTGTAGACGGTCTCCAACTTCAGGCCGACATATGCGCCGTTGGAAGGGTCGAGGGTCTGGCGTACGACCTGGCCGTTCAGGTCGTACGCCGTGGTGGTGACGGTGCCGCCAGGATCTGTCACGCTGATCGTCTGGCCCTTGGCGTCGTAGAGGTAGCTGGTGACGAGGGTCAGGCCCCCCGGATCGACCGTGCGCGTGAGAAGCCTGCTGACAGCGTCGTAGCCGTAGGTCGTGACGGTGCCCCTGGCGTCGGTGGTGCTGAGCTTCAGGCCGATCTTGTCGTAGGTGGTGCTGGTGCCGACGCCTTCGGGCGCCTGGGTCCGCAGCAGGTTGCCGCTCTTGTCGTAGCTGTAGGTGGTGGTGTTGCCGCGGCCATCGGTGACGCTGGTGGTCTGGCCCTGGCGGTTGTGCAAGGTGGTGACCGAGACACCCTCGGGGGTGGTCACGGTGACGCTGCGGTTGGCCACGCTGTAGGCGTAGCTGGTGACGTTGTTCAACGCATCGCGCTGGGTGAGCACGCGATCGAAGGCGTCGTAGGTGGTGGTGCGCGTGGCACCGGTGGCGTCGGTGGTGGCAACGACACGCCCGAGCCGGTCGTAGCGCAGGCTGGCGGTGTTGCCGTTGCCGTCGATGCGCGTGTCCGGGCGGCCGAAGGCGTCGTAGCCGGTGCGCCGGGTGAGGCCCGCGCCAGTGGCGTCCGACGTGGTCGAGACCTGCAGGCCGCGCCGGTCGAAGGTGACGGTGTTGGTGATAACCTGGCCGCTCAGGCGCGTCCGGCTGCTGGCGATGGCTTCGCGAAACGCGTTGTAGGCGTAGCTGGTGACGCCGCCCATCGCGTCGGTGCTGCTGGTCAGGGTGCCGCTGGCGTTGTAGGTCTTCAGGACATGGGTGTCCTTGGCGGGGTCGGCCATCGTGGCCAGTAGTGCCTTCAGCGCATCGGTGTTCAGTCCGCCGGGCGTGGCCGTTCCAAGGGGCGTGAGGTCGATCCGACTGCCGTAGACGATCTGCTCGGACACCTGGCCGTAGGCGTTGTAGCGGCTCTCGGTGACTTCGCCCAGGGCGTTGACGGTGTAGGCCAGCCGCCCGAAGGCGTCGTAGAAGAACAGGGTGCGGTGGCCGTTGGCATCGGTGGTGCCGGTGCGCCGGCCGGCGGCGTCGTAGGCGTGCGTCGATCCGTTGGCGCTCCAGCTGGCCAGCGGCGCGTTCAGGGCGACGGCATCGCTGCCGCGGCCGTCGAGTTCGGCGATGAGGTGGCCCTGGATGTCGTAGCGCAGGCGCTGGATGCGCTCGTCGGGCGTGCCCGCCGCGGTGGTGGTCTGCACGAGGCGCCCGGCCACGTCGTAGGTGAAGGTGGTGACCGTGCCCTCGGCATTGGTGCGACTGAGCAGTTGGTTGGCCGCGCTCCAGGTCTGGGTGATGCTCTGGTCCTGGGCGCTCGGGTCCGGGCGCACGCTGGCGAGGGTGGCGTTCGCGCTGCCCGGGTTCCTGGCCAAGCTGGCGTAGCGGCGGGTCTGGGTGACGTTGCCGCGTGCGTCGTACACGGTCTCGGTGAGGTAGCCCTCGCCATCGACCTGCCCGACGGCCTGGCCGCGGGCGTTGTAGAAGGTGTAGGTGCGGATGTCGCCGTCGCTGGCCGCGGGGCGCACACCGGCCAGGTCGCCGCTGGCGCGCGCGATGGCCACCGCCATCAGGCGTGCCGAGACGCTGGCGAAGTTGGCCGCGCGGTTGGCGTAGCGGATGCTCTGCACCTGCTCACCGGCTGCGTTGTACTTGTACTCGGTGAGGTAGCCCTCGGCGTCCAGGGTGCCCTGCACTTGCCCGTTGCGGTTGAGCAGTTGCGTGACGGTGCGGTCCTGCGTGATGTCCAGGCCCACCAGCACCCGGGGGGTGTCGGGTGTGCCTTCGACGGTCTGGGTGAAGGTGATCGCGCCGTCGGCGTTGGCTTCGTCGCCTGAGTACGCAGCACTGAAGGTATGAGTGCCGGCAGGAATTGGAACGCCGCGCAACGTGGCCGTGCCGTCCGCCGTGACCGCCACCGTGCCCAGCAGCGTCATGCCGCTGTAGAAACTCACCAAGCCCGTGGCAGCGGTCTTGCCCACAACTCGCACCGACAGCGCGCCGTCCTTGGCGATTACGGGCGTTGTGAGATTGGTCAATACAACCGGCGAGCCTGCGACCTGCACCCACGAATCAGCGGTTGTTTGCGATGCCAAGTAGTTGTCGTCACCTGCATAGCTCGCCGTGAATTTGGCCGTTCCCACAGGCAAACTGCCGATGGACAGCGTGGCCACACCGTTCATCAGCGTGCCTGTACCAATGGCGATGCCGTTGCGACAGAAGGTCACTGCGCCGTTGGCGCGCGGAATGTTCGGGCTGTTGGGAGTAGCTTGAATTGCCGCCGTCAAAGTCACGGATTCACCCGCTCCGACAGACTGCTTAGAAGAGAAAAGATTGACCTGCGATTTTGTCCGCGTGATTGCGATGGATTGACTGCTCCTTTGACCAATAAAAATGGGCAAGTCATCTGTTTGCTCAACCACAAGACTGATAACAGTCAGATCATGCAGGCCCTTAGCCAGGTTAACAGGAAGCCTCGCAGTATCAGGATCCGCGAGCCCTCTAGCCTCTAAATAATGATTTACCGTAGAAGTTAGAATTTGGCCGTCAAAATAAAAACGATCATCCCAAACACCCTCCCCTTTTACCGTAATGGCGGGATTAAATCCCGCAAAGGATTCACTCACTCCAATCGACTGATTAATTTGCTGCGAAACGGTAAATGCAGTGTAGGCGTCTCTTTCCGGATTTAGGGATGGCGACAAATTCAACTTCAATGAGAGAATACAACTCTGAAATTTAGAATCCCCTGTATACGCTATATTGAGAATGCCACCGGCCTTGATCAACGCTGAGCGCTCCACCCAGATATTCGTAGTACCCTCTGCATTGACAAAGTAACCCGTGCCTAAACCTACGGAGTTCCCCCCAAATATGTAAAGCGCCCCAGTCGCACCATAGCCGACACCAGCGACATGCAGCCGGACATTCAGTAGGTTGGTTGTTGGCAACCAGGGATCTACGCTAACGATCAAGCTCGTGGGGGATCTCTTGTTAGCGCTTGCGGCATAGTCCACATTTCCGGCATAAGCTACTGTGAACGGCCCTGTAGCACCAAGCTGATTGACCTTGAACGTTGCCCTGCCATCGACCAATGTTGAAATGCCCAGCACAGACTGACCCGAATAAAAAGTGACGGACCCAGTCGGCAAATATGTCGAGCCAGCAGGAACGGTAATCCGAGCAGTCAGCGTCGAACTGCCATCCACGTTTTTGCTGGACGTTAGCGTCGCCTCGGTCGGTATAGGTTTTGCACTGAATATTCGAGGTGTCGAAACCGTTGGTGCGTGCAAGATATCACCAGAGTATTCGGCACGAAGTGTTTGCATGCCTTCGGGCAAATCATTAACTACAAGATTTCCGAAGCCATTTGATAAAACTATCGATCCTATAATTTTGTTTCCGGCATAGAAAGTGATTTGTCCGGAAGGCATCAACCAACCCCAGTCTCCTGCAGAGTCCGGCATTTTCACGTCTACCGAAAGGATGACCGAACGAGAGCCCGCTGAAGGGTTGCGCTGAACTCCCAGCGTAGCGGTAGTCAGTATGGGCGTAATTGTTTTCTTGACGGCCTTGGATACGCTCGCCGGTCTCAAATCATCACCCGAATACGCCACTCGCAAATTATGTGTGCCAATGGACATCCGGTCTGTGGCTAACGTCGCTTTTCCATCAACAACAACTGCGCTACCGATGACTGTCTCGCCATCGAAAAAGGTCACCATGCCTCTAAGGCCAGCGCCGTCTACAGAGGCGGTCAAGACTGCAATGAGACCATAAGACGTTGACTCGGCGTTGTTGACGCTCAGTGAAATGCCTCCGAGCGTGGAGGGATCCACCCCCAGATCGATGTTGGCCCCCTTGAGCAGCGGAGCCACATCGATCGGCTTGGCCAACTGCGTCACGGCCAGGATGCGCGAGGCCCCGTCATAGGTCGTCTGCGTCACATAACCCAGCGCATCCACCTGCCAGGTCAAGCGGCCGACGTTGTCGTAGAAGCGCCAGACCCTCTGATCCTGCGCCGCAGTTGCCGGCCGCAGGGTCGCCAGGCTGGTCGTCGTGTTGTCCGCCGCCCATGCGGTCGTGGGCTTGCCCGCGCCATCGAGCAGTTGCGCCAGCTTCTGCGCAGTCAGCTTCGTGGCGTAGGCCACGCTCTGGCGCAACTGCCCGCTGGCGTTGTAGACATACTCGACCAGCGCACCCGTCGCATCGATCTCGGCGATCTTGCGGTTGGCCTCGTCGTACAGCATCCACTTGCGCACGCCCGTGGGGTCCTGCGTCATCAGCAGGTTGCCGTTCTTGTCGTACGCGTAGGTGGTGGTGCCCAGCACGCCGCTGCCGGCGCTTTGCTGCGTGACGCTCACCAAGCGCCCGGCCTTGTCGTACGCCGAGATGCTCACCAGACCGCTGGCGACGGTGACGCTGGTCCTGCCGCCGGCATCGTCGTAGCTGGTGACGGTGGTGTTGGCCGTGACGCCGTCCAGCGACGGCGCGGACACCGACAGCACGCGCCCCAGCCCGTCGTAGACGTAGGTGGTCGTGCCGCCGCCGCTGGGCTCGATCTTCTGGAGCAGGTTGCCGTGCTGGTCGTACACGTACTGCGTCCTGGCCGCCGTTGCCGTCGTCCCCGCCCCCGTGGCATCGACTTCGCCATACGTGGTGGCGCTGCTGAGCGAGCCTCGCGCGTCATAGGCGTAGTCCACGCGCTCCGTGCGGCTCGGATCCTGGCCGCCCAGCCAGGCGAGCATCTGCGCCTGCGTGGGCACGTCCGTGGTGCCCAGGGTGGAGACCCCGTAGGCACTGCCCACGTAGCGGATGGTGCTGATGCGCTGGCCGTAGCTGTCGTAGCGGTGCTCGGTGACGTTGCCCTGCGCCGTGACCACGAAGCGCAGTTGCAGCGCGTTGCCCGGTGCATAGACGTAGCGGGTGGTCTCGGGCAGCGCCGCATCCTTGCTGAAGACGCCTCGGCTGACGGACGCGTCGGCGTAGATGGTGTCGCTCAGCAGCTGGTTCGCGCTGTTGTAGGTCCGGGTGTGGGTGTTGCCCGCCGAGTCGACCTCCTTCAGCAGGTTGCCGTTGGCGTCGTATTCATAGGCGAGCTCGCGGCCCTCCCCGTCGGTCATCCCCGTCACGTTGCCCGCAGCGTCGTAGCGGTAGCTGACCTGCGACAGGCCCGCGGCGTTGCCGGCGGTGACGCCCTGGCGCACCTGCAGCAGATTGCCGTCGGCGTCGTACAGGAAGGTGCTGCGCGCGCCCTGCGGGTCCGTCACGGTGGTCGTGCTGCTGGCGCTGTCGTAGGCAAAGCGGGTGATCTGCCCCAGGGCGTCCGTGACGGTGGCAACCTTGTAGCTGCTCCCGGACAGCACGTAGGTGAAGGCCAGGGCGGTGCCGTCGCTCTGCGTCACCGAGGCCACGCGCTTGCTGGTGCCGTCGTAGTTGTAGGTCGTGACGTAGGTCTTGCCGTCGGCAACGCTGTTGTCCTCCGGGCTCAGGTCGACGGTGACGCTGGACAGCCGGTTGGCGCCATCGTATGCATAGCGCACCCGCGTGAGCGTCGCGCCGCCGGTGGCGACCGTACGGACCTGGGTGAGGTTCGTGCCGGTGTAGTCGAAATAGGTGGCCTCGCCATTGGCGTCGACCACGCTCTTGAGCGTGCCGTTCGCGTTGTAGCTGTAGCTGACGGTGTTGCCGTTGGGGTCTACGGCAAAAAGAAGTCGCCCCTGCCCGCTCGCGTCGTAGCGCTCCACCAGACCGCTGCTGCCATCGGTCCAGACATAGCGGGCGTTGGCCGCGTCGTAGGCGATCGTGTCGAACGCCCCGGCGCCTGCGCTGCTCACATACAGGTTCCGGGATGCGCTCCAGGCGTAGACCGCGGTGGCGCCGTCTCTGTCCGTGCGCGCCAGGGTGCTACCAGCAGTGCCAGCGGTGCCCGTGAGCACAACCTTCTGTCCGTGCGCGCCGACGCGCCAGTTGTCGCCGTTGTCGTCGTCGAACAGCCCCTGGCTGTTGTAGGTGCGCACAGTGGCAATGTCCAGCCCCCGGCCCACCAGCCTGTCGTCGAGGTCCTGCAGCACCAGGTTGCCGTTGGCCACGTTGACATAGGCCGA
The DNA here is from genome assembly GCF_022009635.1 of Variovorax paradoxus. Classification (NCBI taxonomy): domain Bacteria; kingdom Pseudomonadati; phylum Pseudomonadota; class Betaproteobacteria; order Burkholderiales; family Comamonadaceae; genus Variovorax; species Variovorax paradoxus. The sequence continues at coordinate 4,263,246 of NZ_CP091716.1, forward strand.
CTCGCCGTTGCGCCCCTGCTGCGCCGACCCCACCCCGCCTCGCCCACCCAGCGTGGCCAGCGACCCCAGACTCAGACCCAGGCTATTCCCACTGACGATTGCAACCATTTGACGGCCTCGTTTGTTGTTCCGCGCCGCCTCCACATCAAGGGGCGCTCAGAACAACTCATCCAGCTCGAACGCAATGTGTTTAGCCAGACGATCGAAAGGCCGAAGAGCAACCAAGGTCAATTGCACAAAGTCATCAAAATGTCGCTGCAGAGAGATGGGCGATTTCGCAACGATCGCCCCAAATTGCCGCCGAACGGCTTCTCGCTAAACAATATGGACAAATCGTGGATAGCTTCGTTGAGCCGCAAGCACAAGCTATGGCTCGCATGCCTGCCAAGCAACGGCAATGAGCCGCGCAGTAAAGTCCGAACAAGCCCAGAGGGTGTCAACGAACCGGACTCGTGCTCAGCACGCCTTGCGCTGGGCTGGCACTGCGGTAGCAGCGGTTAGTCCGACTTGAGAATAGTCTCACCCTTCAACATCCCCATGTCGCGGGTGTTGAAGCGGTGGCGCTTCCAGCCCGCCCAGGTACGGCGGAAGTTGGCAATGGAAATGCCGTAATACAGCACCTTGAACATGCGCAGCGCGTTCCACATCGGCGTGCCGTTGTAGATGTCGCCGGCCAGCAGCGACATCAGCGCCTCCTTCACCCGGAACGGGTTGCCGGGGTACATGAACATGTCGCGGATGGTGGGGTTGGTCACGCGGTAGATGAACCACGAATACTCGCGCGGTCCCTTGCGCATCATGGCCTCGAAGCCCTGGCGCGCCGCCGCCAGTTCGGCCGGCTGGTCGAGCGCGGTCGCCACCAGCTTGGCACCGTCGAAGGCGCTGTGCATGGCCAGGTACACGCCCGACGAGAACATCGGGTCGATGAAGGTGAAGGCGTCGCCCAGCATCAGGTAACGGTCGCCGGTGGCGTGCGTGCTGGAGTAAGAGAAATTGCCCGTGGCATGCACCGCGTCGTCGACCAGCGTGGCGTTTTTCAGCCGGTCTTGCAGCACCGGACACAGCGCGATGGTGTCGTAGAAAAAGTCTTTCAACGGCTTCTCGCGCGTCTTCAGGTAGTACGGCCAGCAGACCGCGCCCACGCTGGTGGTGCCGTCTGCCAGCGGAATGAACCAGAACCAGCCGTGCGGAAACCAGCAGATGCTGATGTTGCCTTCCTTCTTGCCTTCCAGCCGCTCGGCGTTGGTGAAGTGGCCGAACACGGCCGTGCTGTTGTGGTCGGGGTTCTTCTGCTTGCAGCGGAATTTGTTGGCCAGCAGGGTGTCGCGTCCGGTCGCGTCGACCACGAAGCGGGCGCGCCAGTTGCGCTTCGCGCCGTCGTCCATCTCGGCCCTGACGGTGGCGCCGTCGGCGTCGAAGGCCACGTCGCGTACCTTGCAGCCTTCGATGGCCTGCGCGCCACGCTCGGCCGCATTGCGGAACAGCAGCTCGTCGAGCTCGGACCGGCGCACCTGCCAGGCCGAATCGAGCGACTTGTCCCAGCCCTCGGCAAAGTCCACGTAGCTGCGATGCTCGTGCTCGGGCGAAACGAACTCGATGCCGAACTTGGGCATGCCGATCTTCTCGACCTGCTCTCGCACGCCCAGCTTCTCGAACAGTTCGACGTTCGCGGGCAGCAGCGATTCGCCGATGTGAAAGCGCGGGTGCTGCGCCTTTTCCAGCAGCACCACCTTGCGGCCCTGCTGGGCCAGCAAGGCTGCGACGGTCGAGCCGGCGGGGCCGCCGCCGACAACCATCACGTCGCAGGATTCATCGGCCGCCGAAGGCGTGGGGGAAGAAGCTTGAGGCAGGGACATGCGGTGGCAAGCATCACGAGTGTTAACAATCGCCAAGCATAGCGCGCCATTCGTGAACCGGGCAAAGATCGCAAAGTCTGCTAAGCAGCCTGCGAAACGGCGCAACACACTGCGGCGATGCATCTCTCACGTCTTCTCCGCTCCATCGTCTGCTCCTTCGGCCTCGCGGCCACGTTCGCGCAGGCCGCCGGCTTCAGCACCATCGAGATTCCCGCCGACCGCGAGGGCCCGGCGATACGCGGCGCCGTATGGACGCCCTGCGCCACACCGGCCGGAGACATCCAGCTCGGCCGCACCACGATCCGCGCCGTGCGGGACTGCCCGCTCGCGCCAGGGGCCCAGCTCCCGCTGATCGTGCTGTCGCACGGGTACGGAGGCTCCTACCTCGGCCACCACGACACCGCGCAGGCGCTGGCCGACGCGGGCTTCGTGGTCGCCGCCATCAGCCATTCGAGCGACAACTTCCAGATTCGCGGCGGCCCGGACGACAAGATCTCGGCCCTCGCGACGCGAACGACCGACATCAAGCGGCTGATCGACCACATGCTCCAGCAATGGCCCGCGCATGACCGGATCGCGGCCGACAGGATCGGCTTCTACGGATTCTCCAGGGGCGGCTACACAGGCCTCGTGCTCGCCGGCGCGCGCCCCGATTTCGAGCGCCTGCCGCCCCTGCCCTCGTCCCCCTGCGCCAAGGACCTGCAAAGCCCGGCGTGCACGCTGATGCGGCAGAGATTTCAGGAGCTGCTTGCTTCGCCACTGGCCCATGACGCCCGCATCAAGGTGGCGGTGATTGCCGACCCGCTCAGCACGGTCTTCGACGCCGAGGGCCTGAAGGACGTGAAGACCCCGATCCTGCTCTGGGCCTCGGCCTACGGCGGCGACGGCGTCACGCCCGCAAGCGTGGCGGCGGTGCGCCGCAATCTGCCCGTGGCGCCCGAATGGCGGGTGGCCGAGAAAGCCGAGCACTTCGGCTTTCTGGCGCCGTGCTCGCCGGCGCAGATCGAAGCGAAGTCCGAAATCTGCCGCGATGCGCCCGGCTTCGATCGCACGGCATTCCATGCGACCTTCAACGCCGAGGTGACGGCCTTCTTCAACCGCCACCTCGCGCCGAAGCCCTGACGCGCTACCCCGCGCGGCGCTGCCCGGCCAGCCGCCGCACCACCGCCACCAGACGGTCGATCTCGTCGAAGGTGTTGTAGAACGCCAGCGAAGGCCGCACGGTCGTTTCCACGCCGAAGCGCCGCAGGATCGGCTGCGCGCAATGGTGGCCGGTGCGCACCGCGATGCCTTCGTCGTTCAGCGCATGGCCCACCTCTTCAGTGGTGTAGCCGTCGAGCACGAAGGACATCACGCTGGCCTTGTCGGCTGCCGTGCCGATCAGCCGCACACCGGGAATCGCGCCGAGCTGCGCCATGCCGTACACCAGCAGGTCGTGCTCGTAGCGGGCGATGTTCTCGATGCCGATTTTGTTGACGTAGTCGATCGCCGCGCCCAGGCCCACCGCGTCGGCGATGTTGCCGGTGCCGGCCTCGAACTTGTTCGGGATCGGCTGGAATACGGTCTTCTCGAAGGTCACATCGGCAATCATGTTGCCGCCGCCCTGCCACGGAGGCATGTCCTCGAGCACCTCGCGCTTGCCCCAAACCACGCCGATGCCGGTCGGGCCGAACACCTTGTGGCCGGAGAACATGAAGAAGTCGGCGCCGATGTCCTGCACGTCCACTCGCATGTGCGAGACCGACTGCGCGCCGTCGACCAGCGCCTTCGCGCCCGCGCGGTGCGCCAGCTCGACGATCTCCTTCACCGGCACCACCGTGCCCAGCGCGTTCGAGACCTGCGTGACGGCGACGATCTTCGTACGGTCGTTGAGCAGCTTGCGGTATTCGTCGAGCAGCACCTGGCCCGAGTCGTCCACCGGAATCACTCGCAGCTTCGCGCCCTTGGCGGCGGCGAGCTGCTGCCACGGCACGATGTTGGCGTGGTGCTCGAGGTTCGACACGACGATCTCGTCGCCCTCGCCCACATGCTGGCCGCCCCAGCTCTTGGCCACGAGGTTGATGGCCTCGGTGGTGCCGCGCACGAAGACCACTTCCTCGACCTCGGGCGCATTGATGAACTTGCGAACGCGTTCCCGCGCGCCCTCGTAGGCATCGGTCGCGCGCGCGGCCAGTTCGTGCGCCGCGCGGTGGATGTTCGAGTTCTCGTGCGCGTAGAAGTAGGCGATGCGGTCGATGACCGACTGCGGCTTGTGCGTGGTGGCCGCGTTGTCGAACCACACGAGCTGCTTGCCGTTCACCCGCTCCTGCAGCACCGGGAAGTCGCGCCGAACCGCGTGCACGTCGAACGGTGGATGCTGGCCGCTGCCGGCCAGCGGCACCGCGTCGGGGCCTCGCGGATCGGGCTTGGCCGGCGTGACGAAGCCGCTGGGCAGCCGCACTGCATCGACGAAATAGAACTGAGGGTTGCTCCCTCGCGCCTCCGGGGAGAGGGTTGGGGTGAGGGGCAGGACCTGCGCGGGCGCGGACACTGCGGGAACCGCGCCGGCCGGAGGATGCCCGAAGCTGTTGCTCAGGAAATAGAACGGCGACGCGTCCGCCTGCGGTGCCGAAGGCGCATTCACCTGCTGCGGCACGCCCAGCACCGAGCCGCCCGAGCGCGGCTCGAAGGCCGGCGCCACCGACAGCACGCTGTCCGGCACGCCATTGCCCGCCACCGCATGCGGCAGCAGAGCGGGCGCACGGTTGGCAAGCGAAGGCAGTTGCGTAGGCGATGCCGGCACCAGATTGGCGCCCGGAATCTGCCCCTGCGGAATCGGCGTGCCAGGCACGCTCGGGCCGAAGCCCGCCGGGCTCACCAGCGGCGAGCCTGGCGGCGCGACGTTGGCGGGAAACTGCGCGCCCGGCACCTCGGAGAACATGGCGCTGGCCATGCGCGCAAGGATGGCCGGATCGAACGGCGCCTCGCCCGGAATCGATGGAGTGCTGCTCACAGCGGCTTACTTGTAGGTGTCGGGATAGTCGTGGTACTTGCCGATCTCGACATCGTCGAGCACCGCCAGCGCGTCGGTGGTCAGCACCGCGAGCGAGCAGTACAGCGAGATCAGGTAAGACGCGATCGCATGGTTGTTGATGCCCATGAAGCGCACCGACAGCCCCGGCCCCTGCTCGCCCGACAGGCCCGGCTGGAAGAGGCCCACCACGCCCTGGCGCTTGTCGCCCACGCGCAGCAGCAGGATCTTGCTCTTGCCGTCGGCCACCGGCACCTTGTTCGACGGGATCAGCGGAATGCCGCGCCAGGTGATGAACTGCGAGCCGAACAGGCTCACCGTGGGCGGAGGCGTGCCGCGGCGCGTCGCTTCGCGGCCGAATGCGGCAATGGCCAGCGGGTGCGTGAGGAAGAAGGCAGGCTCCTTCCACACCTTGGTCAGCAGCTCGTCCAGGTCGTCGGGCGTGGGCGCGCCGGTCAGCGGAAAGATGCGCTGCTCTTCCGTCACCTGGGCCAGCAGGCCGTAGTCGGGGTTGTTGATGAGCTCGCTCTCCTGGTTCTCCTTGATCGTCTCGATCGTCAGGCGCAGCTGCTCCTTGATCTGGTCGTGCGGGCTGCTGTAGAGGTCGGAGATGCGGGTGTGCACATCGAGCACGGTGCTCACGGCATTGAGGTAGTGCTCGCGCGGATTCTCTTCGTAGTCCACGAAGGTGCGCGGCAGCTGATTTTCTTCTTCGCGCGAGGTGCAGGTGACCTTGATCGACTCGGGGTTCTTGACCTTGTTGACGCGGTAGATGCCCGCCTCCACCGGCACCCATTGCAGCAGGTGCGTCAGCCAGCGCGGGCTGATGGTCTCGAGCTGGGGAACTGTCTTGGTGGCATTGGCTAGCTGTCTTGCGGCGTTGTCGCCAAGGGCGGTCGTACCACCAACTGTTGCGCTCATGGATCAGGGCTCCGTGGGTTGAGAAAAAAGTGGCCGCCAGTGTCCGGCGGCCACGGGTTTTCCCTCAACAGGCTATAGCCGCCAAGTTGATCCTTCGCGCAAGGCGCGATTGCTCCAGCTGCTCGCAGCGCATGAGCAGACCGACCATGTTGATGCCCAGCGCGGTGGCCAGCTTCTGTGCCGTGACGATGGACGGTATGACGCGCCCGCGCTCGATCTCGCCCACGTAGGAGCGGTTCAGATCGGAACGCTCCGCCAGTTCTTCCTGAGACCAGCCCTTGCCTTCGCGCAGCTGGCGGATGGTGACTCCGAAGTCTTCGACGAATGCTTTCATGCCGCGCCACCTGCCTTCGGTGCGTTCTGCAGGCTGGCCTGCGTGACGCTCGCGCCCGCGGGCACGTCGTCGGTGATCCACACATTGCCGCCGATGACCGCGCCCTTGCCGAGCGTGACGCGCCCGAGGATGGTCGCGCCGGCGTAGATGACCACGTCGTCCTCCACCACCGGATGCCGCGGCAGGCCCTTCTGAAGGTTGCCTTCGGTGTCGGTCGGGAAACGCTTGGCGCCGAGAGTGACCGCCTGGTAGAGCCGCACGCGCTTGCCGATGACCGCCGTCTCGCCGATCACCACGCCCGTGCCGTGGTCGATGAAGAAGCCCGCGTCGATCTGCGCGCCCGGATGGATGTCGATGCCGGTCTGCCCGTGCGCCAACTCGGCCACGATGCGCGCCAGGAGCGGCAGGCCGAGCTTGTACAGCTCGTGCGCGAGGCGATGGTGAATCATCGCCAGCACGCCCGGATAGCACAGCAAAACCTCGTCGACGCTGCGCGCCGCGGGGTCACCCTGGTAGGCCGCGAGGACGTCGCTGTCGAGCAGGCGGCGCAGACCCGGCAACGCGGTGGCAAAGCGGCGTACGGCGTCCGTGGCCGCGTCGTCGATCTCGCTGGCGGGACGTGGTTCGTGGCGCGCATTGAAGTTCAGCTCCAGCCGCGCCTGCTGCAGCAGCGCCTGCAGAGCGGCATCGAGCGTATGGCCGACGTAGAAATCCTCGCTCTCGTGGCGCAGGTCCGGCGGCCCGAGCCGCATCGGAAAGAGCGCGCCCTTCAGCGACTCGACGATCTGCGCGAGCGCGTCACGCGACGGGAACTCGCGCGCGCCGGGCTCGCGCGAGCGGCGCTGCGAATCGCGCCATTCGTCGCGCACACCATGCAGCGCTCGGACGATGTCGCTCACTTCGAAATGGGCCATGTGTTGGTGTTTCTTTTCAAGTAGATGTCGGTCGTCGGCCGAAGCCGCTGATTCAGTCCTGCACCCACGGCAGGCCGTGAAAGCGCCAGCCGTCGGAGCCGCCGCGGTGTTGATGCGCGTCGATCTCGCCTTCGAAGCCTTCGAGCACATTGAACACCCGCGTGAAGCCCGCCTTGGCAGCCGCTTCGGCGGCCAGGGCGGAACGCTTGCCGCTGCGGCACAGCAGCAGCGCCACGGCGTCCTTGCCGCCGTCCTTGGCCAGTTTGGCTTCGAGTTCGCGCACGAAGCGCGGATTGCGCGTGAGCGCCGTCCCTGTGGCCCAGGCCACGTGCAGGCTCTCGGGCACATGGCCGACGAACTTGCGCTCCTCGCCGGAGCGTACGTCGACCAGCACGGCTTGGCCCTTCTGCACCAGTTCCCAGGCGATCGGAGGCGTCACGCCGCCGGCATAGGGCCAGTTGCTCTCGGCGGCCTTGGCGCGCGCCTGTTCGAGTGCTTCAGGCAGGACCACGAGTTCTTCTTCAACTTCCACTGACATGCTGTGAGGCTCCTGTTGTGCGTTGCATGCGCCTTGATGGCGATAACCACCACTGTAGAAGCCGCGGGCCGAAGCTCAAACAACCGAAAAGTCGATTCCTAACAACCAGCCGTTGTATAGGCTGGGGACTAGTGGAGATTGTGCGGGGGTGCACGTGCGGGAGGAAGGAAGCTGTTTGCAGCTTCTAATGCGCTGGTCGAGTAAGGACTCTGCGGCTTGAGGCAAGCCAAAAGAAAACCCGCCGCAGCGGGTTGTGGATGAAGGACTTCAGGCTGATGAGAGTATCAGGGCCTGTCACGCTCCGCCCGCGCCCTCCTCAGCCAGACCTCCGCTTCGCCTGGAGGAATCTGCCCTTCCGCTGCCAGCCTCTTGAGCCTTCGCTCATCAGCGCGATTCAACGCTTCCTTGAGAAGAGCCATCTTGCGTTCTCCGCACGGACGGCATTCGTAGAAGCCCGGCGGGCTGGCAGTGGGGTTCATCTTTTCGTCGAACTCTCCCGTGCTGATTCGCCCGGTGGGCTCGATGCCCATGGCGAGGACTCTGCCGTTCTTGAACGTAACAAGGGCACTCCCCTTGCATCCGGTGGTTCCCATGTTCTCGGGGTCGTAGGACTTCCACGAAATCCTGCGCATGTACCTGAGGGCATACCGCACATCTTCCTCTTTCAGAACGACATCGTCGCAATTCAGAAAGTCTTTGTCCTCCCAAGCGCTTCGGTGCGAAGGATGCGTGACTTCCACCTTTTTGACATAGCTAACGGGATATCGCCAGTCGGCGGCCTGCGCCGGTAATGCCGCTGCAGCAGCGGTCAGTGCCGCCGCAGCCGCAAGGACGTTGGTCTTCTTCATTTTCTTGAGTTGACGGTCAATAGCTCTCGCCGAACGGCAAGCATCAAGGCTTATCGCGACTGGCTCGCAGCACTTTCAGCGTGCGCTCTGCCTCGCCAGGGGCCATCCGTCCTTCCGCTTCTAACCTCTTGAGCCTTCGCTCATCCGCGCGGTTCAGGGCATCTTTCAGAAGAGCCATCTTTCGCTCCCTGCAGGGTCTGCATTCGTAGAAGCTCGTCGGACTCCCCGCGAGCTTCATTTTTGCGTCGTACTCAAGGGCAAGAGCGCGCCCATTGGGTTCGATACCCATGGCGAGGATCTTCCCGTTCTTGAACGTGACGAAGGCGCTCCCTTCGCACCCTGTGGTATCGGTTCTTTCCGGGTCGTAGGCTCTCCATGAAACTCGACGCATGTGTCGCAAGGCATAGAGGACGTCCTCTTCTGTCAAAACGACGTCGTCGCAATTCAGGAAGTCCTTGTTCTCCCAAGCGCTTCGATGCGAAGGGTGCGTGACTTCCACCTTCTTGACATAGTTAATAGGATATCGACGGTCGGCCGCCTTCGTCGGTAATACCACTGCAGCAGCGGTCAGTGCCGCCGCCGCAAGGACGTTGGTCCTGTTCATTTTCTTGAGTTGATGGTCAATAGCTCTTGTCGAACGGCAAGCATCAAGGCTTGTCGCGACTGGCTCGCAACACTTTCAGCCTGCGCTCTGCCTCGCCAGGGGTCATCTGTCCTTCCGCCTCCAGCCTCTTGAGTCTTCGCTCATCCGCGCGGTTCAGGGCATCTTTCAGAAGAGCCATCTTTCGCACCTTGCACGGGTAGCATTCGTAGAAGCTCGTGGAACCCGCAACAACCTTCATCTTTGAGTCGTACTCCAAAGTGCCGATGCGCCCAGTGGGCTCGATGCCCATGGCGAGCACTCGCCCATTCTTGAACGTCACGAGCGCCTCGCCTTCGCATCCCGTGGCATCTACCTTCTCGGGGTCGTAGCCCTTCCACGAAACTCTTCGCATATGCCGCAAGGCATAGCGAACGTCCTCTTCCGTCAATACGACGTCACCGCAATCCAGGAAGTCTTTGTTCTCCCAGGCAATATTTCGCGTTGAAGGCTCCGTCACCTCCATCTTGTGCACATAAGAGATCGGATATCGCCTATCGGCTGCTTGCGCCGGAAGCACTGCAGTCACTGCGAGCAGTACAGCTGCAACCGTGAGGATGTCTGTCTTGTTCATGGTGTTGGCTCGGGAAGTTTCCAGTTCGCGCCCTGCGCTTCCGTTCTGTTCTTGCTGCTAACCACTGGATGGCGGAACACCTCTGTCGGGCTGATCTTTATCGAGTCTACGAGTACGTTGACGAGCCACGCTAGGGATTGATTCTGAGCCGCAGTCGGTGCGTCGAATACGCTGTGCTCGCCTCTTATCTTTTCGATTGACCAATCGACCTCTTTTCGAGATGGTTTGAACCCTGTCGGCATCCTCGCCCTGCCAACCATCTCGATCCCAATAGCCTCCATGTTGCTCGGGTAACGGTTGAAGGGCGTTTTGAGCATTTCGATTCGATGCATCTCCGTCGGGCCAGCCCTGGAGGGAAAGTCGGCCAGGGTGCATTTCTGTATCGCCAAACATCGCGCCTTCAGCGGCCCCACGTGATTCGTACGCTGATAAATCGCCGCCGTCTGATAGATCGTTCCATCCTTGTCGATGAGAAAGTGCGCGCCGTTGGCACCCGGCTGCCTGTAGCTGTTCAATGAAGACGCCGAGGTATCGGCGTCCGTCTGGTGCACCACGATTCCCGTGATGGCTCCCGTTCTTCTTCCTCTTTCGATCCGTGTGCTGCGAGCATGCCTGACTCGCGCGTGACTGATCATTCCATGCTCATCCATTTCCACTCGCATGCGGTGACTCCCTGAAGATTTCCGTTTGGTTTTTCGACTCTTCGCGAGATGCGGCCGCATGCCGGTTCAAGGCATGGACCACGATCTCGCGGCGCATGCTATGGCGGGGTCTTCAAGGCAGATGCACGGTTTTCAAAGATTGATCGAATTCCTGACATTCAGCACATTCGATTTCCGGGCACTTGTAAATCACTAAAAGCAACTGCAAACAATCAGTCCCGTAAACGAAAAAACCCGGCGCCAATACGGCGCCGGGTCTTCTCGGAAAGCCCGAAGGTCTGTCAGAGCTTGGCGATGGAGACTTCCGTCGACTTCACGAGCGCGACGACGTCGGAGCCCACCTTCAGTTGCAGCTCATCGACCGAGCGCGTGGTGATGACCGAGGTCACGATGCCCCAGGCGGTTTCGACATCGACTTCGGAGACGACGTCGCCGCGGATGATTTCGCGGACCTTGCCCTTGAACTGGTTGCGTACGTTGATGGCTTGAATGGACATGATGGGTTCTCTTTCGGGTTGAGGAAATTCGTTCAGGAAAAGCACGAGCAATGAAATGAAATGAAGCGGCCGCCGTCAGACGATCTCGGCCACTTCATCGAACGCCAGCCGGGGGCCGCGCTCGAAGGTGCCGGCATGGTCCGCCACGCCAAGGTTCACCAGGAAGTTGGCCTTGTAGCGGCCATCTGGGAAGAAGGCCTTGTCGACCAGCTCGGCGTTGAATCCCGATTGCGGTCCCGCGTCGAGGCCGAGCGAGCGCGCCGCCAGGATCAGGTAAGCGCCCTGCAGGCTGCTGTTGCGGAAGGCCGTGGCCTGCGCGGCTTCGGCGCTCTTCTCGAAGAGCGGCTTGGCGTTGTAGGCCGGGAACTGCGTGGGCAGGTGCTCGTAGAAGCGCGTGTCGTGCGCCACGATCACCGTCACGCCGGCCGCCAGCGTCTGCGCGGTGTTGCCCGCCGACACCGCCGGCTTCAGCTTGGCCTTGGCCTCTTCGCTGCGCACGAACACGTAGCGCGCCGGCTGGGCATTGAAGGCGGTCGGGCCCCACTTCACGAGGTCGTAGAGCCTGTGGATCAGTTCGTCGGTCACAGGCACGGGCTTGAACGCGTGCACGGTGCGGGCCTTGCGGAACAGCTGGTCCAGCGCGGCTTCGGGGATGGTGTTGAGTGTTGTCATGGTTCTATCTGCAATGTTCAGGACGCTGCTGCCAGAGCAACATCGAGGTCGGCGATCAGGTCGTCGATGTGCTCGATGCCTACCGACAGGCGCACGGTGTCTTCCGTCACGCCGGCGCGTGCCAGTTCTTCGGGCGACAGCTGCCGGTGCGTGGTCGATGCCGGGTGGGTGGCCAGCGAACGCACGTCGCCGATGTTCACCAGCCGCGTGAAGAGCTTCAGCGCATCGAGGAATTTCGCCCCGCCCTCGCGGCCGCTGCCGATGCCGAATGTCAGCACCCCGCTGGCCTTGCCGCCGAGGTACTTCTTCGCGAGTGCGTGGTCGGGGTGATCTTCGAGTGCCGCGTAGTTGACCCACTTCACCGCCTTGTGCGCCTTCAGGTGCTGCGCCACCTTGAGCGCGTTGTCGCTGATGCGGTCCACGCGCAGCGCCAGCGTCTCGATGCCCTGCAGGATCAGGAAAGCGTTGAACGGGGAGATGGCCGCGCCCGTGTTGCGCAGCGGCACCACGCGCGCGCGGCCGATGTAGGCGGCCGGGCCCAGCGCCTCGGTGTAGACCACGCCGTGGTAGCTCACGTCGGGCTCGTTCAGCCGCTTGAAGCGCTGCTTGTGCTCGGCCCACGGGAACTTGCCCGAATCGACGATGGCGCCGCCGATGCTGGTGCCGTGGCCGCCCAGGTACTTGGTGAGCGAATGCACCACGATGTCGGCGCCGTGCTCGATGGGCCGGCTCAGGTAAGGCGACGGCACCGTGTTGTCGACGATCAGCGGCACGCCGTGGCGGTGCGCGATCTCGGCGATGGCCGCGATGTCGGTCACGTTGCCCGCCGGGTTGCCCAGCGATTCGACGAACACCGCCTTGGTCCTGTCGTCGAACAGCTTCTCGAAGCTCGCCGGGTCGCGGTGGTCCGCGAAGCGCGTGGTGATGCCGAACTGCGGCAGCGTGTGCGCGAACAGGTTGTAGGTGCCGCCGTAGAGCGCCGTGCTGCTGACGATGTTGTCGCCCGCCTCCGCGATGGTCTGGATCGCGTAGGTCACGGCCGCCTGGCCGGAGGCCAGCGCCAGCGCGGCGATGCCGCCTTCGAGCGCGGCCACGCGCTGCTCCAGCACGTCCTGCGTCGGGTTGTTGATGCGGGTGTAGATGTTGCCCGGCACCTTCAGGTCGAACAGGTCGGCGCCATGCTGAGCGCTGTCGAAGGCGTAGGCCACCGTCTGGTAGATGGGAGGCGCGACCGCGCGGGTGGTCGGGTCGGGCGAATAGCCGGCGTGCACCGACAGGGTTTCGAATTTCCAGTTCTGCGACATGCGACTACCTTTCAAATGGGCTGATGGATGAAGAAGCTCAGATCGCCCAGCGCAATGCGTGCGCGGGTGTGCCAAGCCAGCTGGCGTCGGTGCTCTCGGGCGCGGTGTCTTCCGGCTTCTGCAGCACCCTGTCGAGGATTCGTTTCTCTATCGCGGCAAAAGCCGGGTCGCCCTGCGAGCGCGGGCGGGCCAGCGCGATGTTCTCGTCAAGCGCGATACGCCCGTCCTCGATGAGGATCACGCGGTCGGCCAGCGCGACGGCCTCCTGCACGTCGTGCGTCACCAGCAGCGCGGTGAAGCGGTGGCGCTGCCACAGGTTCTCGATGAGGCGGTGCATCTCGATGCGCGTGAGCGCGTCGAGCGCTCCCAGCGGTTCGTCGAGCAGCAGCAGGCGCGGGTGGTGAACCAGCGCGCGCGCCAGTGCCACGCGCTGGCGTTGGCCGCCCGACAGGCGCGCCGGCCATTCGTTCTCGCGATCGGCCAGGCCGACCTGCGCCAGCACTTCCTTGCCGCGCGCCTTGGCGTCGTTCGGCAGGCCCAGCGTCACGTTGTCGAGCACGCGGCGCCAGGGCAGCAGGCGTGCCTCCTGGAACATGATCCGGGTGTCGTCGTGCAGGCCATGCACTTCCTTGCCGTCGGTGTACAGCCCGCCGGAGCTCGGCTCCTCGAGCCCCGCGATGAGCCGCAGCAGCGTGCTCTTTCCGCAGCCGCTGCGCCCGACGATGGCGATGAACTGGCCGGGTTCGATGGCCAGCCGCGTGTTGCGCAGCACTTCGCGCGCGCCGTAGCGCTTGTGCAGGCCGCGCGCCTCCAGGCGAACGCCGCCAGGGATGATGGCCTGGGGTTGGATGTCTTTCAGGACGGCACTCATGGGCTTCAGGCTCCGGGTTTGAACAGCGCCACGTTCAGCGCGTCGATTTTTCGGGGCAACAGCTTCTCGGCGAAGAAGGCATCGGCAATGCGCTGCTGTTCGGTCAGGCCTTCGGCCACCACCGGCCGCACCGCATAGCTGCGGCGGCCGTTGGCCTGCTCGATGGTCGCGGCGTCCAGGCCCCACACGGGCGCGAGCAGCGTCGCCGCGTCCTTCGGGTTCTGCTTGACCCACTTGCCGGTCTTCTCGAGCTCGGCATAAACCACGCGCAGCACATCGGGCCGCGCCTTCGCGAACTTGGTGCTGGCAAGGTAGTAACGCTGGTAAGACGCGATGCCAGCGCCATCGGCCAGCACGCGCACCTTCGACTGGCGCTGCGCCGCGGCCAGGAACGGGTCCCACACCACCCATGCGTCGATCGCGCCCTTCTCGAAAGCGGCACGGCCGTCGGCGGGCGTGAGGTAGGCGGGCTCGATGTCCCTGAAAGACAGGCCTGCCTTGTCGAGCGCGGCGATCAGCAGGTAGTGCGCGCCGGCCGCCTTGGCGAAGCCGACCTTCTTTCCCTTCAGATCGGCCACGGTCTTGATCGGCGAGTCTTCGCGCACCACGATGGCCTGGGCCGCGGGCGACGGTGCTTCCTGCGCGATGAAAGTCAGGTCGGCACCGGCAGCCTGCGCGAACACCGGCACGGTGTCGGCCACGTCGGCGCTGATGTCGAGGTTGTCGAGGTTCAGCGCCTCGAGCAGCGGAAGGCCGCTGGTGAACTCATGCCAGCTCAGCGTGGCGTTCAGCGGCGCGAGCTGCTTTTCGAGCACGCCTTGTGCCTTCAGCACGGCGATCAGCGTGGAAGACTTCTGGTAGCCCAGCCGCACCGTGACGGGCCGCGAGCCGGCGCCCTGCGCGAGCACCGCGCCCGAGCCCAGAGCGGCCAGCGTCGCGATGGCCGTGCGTCGCGAAATGGAAGATGAATGCGTCGTCATGCCTCTGCCCTCACTTCGCCTTGCGCTGGTAGCCCGGATGCCACCGCAGCCACCACTGCTCCAGGCCGCGCGCGAACAGGTCGGCCAGCTTGCCGAGCAACGCGTACAGCAGGATGCCTACCAGCACGATGTCGGTCTGCAGGAACTCGCGGGCGTTCATCGTCAGGTAGCCGATGCCGGCCTGCGCCGAGATGGTCTCGGCCACGATCAGGATCACCCACATCAGGCCCAGCGAGAAGCGCAGCCCCACGAGAATGGACGACAGCGCGCCCGGCAGGATCACCTCGCGGTACAGCTGCCAGCGCGACAGGCCGTAGGTGCGCCCCATCTCGATGAGCTGCGGATCGACGTTGCGGATGCCGTGGAAGGTGTTCAGGTAGATCGGAAAGAACACCGACACCGAGATCAGGAACAGCTTGGCCGACTCGTCGATGCCGAACCACAGGATGACCAGCGGAATCAACGCCAGAGCGGGAATGTTGCGCACCATCTGGATGGTCGAGTCGAGCAGCGTCTCGGCGAACTTCACCGATCCCGTCAGCAGGCCCAGCGCCAGCCCTGCCCCGCCGCCGATGGCCAGGCCCGCCAGCGCGCGGCCGGCGCTCACCTTCACATGCGTCCACAGCTCGCCCGACACCGTGAGGTTCCACGCAGCCTTGACCATATCCACCGGCGCCGGCAGCACGCGCGTGCTGAGCCAGCCCAGCGAAGATGCGATCTGCCAGAACACGATGAGCCCCACGGGCACCAGCCACGGCACCAGCCGCTTCGCGACGTTGACCGCAAAGGACTTGAACACGTTGCCCTGGCTTTCGGCTGGCGCGACGGCCGGCAGTTCCTGTACTTGTTCGGTCATGGCATGAAGTCCTTCAGCTTTGGGAAACGAGGCGCGAGGGCGCGTCGAGATTGGCGACGACTTCACCGAAGGGGCCACTGAGCGAACCACCGGCCAGCTGCGTCTTCGCCTTGCGCGACAGCAGCGGGAACACCAGCTCCGCGAAGCGATAGGCCTCCTCGAGGTGCGGGTAGCCCGAGAGAATGAACTTGTCGAGGCCGAGCGCCGCGTATTCCTCGATGCGCGCGGCGACGGTCTTGGCATCGCCCACCAGTGCCGTGCCCGCACCGCCGCGCACCAGACCTACGCCGGCCCAGAGGTTCGGCGCGATCTCCAGATCGGCGCGCGAACGCTTCGCGCCGCCCGCATGCAGCGCGGCCATGCGGCGCTGGCCTTCGGAATCCATGCGCGCGAAGGCGGCCTGCGCGCGGATCACGGTCTCGTCGTCGACGCGGCTGATGAGCTCTTCGGCGGCCTTCCAGGCGGCGTCTTCGGTCTCGCGCACGATCACGTGCAGGCGGATGCCGAACTCGACCTTGCGGCCCTTGCGTTCGGCTCGCGCGCGCACGTCGGCGATCTTCTTCGCGACTTCCGCGGGCGGCTCGCCCCAGGTGAGATAGGCGTCGACCTGCTCCGCAGCCAGCTCGTGCGCGGGGGCGGAGGAGCCGCCGAACCACACGGGTGGATAGGGCTTCTGCACCGGCGGATACAGCAGCTTTGCGCCCTTCACGCTCAGGTGCTTGCCCTCGTAGTCGAAGGCCTGCCCGTCGTGGCTGCGCGCGATGATCTCGCGCCAGATGCGGATGAACTCGGCCGACTGCTCGTAGCGCGCCGCGTGGTCGAGGTACACGCCGTCGCCCTCCAGCTCGGCCTGGTCACCGCCGGTCACCAGGTTCACCAGCAGGCGCCCGCCGGAGAGCCGGTCGAAGGTCGCGGCCATGCGCGCGGCCAGGCTGGGCTGGTGCAGGCCGGGTCGCACCGCGACCAGGAACTTGAGCTTCTTCGTCGAGCCGATCAGGCTTGACGCGATGACCCACGGGTCTTCGCATGAACGGCCCGTGGGAATGAGCACGCCCTCGTAGCCCAGGTTGTCGGCCGCGCCGGCGATCTGCTGCAGATAGGCCAGGTCGATGGGGCGCGCGCCCTCGCCGGTGCCGAGGTAGCGGCTGTCGCCGTGCGTGGGAAGGAACCAGAAGATCTGCATCACGCGATCCCCGCGCCGGCGGCTTCGAGCACGTTGATCTTCTTCGGGATCAGCTTGAGGTCGAAGAAGGTGTCGGCGATCTTCTGCTGCTCCGCCAGGATGGCCTTGGTGATGGGCGTCGTGCCGTAGGCCGAGCGGTTCACCGACAGCTCGGCCACCGGCTTGGGCAGGCCCCAGAGCGCGGCGAGCTCGCCGGCCAGTTCGGCCTTGTTGGCGGCGCCCCAGACGTCGATCTTGTTGAGCTCTTCGATGGCGATGGCCAGCACGTCGGCGTTCTTCGCGACGTAGTCGAGCGACGAGAAGTAGTAGGCGCGGTTGCCCACCACGCCGGTGGCGTCGGCCAGGATGCGCGCGTCGAGCGACTTCTCGGCCGCGGCCAGGAACGGGTCCCAGATGACCCATGCGTCGACCGAGCCCTTCTCGAAGGCGGCGCGCGCATCGGCCGGCGGCAGGTACACAAGGTTCAGATCGGCGTAAGACAGGCCGTGCTTCTCGAACAGCTTGACGATGAAGTAGTGGACGTTCGAGCCCTTGTTGAGCGCGATCTTCTTGCCCTTCAGTTCGGCCACGGTCTTGATGGCCGAGGCCTTGGGCACCAGCACCGCTTCCGATTGCGGACGCACCACGGTCGCCCCCACGTAGGCCAGCGGCGCGCCGGCGGCCTGCGCGAAGATGGGCGGCGCTTCGCCCACGTCGCCGAAATCGATGGAGCCGACGTTCAGCGCCTCGAGCTGTACCGGGCCGGCCGTGAACTCGGTCCACTTCACGCTCACGCCCAGCGGCGCCAGGCGCTTTTCGAGCGTGCCACGGCCCTTGAGCAGCGTGAGGTAGCCCTTCTGGTTGCCGATACGGAACTGGCGCGCGGGCGCCTGTGCCAGCGCGGCGAAGGACGGCAGCGCGACGGCGGCGGCAACGCCCTGGATCAGGCGGCGGCGGGGTGCGGAAATCAGTGTCATGGGAAAGCTCTCGATGGGGTTGGCCGCGCGCTCACGCAGCGGCGATGAAGCTGACGATCAGCGCGATGGCGCTGACGACGATGGCGCTCACGGCCAGGTCGCCCAGCGCGCGCCACAGCGAGCGCGGCGTCGTGTCGAGCACGGAGTCTTCGGTGGCAACGGGGTTCATGCGTGGATTCCTTGGTGTTGCAAAACGTCGGGCAAAAGCTCTCCCGCACCGCGCACAGGCGGTTTTTAAAAAGCGAGATCAGGGATGAGGCCGAAGAAGCCGGGCTCGCGCGGAGCCCCGGCCTCAGACGCTACATCGCACGCGTGAGAAAGGCACCGGCTCGAAGCCGTGGGTCGGCGGCAGCTTCAGGCCTTCGGTGGCAAGCACTTCGACGGCCTCGTTGAGCCGCTCGGCCAGATCGTGGTGCACTTGGTAGGCGTTTTCGGGCGTCAGCGTGATCTGCGAATCGCTGGCATACACGCCCGGCAGGATGTGGCGCGCCGACAGCGACTGCAGCACGGGTCGCAGCGCGTAGTCGAGCGCGAGCATGTGGTGCGGGCTGCCACCGGTTGCCAGCGGCAGCACCGTCTTGCCCTTGAGGGCGTTCTGCGAAAGCAGATCGAGAAAGACCTTGAGCACGCCGCTGTAGGCGGCCTTGTAGACCGGCGTGGCCACCACGACCACACGAGCCTCTGCCACCTTGGCGATCGCGTTGACGATGGCCGGATGGTTCCACTCGGCCAGCAGCAGCGCCTGCGCCGGCAGGTCGCGAATGGCGAGCCGCTCGATCCGCGCATGGCGCTGGGCCAGCCGCTCACCGACCGCTTCGAGCAAGGCGGTGGAACGGGACGGGGCCGAGGGGCTGCCGGCAATCAGGAGAACGGACACGGGAGACTTTCGTTCGATAAAGAGGAGCGCGAATTCGCGAGGCCGCCGCGCACGGCCACCCGAAGCGGCCGGCCCGCCCCCGGCAGGGGGTGGGCGAAGCGACACGAAGTGCGCGCAGCCTGGGGGGTTACTTTTGCTTCGGGGCGTAGATCTGGTCGAAGGAGCCGCCATCGGCAAAGTGCTCCTTGTCGGCCTTCGTCCAGCCGCCGAAGGCCTGGTCGATGGTCACCAGCGTGAGCTTGGGGAACTGCTTGTCGTACTTGGCCTTGGCCTTCTCCGAAGTCGGGCGGTAGAAGTTGCGGCCCGCGATGTCCTGGCCTTCGTCGGAATACAGGTACTTCAGGTATTCCTCGGCCACGGCGCGCGTACCCTTCTTGTCGACGACCTTGTCGACCACCGCCACGCTGGGCTCGGCCAGGATGGAGATGGAAGGCACCACGATCTCGAACTTCTCGGGGCCGAATTCCTTCAGCGCCAGGAAGGCTTCGTTCTCCCAGGCCAGCAGCACGTCGCCCACGCCGCGCTGCACGAAGGTGATGGTCGCACCGCGCGCGCCGGTGTCGAGCACCGGCACGTTCTTGAACAGGTTGCCGATGTATTCCTTGGCCTTGGCGTCGCCGCCGTACTTGCGCTTGGCGAACTCCCAGGCGGCCAGGTAGTTCCAGCGGGCGCCGCCCGAGGTCTTGGGGTTGGGGGTGATCACCTGCACGCCGGGCTTGACCAGGTCGTCCCAGTCCTTCAGGCCCTTGGGGTTGCCCTTCTTCACCAGGAACACGATGGTCGAGGTGTAGGGGGCCGAGTTGTGCGGCAGGCGCTTTTGCCAGTCGGGCTTGACCAGGCCGCCATGCGTGACGAGCGCATCGATGTCGCCGCCCAGGGCCAGCGTGGCCACGTCGGCGTCGATGCCGTCGATGATCGAGCGGGCCTGCTTGCCCGAACCGCCGTGCGACTGCTTGACCGTCACGTCCTGGCCGGTCTTGGCCTTCCAGTACTTGGCGAAGGCCTGGTTGTAGTCCACGTACAGCTCGCGGGTCGGGTCATACGACACGTTCAGCAGCGTCACGGGACCCGCGCCGCCTTGGGCGAACGTCGGCAATGCCGACAGGGCCATGGCACCGGCCACGCCGGCACCCAGGGAAAGCTTGATAAAGTCGCGGCGAAGGCTCATGGTGTCTTGCTCTAAAAAGGCATATCAATGAAGCTGCGTATTCTCAATACGACATATAGAAACTGGAACGACCAAGTTTTCAGTTCTAAATAGCGAAATCAACTAAGCAACCGCTTTCCCCACCAGAGGCAACAGAAATGGCACGCATGGTTCAGTGCATCAAGCTCGGCAAAGAGGCCGAAGGGCTCGACTTCCCGCCCTATCCCGGAGAACTGGGCAAGCGCCTGTGGGAGAACGTCAGCAAGGAGGCCTGGGCCGCCTGGCTCAAGCAGCAGACGATGCTGGTCAATGAAAACAGGCTGAACCTGGCCGACCTGCGCGCCCGCCAGTACCTGGCGCGCCAGATGGAAAAGCACTTCTTTGGCGAAGGCGCCGACGTGGCGCAAGGCTACGTCCCCCCGTCGAACTGACCCCGCCTTGGCGGCCGAGCCCGTCACCTGGCGCGCCGACGGCGTGCCGCGCAGCGAACGCTTCGACGACATCTATCACACAGAAACCGGCGCACTGGCGCAATCGCGCCATGTGTTCCTGGGCGGCTGCGGCCTGCCCGAGGCCTGGGCCGGACAGCCGCAATGGCTGATTCTCGAAACCGGCTTCGGGCTGGGCCTCAACTTCCTGACAACCTGGCAGGCGTGGCGCGCGGACCCCGAGCGGCCGCGCATGCTGCACTTCGTCTCGGTCGAGGCGCATCCGGTCGCGCCCGGCGATCTGCTGCGCGGGGCCGGGGCCTACCCTGAGCTTGCGGCGCTGGCCGGGGAACTGGCCGCGCAGTGGCACGGGCTGCTGCCCGGCTTTCACCGGCTGAGCTTCGACGACGGCCGGGTACTGCTCACGCTGTGCATCGGCGACGTGCAGCCGATGCTTCGCGCGCAGCGCTTCGAGGCCGACAGCATCTTCCTCGACGGCTTCAGCCCGCAGCAGAACCCGGACATGTGGTCGGCAGACACGCTGAAGGCCGTCTCGCGCTTTGCACGGCAGGGCACCCGCATCGCCACCTGGACCATCGCGCGGGCCATCCGCGATGCGCTCCAGCAATACGGCTTCGCGGTCGAGAAATACAAGGGCCTGCCGCCCAAGCGCGATTGCCTGCGCGGCGTGTTCGCGCCCGCCTGGACGGTGCGCCGCCGGGAGCCGCCGCCCGAACGCATCGACGCACCCGGGCACTGCGCCGTCATTGGCGCAGGCCTGGCCGGCGCGGCGGTGGCGGCGAGCCTGGCGCGGCGTGGCTGGCGGGTCACTGTGCTCGATGCGGCCGATTGGCCGGCCTCGGGCGCCTCGGGCCTGCCCGTGGGCATGCTCGCGCCGCATGTGTCGCCCGACGACGCGCTGCTGTCGCGGCTCACGCGCGCCGGCATTCGCGTCACCTGGACGGAACTCGAAAGGCTGCTGGAGGACGGCCGCGACTGGCGCGCCAGCGGCGTGCTCGAGCGCAGGCCCGACGGCGACGTGCGCGTGCCTGCCGGATGGGGCGCCAGCGGTCCCAACGAATCCTGGCCCGCGAGCGCCGGACAACTGGCCAGCACTGGACTGCCCGGCGACACCCCGGCTCTCTGGCATTCGCGCGCGGCCTGGGTGCGGCCGCACCGGCTGATCGCCGCGTGGCTGCGCCAGCCGGGCGTCGAGTTTCGCGGCGGTTGTCGCGTGGCGCGGGTAGAACTGGAACCCGGCGGCTGGCAGCTCTTAGACCCGGCCGGCCAGTCGTTGGCCGAGGCCGACCGCGTCGTCATCTGCGCCGGCCATGAATCGGGCCGCTTCGCACCAGCGCTTCCGCTGCAACCCGTGCGCGGCCAAGTCGCCTGGGGCGCCATGCCCGGCAGCACCGCCCTGCCCCCCACCCCGATCAACGGCGACGGCCACCTGATCGCCCATGTCCCCGATGGCCCGGGCACCCAGATCTGGCTGGCCGGCGCCACCTTCGACCGCGACAGCACCGACCTCGCGCCGACAGCCACCGATGCCGATGCGAACCGCGAGCGACTGGCGCGGCTCCACCCTGCGTCCGCCGCCGCACTGGCGCCGTCGTTCTCGAGCGGCGATGTCGAAAGCTGGGTCGGCATCCGCTGCGCGTCGGGCGACCGTCGCCCGCTGGTCGGCCCGCTCGAAGGCTCCGCCACGGGCCTCTGGGCCTGCACCGCACTGGGCTCGCGCGGCCTGAGCTTCGCCGCGCTGTGCGCCGAACTGCTGGCCGCGCAATGGCATGCGGAGCCGCTACCGTTGCCCGCCACGCTGGCCAAGGCTTTGGGAACGCAGCGCCTCTGAGGCGCCCCATTCGGGCTGCTCGTCAGCCAGGCTGCCCCAGAGGCGCCAGCAGGTGGTCGATGCGGCTGTCCCCATACGTGCGCAGCACCTCGGCGATCACCACCTTGTACCCATCGAGCCAATTCGCCTGCGCCGCCTTCGCCTGCTGGTGCACGGGGTGGCGGATCAGCGCCTGCAGGCTGTCCAGCGAATCCCAGTAGTAGACGTTCGACACCAGCCCGTTGCCGGTGTTCTCCCACGTCTCCTCGCCCAGGTAGCCGGGCAGCGACTTCGCGGCGGCGGCGATGGTCTGGTCGAGACGATGGAACTCGTCGTCGAACTGCTTCTTGGCGAAGATGAAAGTGGCGGAGTACATGGCGAGTCGAGACCTCCCGGCAAGTCGACAAAAGCCCGTCAAGGCGCGGGCGGGCGCCGATTCTGCGGCAAGTGCCCGCCGCATTCCACCTCTTGCCGCACGAAGGCCCCAGAATGCATCGCATGGCCACCCAATACGACATCACGCACACCACCGTCTACCGCTACAACAAGCCGGTCACGTTCGGCCTGCACCGCGTGATGTTCCGCCCGCGCGACAGCCACGACCTGCGTGTGCTGGCCACCGACCTGCAGGTGAGCCCCGAAGCTTTCACGCGGCTGATTCAAGACCCGCACTCCAACTCCGTCGCGCTGGTGCAGCCGATGGGCGAGGCGACCGAGTTGCGCATCGTGTGCTCCTTCACCATCGAGCATGTGCCGGCCCAGCAGGACCAGCTCGCGCTCGACCCCGCCGCCGAATTCTTGCCCTTCGCCTATTCGGTGCAGGAGCGGCTGGACCTCGAGCACTACCTGCGCCCGCACCACGACGACGACACGCAGGGCACGCTGATCCGCTGGGCCCACCAGTTCCTGCACACCGACAAGCCCAACAGCACCCGCGAAGTGCTCACGCGCATGAACGCGCACATCGGCCAGAGCCTCGAATACAAGGCGCGCGACGAGGAAGGCACGCAGACGCCGCTGGCCACGCTGGCGCTGGGCAGCGGCAGTTGCCGCGACTATGCGCTGCTGATGATGGAAGCCGCGCGGCGCCTTGGCATCGCCACGCGCTTCGTCTCGGGCTACATCTACGACGCCGCGCTCGACACCGCGGCGCAGACCCAGGGCGAATCGATGACCGGCGCTGGCACCACGCATGCCTGGCTGCAGGCCTACCTGCCGGGCATCGGCTGGATGGCCTTCGACCCCACCAACAACCTGATGGGCAGCGGCCAGCTGATCCGCGTCGGCGTCACGCGCGACCCGGCCCAGGCGGCGCCGATCTCAGGCAGCTGGTACGGCGACGCCGAGGCTTACGAAGGCCTCGAGGCGACGGTGGTGGTCACGCGCCGCAAGGACTGAGGCACCCCGCCGACGCGGTGGTTGCTGTCGCGCATGCGATAGCCGTTGCGGGAAATCCCTCGGCAATACATTTCGCAACACATCTACGCTGCGCCGCCGGCCAGCGAAATAGCACGGTCGTTCTGAACGATCGCGGGTGCAGCGCCGCGTCGGCTTTTTCTTCCAAGAACTCACAAGAACGGAGAGAGACACCCCATGCATTCAGCACGCCTGACACTTCTTGCCCTGGCAGCCAGCCTCGCCGTCGCATCCTGCGGCGGTGGAGGTGGCGGCGGCAACAGCCTCGGCTTCATTCCCACCCCCGCGCCTGCGCCCGCCGCGGCGCCGCCGCCCGCGCCGGCACCCGCGCCCGTCGCTGAAGAAACCCGTCTGCAGGACGGCCGTAACTCGTTCGCGCCGGCGGATCCCTCGGCCACCACCTTCGCCGCGCTCGCTGCGGACGGGAGCGATACGGTCGACAACAGCACCACCAGCCGCTGGGCCGGCATGCTGGGCGGCGCCCAGTACAACGTCGAGGTGCCCGCCAACTGGAACGGCCAGCTCGTGATGTACGCGCACGGCTATGCCGGCGAAGGCAACCTGTTGCAAGCAGGCTCGCCGACGATCCGCCGCTATCTGATCCAGAACGGCTATGCCTGGGCGGCCTCCAGCTACAGCAAGAACTACTACGACGTGCGCGCCGGCGTGGAAGACACCAACGCCCTCGCCCTGCAGTTCAACGCCATCGCCAAGGCCAATGGCCGCAACCTGGCCGCGCCGTCCAAGATCTTCATCACCGGCCATTCGATGGGCGGCCACATCACGGCGGCGGCCATCGAGGACGAGACCTATGCCACGGCCAACCACAAGGTGAAGTACAACGGCGCGGTGCCGATGTGCGGCGTGGTGGGCGACACGGAGTTGTTCGACTATTTCGCCGCCGCGCAGGTGACCGCGCAGGCGCTGGCGGGCAAGGCCAGCTATCCCACGCCGAAATGGGCTGACATCGCGACGCAGGTCACGCCGACACTCTTCTCGACTTTCTCGGCCACGACCATCGTGCGAAACGGCGCTGTGGGAGACCAGTACGCCTCGGTGCTCGAAAACTTGACCGGCGGCCCGCGACCTCTTTTCGACTTCTCCTTGCAGAACGGCCGCTCGTTCCAGGCGGTCTGGGGTGTGTTCGGCAGCGATGGCACGGTCAACGGCATCCTCAACAAGAGCACGCTGGACACCAACCGCTTCGTCTACAAGATCGACGGCGACACCGACGCATCCGACGCACTCAACGCGCTGGCCCAGAAGCTCACGGCCGCGCCGGACGCGAACCGCCTGCGCACCGACGGCCTGCGCTGGATTCCCAAGGTCAACGGCGAGTTCAAGATCCCGGTGGTCACGCTGCACACGCTGGGCGACCTGTACGTGCCGTTCAGCATGGAACAGATCTACAACAAGCGCGTGGCAGCCAAGGGCAACAGCCAGTGGCTGGTGCAGCGCGCGATCCGCGGCATCACGCATTGCGACTTCACCATCAAGGAGCAGGAAGAAGCCTTCATCGCCATGATCAACTGGGAAAAGGACAACACCGCGAAGCCTGCCGGCGACGACGTTCTCACCCCTGCCACGATCAAGGATTCGAAGTACGGCTGCAACTTCACCCGCAACTCGGTGGGCGTGGACGACAACCCGAGCGTGACCGGCGTGCGCCCGTTCCTGCCGTCCTGCTCGCCACCGGTCTGAGTCCGGCCCGCGGGCGGCACCGCCGCCCGCATCTGCTGCGCGCCCTACTTGCGCTGCGCAGCGAGAAACGCCTTCACCGCCGGCACCGCTGTGGCGGGGCTGTCGGCAAAGAGGCCGTCGATGCCGACGTCCAGGAAAGCCTTGATTTCCCCCGCGGTATCGCCGTATGCGATCGGGTTGGTCTTCGGCTCTTTCTTGAGGCTGTCCGGCAGGAAGTTGTTTTCGGGCCTGAAGGTCCAGACGTGAACCTGCAGCTTCTTGTCGTGCGCGTCCTTCACGAGCGAGGTCGGCGTGCCGAGCTTGCCGTCGACCACCGGGATCACGCTCGCCTTGTCCGCGCCGATGCCCTGCGCATAGGTCGCGATCTCGGCCAGGCCCGCGGGCTTCTTGAGGTCGGCATAGGTCCGCTTGTCGCCCAGAACCTCCAGATCGTAGGGCGCGCCCTCCGAGTAGACGAGCTGGATGATCCGCACCTTGCTGCTCAGGCGGATGTCCTTCAGGTTGCCGGTTTCGAAGGACTGCACGAACACCGGCGCATCGGCCTTGTTCAGATCGTGCTTCTGCAGCGTGTCGATCAGCTTCTTCTCGAGCGGCAGGCCGATCGAGCGGAAGTAGGTCGGATGCTTGGTCTCGGGATAGATGCCGATCACGCGGCCCTTGGCCACCGATTGCGTCTTGGCGAGCTGGATCACCTCGTCGAGCGTGGGCACCTGGAACTGGTCGTTGTACGACACGTTGGCCGGTCGCACCTTCGGAATGCGCTCGCGAGCCTTCAGCTCCTTCAGTTCGGCCAGCGTGAAGTCCTCGGTGAACCAGCCGGTCATCGTACGGCCGTCGATGGTCTTGGTGGCCTTGCGGCTGGCGAACTTGGGCACGTCGGCCACGTTGGTGGTGGCCTCGAGCACGTTGCCCGAGGCGTCCACGATGGCGATGGCGTTCTCGTGGCGGGCAACCAGTTCGCCGTCCTTGGTGGGCACGAGGTCGGGCTCGATGAAGTCTGCCCCGTCGTCGATGGCCTGCTGGTATGACGCCAGCGTGTGTTCGGGCCGAAGCGCCGAAGCACCGCGGTGCGCGATGACGAGCACGGGGGCCGCTTCCACGGGCGCGGGCGCCGGGGCCGGCGCCGGAGCCGGCGGCGCAGGAGCCGGCAAGACCGGCAGCAGCGGCGTCATGTCGTTGCCGCCACCGCCGCATGCCGCCACGAAAGCGCACGCACAAGCCGCCAGAGCGGTCCTGGAAAAAGTAAATAACTGCATTTAAGTTCCTCCCTTTTGTTCATATCGATGTAAATTTACACGCCTTTTGCCGTCAAACAGGTTGGCAACAGGCGCGCCGGATCATCGAGGGAGGAAATGTCGGTCGCGTGACATGCGTCACGCGACGGCGTGCACCGGCTCAGCCGCGCGCGGCCAGCTTCGCTTCGAGTTCCGCGATGCGCGCGCGGGCTTCATCGCCTTCCGGAATCGGCCGCCCGCTGTCGCGCCACCGCACGGCACTCTTGAAGCCTTCAGCCTCCGCCTGCCGCCGGAACCACATGCCTTCGGGGTTGTGCCGCGTGATGCCGTCGAACACGGTCGCGAACATCTGGCTCTGCTCCAGCCCCATCGAGTGCCACACCTGGTTGACCACCAGCTTGTGCATCATCAGGTGCGAACGCGGCACGCCCGCGATACGCAGGGCCAGCTTCAGCGTGGCCCCTTCGAGCTGGTCCGCCGGCACCGAGAAATTGGCCAGTCCCCATTCGGCGGCCTGCCTGCCGTCGATGGTGTCGCCGGTGAACATGAGCTGCTTGGCGCGCATGGCGCCGAGCCGGTAGGTCCACATGGCGGTGGTCGGGCAGCCCCACACGCGCGTGGGCATGTAGCCGATGCGCGCGTCGTCGGCCATGGCCAGCAAGTCGCAGCACAGCGCGATGTCGCTGCCGCCGGCCACCGCGTAGCCATGCACCTTGGCGATGGTTGGCTTGCGGCTGCGCCACAGGGCCATGAAGTCGTCGGTGTTGCCCTTCATGGCAACGTAGTCGAGCATCGGGTCCCACGGCGTCTTCTCCTGCCGGCAGGGGTGGTCGCCCTGCCCTTCGCGACCATGGCCTTCGGCATAGTCGCCGAGGTCGTAGCCGGCGCAGAAGGCACGGCCCGCGCCCTCGACGACGATCACATGCACCTCGTCGTCGGCTTCTGCCCACTCGACCGCGCGGCGTATCTCCGACGGCGTGGTCTCGCCGATGGCGTTGAGCTTCTCCGGGCGGTTCAGCACCAGGCGCGCGATGCGCGGGTGTTGCGGGTCCTTCTCGATCAGGACAGTGTCGAAAACTGGCATGGTCTCTTGTCTCCTGTGTTTGGGAACGGGTCGCGCCACGCTTGTAGCATCGCCCCCCCGACACAGGCAAACAGCCGCTCAGGCCCCTGCCGCGCTCCCCGCACTGCCCAGTTGGAAGCGGAACACCGCGCCCTTTTCGGGCTGCTGCACCAGGCGAATGTCGCTGCCATGCAGTTGCAGGATGCGCTTGACGATCACCAAACCCAGGCCGCCGCTGCTCGCGCTGTCGGTGCGCGAGCCGCTCATGAACACCGGTCGCATGAAAAGCGACTTCTGCAGCTCGCCCGGAATGCCCGGCCCGGTGTCGCTCACCTGCACCGTCACGCCGGCGTTCTCGGGACGAAGCTGCACCACGATCTCACCGCCCGCCGGGGTGTGGCGGATGGCGTTGTCGAGCAGGTTGGTCAGCACGCGCTCGATCATTCCCAGGTCGGCCGACACCACCGGCAGGCCCGGCGCGATGTCGGGCTTCAGGCGCTGGTGGCGCGCCTCGGCGGCCAGCTCGAACTTCTGGAACACGTCCTGCACCAGGTCGGCGAGCGCGAAGTTTTCCTTCTCGGGCTTGACCACGCCGTATTCGAGCCGCGCCAGCTCGAAAACTTCCTGTGCGAGGCGGCCCACCTTGCGGCTCTGGCCGAGCGCGATCTCCAGATAGCGCCGACGCTCTTCCTCGCTGAGCGAGCCGGCCTTGAGCAGCAGGGTTTCGAGGTAGCCGTGCAGCGAGGTGAGCGGCGTGCGCAGGTCGTGCGAGATGTTGGCGAACAGCTCGCGGCGCTGCTGGTCTTGCAATGTGAGTTCACGCCATTGCTCGGCGATGCGCCGCGTCATCTGCGTGAAGGCCTGGCCCAGTTGCGCGATCTCGTCGGTGCCGCGAGACAGGCGCTCCAGCGTGGGCGTCTCGCTCTCCAGGGAGGCGATGCCCTCGGTCTCGAAGCGCTTCACCGCCGCCGTCAACTCGCGCAGCGGCCGGGTGATGAGACGAAAGGCCGCAAGACCCGCGAGCAGGCCGAGCAGCGCCACCAGCCCCATCGACCACAGCGTGGTGCGCAGCACGTTGTCGGTGGCCACGTTGGCGACCAGCGCATCGTGGTCCTCGCCCTGGAGCACCACGTAGACGTACCCCACGTCGCGCCCGTCCATGCGCAGCGGCGCGGCGCTGAACACCTTGGACGCCGTGAGGCTGCGCGGATCGTCCCCGCCGATGGGCAGCGGCGCGCCCGACAGCAGCTTGCGGATCGGCTCCAGCCCGACCGTGTCGCGCTTCAAGTGTCCCTCTGGCGCGGCCTGCGCCTTGATGCGGCCGTCCAGCCCCAGCAGGTAGACCTCCACGCTCGGGTTGACGGCCATCAGCTTGTCGAACAGGTCTTTCACCGCCGGCTGATTCAGGCCGTCGGGGTTCATGAGTTCGGAGTTCTCGGCGATATGCGCCGCGAGCCCGATCGACAGCCGCTGCACCACTTCCTGCTCGTGGATGCCGTTGGAGCGCATCTGCAGCCACGCCGATGCGCCGCAGCACACCAGCAGCAGCACCGCGAACACGGCCGAAAGCCGCCGCGAGAGCGAACTCCAGAACATCACGCCGAGTCCTCCCCGTTCGCCGTGGCCGACAGCTTGTAGCCCCGCCCCCACACGGTGAGGATGCGCCTGGGCTGCGCCGGATCGGCCTCGACCTTGATGCGCAGCCGGTTGATGTGGGTGTTGACGGTGTGCTCGTAGCCGTCGTGCTGGTAGCCCCAGACCTGGTTGAGCAGGTCGAGCCGCGAGAACACCTTGCCGGGGTTGCGGGCGAAGAAGTACAGCAGATCGAATTCGCGCGGCGTGAGCTCGATGAGCTTGCCGTCCACCCGCACCTCGCGCGCCAGCGGCTCGATGTCGAGGTTGCCCAGCGCCAGGCTGCCCGACTCCATGCGGGCATTGCGGGCCAGCGCATCGGTGCGCCGCAGCAGCGCCTTCACCCGCGCCACCAGCTCCAGCACCGAGAAGGGCTTGGCCAGGTAGTCGTCGGCGCCCAGCTCCAGCCCCAGGATGCGGTGCACCTCGCTGGAACGGGCGCTGATGATGATGATCGGCGTGTAGCGTGTCATGGCGCGGGCACGGCGGCAGATCTCCAGGCCGTCGACGCCGGGCAGCATCAGGTCGAGCACCAGCGCGTCCCAGTTGCCGCGCTCCAGCTCGCGCAGGCCGGCATGGCCGTCGGCCGCATGCTCGACCGCATAGCCTTCGTCGCGCAAGTGCATGCGCAGAAGTTCGGCAATGTGGGCGTCGTCCTCGACGATCAGCACTCGCTTGGCTGTGTCCATGGGGTGGCATTGTCCCGCGATACGGGCTTTGGAGTTATCACGATTAATTGAAGTTTGCGTGATGAATCGGCCATGGGGTGCGCCCAACAATCCGCCCCATGAACAGCACAGCCATCGCCCCTCTTGCCGCCGAGGCCCCCAACGCGCCTGATGCCGATCCCCGCCCCATCCACCCGCTGTGGATGCGCATCACGCACTGGCTCAATGCGCTGGCGGTGCTGGTGCTGGTGACGAGCGGTTGGCGCATCTACGACGCGTCGCCGTTCTTCCCGTTCACCATTCCCACGGTGGTCACGCTCGGCGGCTGGCTGGGCGGCGCGCTGCAGTGGCACTTTGCCGCGATGTGGCTGCTGGTGTTCAACGGCCTGCTGTACCTGGTGCTGAACATCGCCAGCGGCCGGCTGGCCACCAAGTTCTTTCCGGTCACGCCGCGCGGCGTGCTGCATGACGCGCTGGCGGCGCTCAAGGGCAAGCTCTCGCATGCCGATCCGCGCCACTACAACAGCGTGCAGAAGCTGGCCTACCTGTTCGTGATGCTCGACCTGATCGTGATCGTGCTGTCGGGCCTGGTGCTGTGGAAGTCGGTGCAGTTCGCGGTGCTGCGCGACCTGCTGGGCGGCTACGAGTTCGCGCGCCGCATCCATTTCTTCGCGATGGCGGCCATCGTGGCCTTCGTCGTCGTGCACCTGGTGATGGTGGCCCTGGTGCCCCGCACCCTTCTCACCATGCTCCGCGGCCGCGCACCCAAGGCCTGACCCAATCATGAAAATCTTCAAGGCCCCCACCCTGAGCGGCATCGACGGCGACGCCGTGCTGCGCGAAGCCCGCACGCTGATCGAAAAGAAGCTCGACCAGCCCTCGCGCCGCCTCTTCATGCAACGCTCGCTGACGCTGGGCGGCCTGTCTCTGCTCACGGGCTGCAGCATCAGCGACAACGCGCAGGTCGACGCCGCGCTGACGAAGATCTCGCGCTTCAACGACAAGGTGCAGGGCCTGATCTTCAGCCCCACGCAGCTCGCGCCGACCTACACCGAGGCAGAGATCACCCGTCCCTTCCCGTTCAACGCCTACTACGGCGAAGACGAAGTGCGCGAGGTCGACGAAGCCGGCTACAAGCTGGAAGTGACCGGCATGGTCGCCGACAAGCATGCCTGGACGCTGGCCGAGCTGCGCGCCATGCCGCAGGAAGACCAGATTACCCGGCACATCTGCGTGGAGGGCTGGAGCGCCATCGGCCGCTGGGGCGGCGTGCGCTTTGCCGACTTCCTGCGCCGCATCGGCGCCGACACCACCGCCAAGTACGTGGGCTTCAAGTGCGCCGACGACTACTACACCAGCATCGACATGCCCACCGCGCTGCATCCGCAGACGCTGTTGACGCTGACCTACGACGGCCAGCCGCTGCCGCCCAAGTACGGCTTCCCCATGAAGCTGCGCATGCCGACCAAGCTTGGCTACAAGAACCCGAAGCACATCAAGGCGATGTTCGTCACCAACACCTATTCCGGTGGCTACTGGGAAGACCAGGGCTACAACTGGTTCGGAGGGAGCTGAGGGGCTGCCACAGCCGCTCGACTGCCGATGAAAGCGCGAGGCCGTGTTCCCTGGGACCGGGCCGATCTTTTTTGAAAAATGACACCTCAACTGGAAGATTCCAAATGAACAAGCTCACCGCAACCCTGCTCGCCACCTGCATCGCCTTCGCCGGCGCCTCGGCCTTTGCCGCCGACGAAATGTCGAAGGACGGCATGGCCAAGGACTCGATGTCCAAGGACGGCATGAAGAAAGACTCGATGGCGAAGGACTCCATGTCGAAAGACGCCATGAAGAAGGATTCGATGTCGAAGGACAGCATGTCCAAGGACGCCATGAAGAAGGACTCGATGTCGAAAGACAGCATGTCCAAGGACTCGATGTCCAAGTAAGCACCGGGCGCGAACCGCCCGATCCGCCCCGCCATTGACGAAAGGCGGGTTGGGCGTCAATGTCGCGCCATTCAACAGAGGAGCCTCCTGAAAGGAAAGCCAATGAGATCCTTCGCACTGACCGCGGGCACCCTGGCCGCCGCAGCCCTCGTCTGGTATGCCGTGCCCTCGTCCGCCGAGACCTCGCGCCGCGTGCCGGCACCCACGGCCGACATCACCGCCGCCCCCACGGCCAAGACGGAGACCGCCGTGTTCGCGGGCGGCTGCTTCTGGGGCGTGCAAGGCGTGTTCCAGCGCGTCAAGGGCGTGAGCAACGCGGTCTCCGGCTATGCCGGCGGCGACGCCAAGACAGCCCGCTACGAAGAAGTCGGCTCCGGCCGCACCGGCCATGCGGAGTCGGTGCGCATCACCTACGACCCGCAGCAGATCAGCTACGGCAAGCTGCTGCAGATCTACTTCTCGGTGGCGCACGATCCGACCGAGCTGAACCGCCAGGGCCCCGACACCGGCACGCAATACCGCTCGACCGTGTTCGCCGAGAACGCCGACCAGGCGCGCATCGCCAAGGAATACATCGCGCAACTCAACCAGGCCAAGACCTACGGCAAGCCGCTGGCGACCACGGTCGAGATGTCCAAGCCCTTCTTCGCGGCCGAGGACTACCACCAGGACTACCTGACGCTGCACCCGAACCAGCCCTACATCGCGATCAACGACCTGCCCAAGATCGAAGACCTGAAGAAGCTGTTCCCCGAGGTCTACAAGGCGACGCCTTCGCTGGTGAAGGCCGCGAAGGCCGGCTAGCCGCCGCGAAGCGCGATCAGAAGCACGCCCGTGGCGGCCAGCGCGGCCGTCCAGGCGTGGCGCTGGAACCGCTCGCTCATGAGCCGTGGATTCATGGCGATGCCCCGGCACACGCCAGTTGCGATGGCTCCGGTCGTGGCCAGCATCGCGGCCGTGTGCAACCCGACCGCCGCCAGCGCCAGCAGAAGCGAGCCCGAAGCGGTGATCTCGCGCGCAGGGTTGTCCGCGAGGCACAGCGGCATGAGCGCGGGCACCAGCATCAGTCCGGCGCCGTGCGCGGTAGCCATGAGAAAAGACCACAGCGCGATGCCGACATGTCCCGCGCGGATGCCTGACGGCCCATGCATTCCTTTCCGCGCATCGCCCCGCAGCCAGCGACAGGCCGCAACACCCAACAGCAGCGCGCCGGCCGCGCCCTGCACTCGCGCATGTTCCATCGACATGCCCCAGGCGAAGCCCCACGCCACCACCGCGACCGAAACGCCATGCCCTAGAGCGATGGGCAGCAGGGCCCGCCGCGCCTGGGCCCCGTCGCGGGCCTGCACGCCGCATGCGGCGGCGAACATCCAGCCGTTTGCCGGGCTCAGTCCATGAAGGGCTCCGAGGCCGGCAACGGCCAGCCAGGGCCAAAGGCTCGCCATGACATGCCCGATCGGTTCAGGAGCGCCGGGCTCAGCCGCGGTGCGAGCAGCAGGAATCCGCAGCGGCCTTCGCGGCGGGCTCAGGCTCGTAGCGGTCGTGGTGCCGCACCCATTCCATCTTGTGCGGCACGTCGCGCTCGCCGCGGCCCTGCGGCGTGAGGTCCATCAGGCTGTAGGCGCCCATCATCACTTCCACGCCGCGTCCGAAGGTCGAGTACGTATGGAAGACATCGCCCGCGTCGTCCTTGTAGAACACGCTGATGCCGGGCGCCTCCGAGGCCGGGAAAACCCGCTTGCCGTAGTTGTAGTCGACCTCGCCCGCGGCCAGTTCATCGGGCGTGAAGCTGACGTGGAAGTCGTGGTTGAAGTCGCTGCCTTCCGACGACACCCAGTCGAAGCGCCAGCCCATGCGCTCGCGGAAGCGGGCGATCTCGGCCAGCGGCGCGCGCGAGACGGCCACGAAGCTGATGTCGCGATGCGCCAGGTGCACGTTCATGCCGTCGGTATGGTCCGCCATGTACGAGCAGCTCGGGCAGCCCTCGCCCCAACCCGGGCCGAGCATGAAGTGCTGCACCACCAATTGGCGGCGCCCGGCGAACAGGTCTGCCAGCGTGCGCTTGCCCTGGGGCGTGTCGAACACGTAGTTCTTCTGCACGCGCTCCCACGGCAGCGCGCGCCGCTCGCGGGCGATCTGGTCCTGCAGGCGCATCAGTTCCTTCTCGCGCGCCAACAGTGTCTTCCGCTCGGCGAGCCAACGTTCGCCCGGCACGACAGGATGGTTCCGAACGCCTGCCGGCTCCGTAATGGCTGTGTTCATGATTCGTTTCTCCTTGCAAAGTGATGAAGCGCGATCAGGACCGGGCCGCCTTCGGCCGCCGCACGGCGCGGACCTTGCCGCTGTTGCCGCCGCCGCAATAGAAAAGGTCCGCCCCGTCGGACTCCAGGCCGCTCACGCCCATGCCGCGCGGCATTTCGAGCCGCTCCAGCACGGCGCCGCTTTGCGCGTCGATGCGGCGGATGTCGCTCTGGTCGTCTTCCCACGTGCCGTGCCACAGCTCGCCGTCGACCCAGGTGACGCCGGTGACGAAGCGGTTCGACTCGATGGTGCGCACCACCGCGCCGGTCTCGGGGTTGATCTGGTGGATCTTGCGTTCGCGGTATTCG
This sequence comes from Variovorax paradoxus, assembly GCF_022009635.1. Lineage (NCBI taxonomy): Bacteria > Pseudomonadati > Pseudomonadota > Betaproteobacteria > Burkholderiales > Comamonadaceae > Variovorax > Variovorax paradoxus. Next base: position 4,297,415 of record NZ_CP091716.1, read on the forward strand.
CCCACCCACAGGCTGCCCTCGGCCCAGGTCAGGCCCGAATCGAGCCCCTTGCCCGGCGCCGGAATCGATGCCAGCACCTTGCCGCTGGCGGGGTCGATCTTGTCGATGCGCGCATCGGCGATCTGGTAGAGGTGGGTGCCGTCGAACGCCGTGCCGGCGTCGCAGGCCAGGTCGAGCGTGCGGGTGGCCTCGCCGGTGGCGGGGTCGAAGGCCACCAGCGCGGCGCCGGTGGCGGCCCACACGCGCTGGCCGTCATGGGTGACGCCGGCCACCTTGTCGGAGCCCGCGAAGGGCCCGTATTCACGCACGATCTCTGCCGCGTGCACCGCGGCGCTGCTTGTTCTGTCGCTCATCGTTGGCTCCTTGTGCGCCTGGATTGGCGCGCTGGAGACAACTCTATTCAATAGGCAGCGTGGATGGGAGTAACAAGATCGTCGTGAATCCTGCGAGCGGCGGCGACAGCCACCGGCGCGCCCTGGCCTGTCCGATGGAGCGGACACGGCCCTCTTCCTCCAGTTCGGCCAGCGCGCGCTGCACGGTGCGCTGGCTCGCGCCCACGGCCAGCGCGAGCGCCGAGGTCGACCACGCCGCGCCGTCGGACAGCAGCGCCACCAGCGAGGCCTGCTCGCCGTCGATGGGCGGCGCCAGCACGGCCACCGTGCGGCCGTCGCGCGGCTTGAGGACGAAGCCGCGCGCCGTCGCCTCGATGCCCGCCAGCGACCTGACCAGCGCGCGCAGCCGGCCGATTTCGACGCGCAGGCGGGCGCGATGTGTTTCGTCGGGGCGGCGGGTGCGGAAGGCGCATTCGATCAGCGCCTCGCGGTCGATATCGCCCGGCCAGGCCTCGGCGAGCGCGCGCGCCAGCGAGAACAGCACCGGACGTCGCGCCAGCGGCTGCCAGGCATCTCCCGCGCCCAGCCCGCGGCGGCAGGCGTCGACGACCAGCGCGTCCGACGCCAGCAATGCAGCCACCTCGCCCAGCCGCAGCGTCTGTTCGCCCTCGGCCGACAGGCGCCGCGCCGCGGGGCGGTCGAGTGCCGAGCGCATCTCCGCCACTTCGGCCAGCAGCGCGGGCACGCGCGCTTGCTCGGCGGCTTCCTGTGCGCGAGCCAGTGCCCCTTGTGCCTCACTGATATGCAAAGAGCGCAGCGCCAGTTCGGCCGCGGTGAGTTCGGCCACGGCGGCCAGCGAAGGCGACCGGCCGCGAGCGTCGAGCCTTGCCAGCGCTTCGGCGGCCTCGTCCAGCCGGCCGAGCAGCAGCAGCCGGCGCACGGCTATCAGGCGCGCCTGCAGCGCATTGGCGTGGTCCTCGCGCGCCTCCAGCGTGGCGGCAGCCGCCGCCAGCGCGCGCGGCGAATCGCCGAGGTCGCGCATGGCCATCGCCACCTCGGCCTCGGCGACCACGCAGCGCGCACGCGCCGTTTCCTCATGCGCGCCGAAATCGCGCGCGGCGCGGCGCAGCAGTTCGCGGGCGCGCGGATGCTCGCCGAGCTGGGCCATCGCGATACCGCGCAGCGCCAGCGCCGGCGGGTCTTCGCGCAGGGCCACGCGCTTGAGCGCGCCGAGCACGTCGCCGGCGGCAAGGGCGCGCGCGGAGGCGGCGATCAGCGAATCCATGCCCTGCCCGCCACGCGCAGGCCGCGCCCGGGCCTCACAGCAGATTCGCCCGCTTGGCCTGCTCGGTCAGCTCCGCGCGGAAGTCCGGATGCGCGATGGCGATCAGCTCCTGCGCGCGCTGCTTCGCGGACTTGCCGCGCAGCTGCGCCACGCCGTGCTCGGTGACGACGTAGTTGATGTCGTTCTTGCTGGTGCTCACGTGCGTGCCCGGCGACAGCGAAGGCACGATGCGAGAAATGCTGTCGCCCTTGGCGGTGGAAGGCAGCACGATGAAGGCCTTGCCGCCGCGCGAGCGATTGGCCGCCCGCACGAAGTCCGACTGCCCGCCGGTGCCCGAGTAAGGCGCATGCCCCAGGCTCTCGGAGCCGCACTGGCCCAGCAGGTCGATCTGCATCGTCGCGTTGATGGCCACCAGGTTGTCGTTGAGCCCCGCCAGCGCGGGGTCGTTGGTGAAGTTCACCGGGTGCATTTCCAGCGACGGGTTGCGGTCCATGAAGCGGTAGAGCCTGCTGGAGCCCAGCGCGAAGGTCGCGACCGACTTGCCCGGCAGGTAGTTCTTGCGCCGGTTGGTCACCGCGCCGCTTTCCACCAGCGTGAGGATGCCGTCGCCGATCATCTCGGTGTGGATGCCCAGGTCCTTCTTGCCGGTGAGCTGCATCACCACCGCGTCGGGAATGCCGCCGTAGCCGATCTGCAGCGTCGAGCCGTCGTCGATCAGCCCGGCCACGTGCCTGCCGATGGCTTCCTGCACCGGGCCGATCTTCGGCAGCCCCACTTCCATCACCGGCGCGTCGTTCTCGACCAGCGCCGCGACCTGCGACACATGCACGTGGCAGGCGCCGTAGGCGAAGGGCACGTTCGGGTTCACTTCCAGCACCACCGCGCGCGCTTTCGCGACGGCGGCCATGGTGTAGTCGGCGCCCAGGCTCAGCGAGAAGTAGCCGTGCGCGTCCATCGGCGAAGCCATGGTGAACACCACCTCCGCCGGCACCTGCCCGCGCTCGATCAGCGCCGGAATCTCCGAGAAGTAGTTGGGAATGAAGTCGATCCAGCCCGCCTGCCCGCCCGCGCGCGTGGCGCCGCCGAAGAACAGCGCCACGTGCCGCACATGCTCGACGGTCTCGGAGTCGATGTAGGCGTACTTGCGCATCGCGAGGATCTGCGCGACCTTCACGTCGCGGAAGTCGCGGCGCTGCTCCGACAGGGCCGTGAGCAGTGTCGGCGGCTCGCCCACGCCGGTCGGCACGATGATCATGTCGCCGTTGCGCACCTGCTGGCGCACGGCATCGGCGGCGGAAACGAGCTTGCGCTGGTAGAGGTCCTGGATCGTCATGAAGCTTGGCGAGTTGTCTCTGTTGGTTGTCTGTTGGTGATGTCTGCCGGCGGGCTCGCCACCGCTCAGCGGGGCGCGTCGCGCTTGGTGTCGTAGCCGCCCCGGCGCGCCGCCTGGTTGCAGCGGGCGCGGAACACCAGCGCCTGCTGCGCCTCGGCGACGTTGGCCGCATCGCCCTTCCATGCATCGAGCGCGGGCTGCTGCACGGCGCGCGAGAACGAAAAGGTCAGCGCCCACGGCAGGCGCGACTTGTGCCGGGTGTTCATCGCGTTCAGCCGCGCCGAAGCCAGCTGTGCCGACTGCCCGCCTGAAAGGAACGCAACGCCCGGCACCGCGGCGGGCACGGCGCGCAGCAGGCAGGCCACCGTGGCGTCGGCCACCGCGTCGACCGGGTCCTGCGTGGCCGCCTTCTGGCCGGGCAGCACCATGTTCGGCTTGAGCAGCATGCCCTCGAGCAGCACGCCCTGCGCCAGCAACTGGGCGAAGGTGCGGTGCAGCACTTCTTCGGTCACCTCGGCGCAGCGTACTAGTGAATGGGCACCGTCCATCAGCACTTCGGGCTCGACGATGGGCACGAGTCCCGCCTCCTGGCACAGCGCGGCATAGCGAGCGAGCGCATGGGCGTTGACATCGATGCAGGCTGGTGTGGGCAGGCCCGCACCCTTGCCGTCCGCGATGGCGATCACGCCGCGCCATTTCGCGAAGCGCGCGCCCATGCCGGCGTATTCAGCCAGGCGCTCGCGCAGGCCGTCGAGGCCTTCGGTCACGGTCTCGCCGGGGTGCCCGGCCAGCGGCTTGGCGCCCATGTCGACCTTGATGCCGGGCACGATGCCCGCGTCGGACAGCGCCTGGGCAAAGGGCTTGCCCGCGTTGGTCCGCTGGCGGATCGTCTCGTCGAACAGAATGGCGCCGCTGATGCTGTCGCCCAGGCCCGGCGCGGTGACGATCAGCTCGCGCCAGTCGCGCCGCGCCGCCTCGGTCTGGGGAATGCCCAGCGCGGCGAAGCGCTTGTTGCAGGTGGCGTTGCTCTCGTCCATGGCGAGCAGGCCCTTGTCGCCGGCGACGAGCGCGCGGGCGGTATCGATCAATGTCTGTGCAGTCATGAGTCGTGACACCTCTCTGGCGACCATCCTACGCCCTCCCCGGCCACTCGTTAACACCGCGAACCTGATCGCTGGCCGACTTGGCGTGCCAGCCAATGCGGCGCCCCGGGTCTTTGCCATGCCGACGCGAACGGGCAGTAACCTTCGCGCGTCGGGACGGAAAGGAAATCAGGATGAACAGCGGGTCACAAGAATGTCATGCGCGGCGCACCCATGGAGCCACCCTGCTGGGCGGCCTGGCAATCGCCGCCGCCGCGCTCGGAACGCCCTGCGCGTTCGCGGAACTGGGCGGCGCTCCCCATCTGGGCCCGGACCAGCGGGTCGCCACGCCATCGCGCAAGATTGCCGCTCCTGTAGCCGCCAACACGGCCACGGCGGCAACCACTGCGCCAAGCAACTGGACCATGCGGGAAATCACGCTGCCCGACGGGCTTATCGAGCGTGAGTACCTGAACGCGGACGGCGTCGTCTTCGCGGTCGCGTGGCGCGGTTCCCACCGGCCGGAACTCTCGGTGCTGCTCGGCACGCAATACGCCACGCAGATGTCCGGCAGGGCACGCGAACTGCGCCAGCAAGGCCGAGGCTCCCACGGCTCCACCTCGCAGGCGGGCGAGACATTCGCGGTGCATGCCTCGGCGCACCAGCGCTCCTGGACGGGCATCGCCTGGCTGCCGCGGCTGCTGCCGGCCGGCGTCGATCCGGACACGCTGACCGTCCCGCAAGACTCCTGACCCTTCAACCCTCCTGCGACCAGCCATCATGTCCATGGAACCACGACAAGCAGGCAACCGGCGCGTTGCCGGTGCCAGCAACCTGATTCGCGCGGCGGCGGCCGTGGCGGTATGCGCTGCGAGCCTGCTGGGCCTCGCCGCCTGCGGCGGTGGCGGGGGCGGCGGAGGCGGCGGCGCATTGCCGATCGCGCTGCTGCCGACCGCCACCACCCCGGCGGCGACACCGACCCCTGCGACAACCTCGCAGAACTCGATGTCCCTCACCGTGTCGCGCGGCACGGACACCAGCGGCGTCAACCTTCCGCAGGTCAGCGTTCAACTCTGCGTGCCGGGCACTGGCACCTGCCAGACCATCGACAACGTGCTGATCGACACCGGCTCCGCCGGCGTGCGCATCGCCGCCTCGGCGCTCAATTCGTCGATGCTCGCGGCGCTGCCGCAAGAGTCGGTGAACAGCGCGCCGCTGAATGCCTGCGAGCAATTCCTCGACGGCTACACATGGGGAACCATGCGCACGGCCGACATCACGCTGGGGCCGAAGTCGGCGGCGGCGCAGCCGCTGCAGATCGTGGGCGACACGGCGGCGGGCGCCGTGCCGAGCGCATGCTCGGACAACGGCACGCTGAAGGCGGAGAACACTCCCGCCGACCTGGGAACGAACGGCATCATCGGCGTGGCGGCCTTCCTGCAGGACTGCGGCAACGCGTGCGCGCAGAAGGCGGTCTCCGCCACCTACTACACCTGCCAGCCGGGGGCGCAGTGCCAGAACACGGCGGTGCCGCTCGCCAAGCAGGCCCAGAACATCGTGGCCAACTTCGCGCAGGACAACAACGGCGTGGTGCTCGGGCTGCCCGCGATTTCCTCGGCCGGCCAGGGCGTTACCGTCGGCACGCTCTACTTCGGCGTTGCCACGCAGGCCAACAACGCCATGACCGGCGCGACGGTGCTGCAGACGAACCCGAACACGCTCCGCGTCTCGGCCACCTACAAGAACAACAGCTTTCCCGACAGCTTCCTGGACAGCGGCTCGAACTTCTTCTTCCTGAACGATTCGACGATCGCCCAGTGCGCCAAGGGCAGCACCTTCCAGGGCTTCTATTGCCCGCCGAGTTCGCTGGACCTGAGCGCCAGCTTCACCGCGGCCACCGGCCCCGCGCTGAACCAGAGCTTTGCCATTGCGAACGCGCAGTCGCTGTTCACGAGCAACCCGGGCGCGGTGGCGGTAAACAACGTGGCGGCCGCGAGCATCGGTAGCGCCATCGACTTCGGGCTTCCGTTCTTCTACGGCAGGCTCGTCGCGGTGCTCAACGAGGGGCAGTCCGCGCTGGGCCAGCAAGGGCCGTTCACCGCGCTGGCGTCGCCCTGAATCCAAGCGGCTAGATCACGTTCTTCTCGAGCAGCGGCCTGTTCTCGAGAATGCGCGCGAAAGACACCGCCCCCAGGTCGAGGCTGCGGTAGCCGCCGAAGCGGATCAGCTCCGCCACGCCCCTTCCCGCCGCCGGGCACTGCTGCAGCCCGTGGCCTGAAAAGCCGTTCGCGAAGTAGAGGTTGTCGCAGTCCGGGTGCAGGCCGAGGATGGCGTTGTGGTCGAACACGTTCATCTCGTAGTAGCCGGCCCATGCGCCGGTCATGCGGATGGCCTCGAAGGCCGGCACGCGCTCGGCCAGTGCGGGCCAGATGAAGTCGTCGAAGGCCTCGTACTCGACGTCCAGCGGCTGGTCGTCGACGTCCTGTGCCTCTGGCGGCGCGAAGCCGCAGATGAACTGGCGGCCCTCCGGCCGCAGCCAGATGCCCGAGGTGTCGATGACGAGCGGGCAGCCGGGCAGCGTCTCGGGGCAAGAGAAGCTGAATACGCTGCGACGGCGCCCGCGCACCGGCAGCGCGATGCCGGCCCAGCCCGCGACCGTCGCAGCCCATGCGCCCGCGGCGTTGACGACCACGTCGGCCTCCAGTGTCTCGCCGTTGCCGAGCTGCACGCCGGTCAGCCGCCGGCCGTCGCGGCGCAGCCCCGTGGCATGCGCCTGCACGTAGTGCGCACCCTGCGACACCGCCTTTTTGCGAAAAGCCTGCAGCAGGCTGTAGCCGTCGTACCAGCCTTCACCCGAGAGCCCGAGCGAAGCGAGCGCAATGCCTTCGGTCGACAACCACGGAAAGCGCGCCTTCAGTTCGTCGGGTGCCAGCAGCGCCACGTCGACCGCATGCGCCTTCTGCATCGCATGGTTCTCGCACAGCACCTCCACGCCCGCCGGCGAAGCCAGGTACAGGTAGCCGGGCTCGACAAGGCCGATGTCTGGCACCTCGCTGCCCACCCGCAGGGTCTGGCCAAGCGAGCGCATGAAGTCGATGCCGTAGAGCGACATCTCGATGTTGATTGCGGTGGAAAACTGCTGGCGAATCGAGCTGGCCGACAGGGCCGATGACGCCTGGCGGTACGAGAAATCGCGCTCGACCACGGTGACCTCGAAGGCTTCTTCCTTCGGGTCACGGGTCAGGAAATACGCAATGGCCGAGCCGATGGCCCCGCCGCCGATGATCACCACACGACGCATGAAATGCCTTTCTTGCTGCTCGCCATCAATGGCGCCGCCTCCAGCGTATCCACAAATGCCGCGCGGCGGCACGCAAAATAGCGCCGCGGACACGCCCCCGGCACGGTGGGTGCTTTCGCCGAAAAGACTGAGACAACTGCTGGCAATCGATGAGAAAAGACATTCCCAACCTCGGCGCGCTGCAGGCCTTCGAGGCCTCGGCGCGGCTGGGGAGCTTCACCCGCGCGGCCGCCGAACTCGCGCTGACGCAGAGCGCCGTCGGGCGCCAGGTGGCCATGCTCGAGCAGCGGCTGGGCGTGCCGCTGTTCTCGCGCGTGCGGCGGCGGCTCACGCTGACCGACGTGGGCCGCGAATACGCGGCGCGCATCCGCCGCCACCTCGACCAGATCCGCCGCGACACGCTGGAGATCAGCGCCGGCCACGAGATGGGCTTCGTGCTGGAGCTGGCCGTGGTGCCGACCTTCGCCACGCAGTGGCTCATACCGCGCCTGCCGGAGTTCAGCGAGCTGCATCCGAACATCACCGTCAATCTGTCGGCGCGCTCGCAGCCTTTTTCCTTTCAGGAGAACGCCTACGACGCGGCCATCTACTTCGGCGACCAGTTCTGGCCCAACACGCGCGGCGGGCTGATCTTTGCCGAAGGCGAGATGGTGCCCATCTGCAGCCCCGCCTTCCGCGACGCGAACGGGCCATGGGACGAGGCCGGCTTCGAGCGCTGCCGCCATGTGCACCTGAGCACGCGCGCCCACGCCTGGCGCGACTGGTATGCGCAGCAAGGCTGGGAATACACGGTGCATGCGTCGCGCGGGCCGCGCTACGAGCTGTTCACCATGGTGGTGGCGGCCACGGCCGCCGGCATGGGCGTCGGCTTGGCGCCGCGCATCCTGGTCGAGCATGAACTGAAGACCGGCGAACTCGTGATCCCGGTCGACCGGCATCTGGACGTGCGCCAGGGCTACTACTTCGCCTACCCCGAAGGCCGGCCGGCCTCCGGGGCGCTGGAGCACTTCAAGCGCTGGGTGCTCGGGCTGACGCCCGGATAGCCCAGACAGCCAGGCTCAGACCGCGTTCGGATTGCGCTCCAGGAAGCCCTGCTGGTGCCAGTAGGGATAGGCCCGCGTCGTCGTGCTCGCGGCGTCGAGCTCGGCGACCTGCGCGGGCGTGAGATTCCAGCCCAACGCGCCCAGGTTCTGGCGCAACTGCGCCTCGTCGCGCGCGCCGACCACCACGCTCGACACCGTCGGGCGCTGCAGCAGCCAGTTCAGCGCGACCTGCGGCACGGTCTTGCCGACTTCGGCGCCGACTTTTTCCAGCGCATCGACCACGCGATAGAGCAGCTCGTCAGGCACCGGCGGCCCCATGTCGGCGGTCACGTGCAGGCGGCTGTTGGCCGGCAATGGCTGGCCGCGGCGGATCTTGCCGGTGAGCCGGCCCCAGCCCAGCGGGCTCCACACCACCGCGCCCACGCCCTGGTCCTGCGCGAGAGGCATCAGCTCCCACTCGTAGTCGCGCCCGACCAGCGAGTAGTAGGCCTGGTGCGCCACGTAGCGTGGATAGCCGTAGCGCTCGGACACCGCCAGCGACTTCATCAGGTGCCAGCCCGAGAAGTTCGACGCGCCCACGTAGCGCAGCTTGCCCGCGCGCACCAGGTCGTCGAGCGTGGACAGCGTCTCTTCCACCGGCGTGCTCGCGTCGAAGCCGTGCAGCTGGAACAGGTCGATGTAGTCGGTGCCCAGGCGCTTGAGCGCAGCATCGACCGCCTGCACGAGATGGTGGCGCGACGAGCCCACGTCGTTCGCGCCCTTGCCGCTGCGGAAGGTGGCCTTGGTCGAGATCAGCAACTGGTCGCGCGGGCGGCCCTTGATGGCCTCGCCCAACACCGACTCCGCCGCGCCGGCCGAATAGATGTCGGCGCTGTCGAACATGTTGACGCCTGCGTCGAGGCAGATGTCGATGAGCTTGCGCGCCTCGGCCACGTCGGTGCTGCCCCACGCGCTGAAAAACTCGCCCTTGCCGCCGAAGGTGCCCGTGCCAAAACTCAACACGGGGACCTTGAGGCCTGATTTGCCCAGATGACGGTATTCCAAAGTGCTACTCCTTCAAACAACAAGCGCTGCGACTCGGCAAGCCGACCGGCCTGCCGTTGTGCGGGCATTGTTGGGCGAAGGCCTGAACCCTTGGGACGGTCGGGCTTTGCCGGAATGGGTTAGGAAAAGACCGGCCGGTCACCGTCGCGTGGTCGAATACGGCATGCAGCTCGGTCAACGGTGAACAGACACATGGACGCATCGCAACTTCTTCAGCAGACCCCGGCGCAGGAGCCTCGTGCCGCCGCCAGGCGCTTCGGCCTCGTCGCCAACCGCTTGCACCGGCAGGAAGGCGTCGGCGTATTGGGCCGATGGGCCGAGGCCTGCGAGGCCGGCATCCGCACTCTGAACCTGGGCCTTCTTGCAGTGGGCGGCACGCACGATGCATTGGCGCGCGACGGCCTGCTCGCCGGCCACGCGCCGCTGGTGCGCCTGCCGCACGGTGCCGACGGCGGCCTGATGCGGCTCGTGTCGAGGATCTCCGGCGGCCTGGTGCCCGCCGATGAAATCGACGGCGTGATCTATTTCATCGACCCAGTCGATCCGTCCTCCCTGTACCCTGAGGCACAGGCGTTGAAGCGCCAATGCGTGATTCACGGCAAGCCTTTTCTTGCGACCGCGGCCGGCGCGCGGGAATGGATCGCGATCGAGCTGGCGCTGGCCGGCCATGCCGCCGGCAACGCGTTCGCACCTTGCGCGGAGCAGACCGTCGCGCTCATTGCGCACGACGCCCTGAAGCAGCGCATGGTGGCGTTTGCCGCGCTTCATTTCGATCTTCTTTCCAGCTTCCGGAACCGCGTGGCGACAGGCACGACCGGCGGCCTCTTGAACGAGCTGGCCTGGTCGCGCGGCTGGCCGGCGGACGTGCCGTGGGTCACCCGCTACCAGAGCGGTCCGCTGGGCGGCGACGCGCAGATCGCCGAACTGGTGCTGGACCGCCGCTGCCACAAAGTCATCTTCTTCGAGGACCCGCATGTGGCGCGGCAGCATGAAGCCGACATCCAGTTGCTCGAACGCGCCGTCTGCAGCGCGACCGAGGAAACCACCTGCTTCAATTCACCGGCCATGGCCGAGCGATGGGCGCAGGCGATCAGTACGGCGGTTTCGGCTCAGTAATATCGACCGATGCAGATTTCCCTCGAAAGCCCCGCCCAGCCCGACGTCATCCAGCTCATCGACGACCTCGATGCGTACCAAAAGCCGCTCTACCCGCCCGAGAGCCACCACGGCATCGACATCGCCGCGCTGTCCGCGCCGAACGTGCTGTTCGCTGTCGCGCGCGACGCCGGCGGCAAGGCCGTCGGCTGCGGCGCCATCGTCGTCGGCACTGAATTCGGCGAGCTCAAGCGCATGTTCGTGCGGCCCGAAAACCGGGGACAAGGCATCGCGGCCCGGGTGCTGAATTTTCTGGAGAGCGAAGCGGCGGCCAAGGGCTGCACGACCTTCATGCTGGAGACGGGACCGAGCCAGCCCGAAGCGATCTCGCTCTACGCACGCGCGGGCTACCAGCCGCGAGGCCCCTTCGGCGACTACGGCCCCGACCCGTTCAGCGTCTTCATGCAGAAGGCGCGGGCCTAGTTTTTTCGGCCTTGGGCGCTTTCGGCACGCTCTTTTTCTTCTCTTCGCTCTTTCCACCGATCGCGCCCGAACCCGCTGCCCGCAAGATGCGCCTGAACTTCGGGCACGCCATGTGGCTCGGCGCGGAGCACACGGCGGCATGCCGCAGGCCGTCGCGCATCACGCTGAGGTTGCGGATCGTCCTGTCGAGTTCGTCGGCCTTGGCCGTGAGCATCAGCCTGTCGATCCGCGGCTGCCCGTCGGCGCCGAACATGCGCGCGATCTCGTCCAGCGAGAAGCCCGCCGTGCGCCCCAGCGCAATGAGCGCGAGGCGCTCGAGCACGCCCGCGTCGAACAGGCGGCGCAGGCCGCGCCGGCCGATGGGAACGATCAGCCCCTTTTCGTCGTAGTAGCGCAGTGTCGAGGCCGGCACGCCGGAGCGTTGCGCCACTTCGGTGATGTCCATTTCCTTCATGCTCTTGACCTCAAGTCGACTTGAATTTCAATAATGCAGTTTCCGCCTCTCGAAGGCAAGCAAGGAAACGATCATGGAAATCACCAAGCAGAACGACGACGACGAACAGGCCAGGCTCTGGAACGGCCACGCCGGGCACGCCTGGGTCGATATACAAGCCACGCTCGACCAGATGTTCGCGCCGCTCGCGGAGCTGCTCGTCGAAGCAGCGTCGCAGTTGGCCGCGGGCCGGGTGCTCGACATCGGCTGCGGCACCGGCGCAACCACCCTCGCCCTCGCACGGCTGAAGAACGCGCAGGAAGGCCAGTGCGTCGGCATCGACATCTCGGCGCCGATGATCGATGCGGCGCAAAAGCGGGCCGAAAAAGAAGGCTCGCGCGCCCGCTTCATCTGCGCCGACGCACAGACGCACGCGTTCGAAGCAGCCAGCTTCGACTTGCTGATCTCGCGCATCGGCGTGATGTTCTTCGACGATCCGGTGCGGGCCTTCGCCAACCTGCGGCGCGCCGCGAAGAACGGTGCCGCGCTGCGTTTCATCGCGTGGCGCGCGGCAGCGGAAAACCCGTTCATGACGACCGCCGAGCGCGCGGCGGCGCCGCTGCTGCCGAACCTGCCGCCGCGCAAACCCGGTGCACCGGGGCAGTTCGCCTTTGCGGACTCGGAGCGCATCGAACGCATCCTGCGAGACAGCGGCTGGCAAGGCATCGACATCCGGCCTATCGACGTGGCGTGCACCCTGCCCGAGAAGGATCTGCTGCGATACCTGAGCCAGCTCGGCCCGGTCGGCCTGCAACTGCGACAGGAAGACGAGCAAACGCGCGCACGAGTCATCGCGGCTGTGCGCTCGGCTTTCGAGCCTTATGTGCATGGGGATGAGGTTCGCTTCACCGCGGCCTGCTGGATGGTCGCGGCGCATGCGCCTGTGGGAAGCGGCAATGCGGGATGAAGCGACTGCGAATTGAGGGCGGCGACTCGAACGGGTTGGCGTACCGGGCACCTCTTGCGGGAATCGGCGAGCCTCGCGGCTCCCCGTCCGAGCCGCCAAAACTATGCGGAGCGATTCAGGTTGCAACCCCAACTTCGGCGTGCCTCCGCTGAACAAGGGGCCATCCTCATCCCTCAACCAGCTTCTGCCGCTCCAACAACCTGCGCCGAAGCCACGCATTCATCGGCTCCGAATAAAAACGCGCAATGCCCCACGCCACGGCCACGGACGCCGCGATGAAAAACACCATCGCCGGCAGCTTCCACACCGACGGCATCGCCCCGCGCGCCACGACGCCGCGCATCAGGCCCAGCACGATGATGTGGAAGAGATACAGCTCGTAGCTGTGCCGCCCCAGCCATCGCAGGCCCGCGAGCGCCCTGCTGCGCAGCGCCCATGCAGGCACCTTCTCGTTGCGCGCGCCGACCAGCAGCACGGCGGTTCCGGCGGCGATGGCGGTGAAGCCGAAGACTTCGTTGCCGTGAATCCCGCGCAGGTAGGTCACGGCCACGAGGCAGGCCGCCGCAAGCTGCAGTTGGCGGCCAGCCCATCCGTCGAAGCTGAAGCGCTGCGCGACCAACGCCGCGCAGCAGCCGAATGCCACCGCGTCGAAGCACGCGAGGTAGCCGTACATGAAGTAGATCTCGTCGTCCGCGTGAAAACCGCGGTAGACCGGCCCCACGACGATCGCCAACAGCCATACGGCCACGATGGCCCACTGCCGCTTCAGCCCGAAGCACAGCAGCGGGAACGCGAGGTAGAACACTTCCTCCACCGAGAGCGACCAGTAGATGTTCATCGCGTAGTTGAAGTACCACGCGTGCTGCATCAGCAGGTTGTGCCAGAAGGTCAGCACCGACAGCACCGCCACCGGATAGCCGACCTGCGGCCAACCCGGCTTGGCAACGTTCATGAACGCCGGCTGCCCCAGCATGCCGAACCCGACGATGAGCGCCAGCGCCACCACCAGGCAGGGCACGATGCGCGCGAAGCGGAAGGCGTAGAAGCCGCGCACGTCCACGTTGCCCAGGCTGCCGTAGCGCTTGAGCGTGGTCGAGGTGATGAGGTAGCCCGACACCACGAAGAACATGGTGACGCCGTAGTTGCCGTTGACCGCCACCGACTTGATGAACACCGCCGGCAGCACGGCGGCCAGCGGGCTGTCCAACAGCGAGTACGACAGGTGGAAGTGCAGCAACAGCACCAGCGAGATGGCAATGCCGCGCAGGACGTCGATTCTGAAATTTCGCGGTGGGGCGGCCGGGCCGGCAAGCAACGACATGGGGAAAACACCTAGGAGCAGTACCCCGGCGAGCTTAAACGAGCGCCACCAGAGGGAAAGCGCCGTCGCGGGTGCCTCGCCAAACCCCTTCGCGGCTGGCCCGGTACTTGCAAACGCGATCAGAAATGACAGAAAATTTTCTTGTTTGACTTATATTTGTAAACTGGTTTTCAAAAAAAGCACACTTTCGGGCACGCCGCACCTTTCATGAACAGCACCGTCGACACCCAAGGCACCACCGTGGCGCAGCGCATCGCGCAGGCGCTGCCGCGGCTGACGCGTTCGCACCGGCAAGTGGCCGACTACGTGCTGGAGCATCCCCTGCAGGTCGCGACACTGCCCATCGACGAACTGGCCGCCGTGGTCGGCGTGTCGGTCGCCACGGCCAACCGCTTCGCGCGGGCGCTGGAGTTCGACGGCTACGCCACCTTCCGTGCCGAGCTGGTGCGCGGCTTCGAGCCGCTGGTGGCGCCGGTGGAGCGCATGCGCGGCAACCTCGAGCGCCCGACCACGGTGGCCGAAGTGTTCGCCACCGCGCTCGACGAAAGCCGCCGCAACATCGAAGCCACGCGCCAGACGCTGGACTACGCCGCCTGCGAAGCCGCGGTGGAGCGCATCGGCAAGGCGCGCTCGATCTACATCGCCGGCTTCGGCGCGAGCGCCTGGCTCGCCGGCCTGCTGCAGCATGGGCTGGACGGCAGCTGCAACGACGTGCGCCTGCTCTCCAGCGTGAGCGGCGTGACGCATTCCGCGCGCACGCTGATGCATGCCGGGCCGCAAGACCTGTTCATCGGCCTGACCTTTCCGCGCTACCTGACCGACACCGTGGCGCTGGCACAGATCGCGCGCGGCCAGGGCTGCGCCCTGCTCGCGCTGACCGACCGCCCCAGCTCGCCGCTCGCGCCGCTGGCCGACGTGGCGCTTTACTGCCAGACCGAAACCAGCTACCGCCCCAACTGCGAGACCAGCGTGCTCGCGCTGATCGAGGCCTTGACCAGCGCCGTGGCCCTGCGCGCGCCCGACCCGGTGCAGTCCGCCGGCCGCATCCTGCAGGCCGTGCGCCCGTGGCTGCACGGCGCCAACGGCCTCCCCCGAACGAACGGCACGAACAACAGTACGAGTGGCACCGGCGGCACGAACGCCGCCGGCACGCCCGATGCCGCCGCCCCGAACGGCGCCGGCAACAGAAAGAAGAAAGCCCCCCAATGACCCAGACCCACGTGCCCGTGATCGCCATCCACGGCGGCGCCGGCACCATCAGCGCCGCGACGACCAGCGCCGAACAGGCGCAGGCGTACCACGACGCGCTGAACCGCATCGTGGCCGCCGCGCAGTCGGCGCTGCTCAAGGGCGCGTCCGCGCTCGACGCCGCCTGCCTGGCGGTCGAACTGCTCGAAGACTGCCCGCTCTTCAACGCCGGCCACGGCGCCGTGTTCACGCACGACGAAACCCATGAGCTCGACGCCGCCGTGATGGACGGCGCCACGCTCGCCGCCGGCGCGGTGGCCGGCGTGTGCCATGTACGCCGCCCGGTGCGCGCCGCGCGCGCGGTGCTGGAAGACGGCGCCCACGTGCTGCTGGCCGGCGCGGGCGCCGAGGCCTTCGCGCGCGAACACGGGCTGGAGATGGTCGAGCCCTCGTTCTTCTCGACCGAGGCGCGCCGCGAGCAGCTCTACCGCGTGCGCGGCACCGGCCGCGTGGTGACCGACCATGAAGGCGCGTCCATGACGGCCGCGCCCGCCGCCCCGCTCGACGAAGACAGGAAGCTCGGCACCGTCGGCGCCGTGGCGCTCGACATGCACGGCCACCTGGCCGCCGCCACCTCGACCGGCGGCATGACCAACAAGCGCGTCGGCCGCATCGGCGATTCGCCGCTCATCGGCGCCGGCACCTACGCGGACGACCGCACGGCCGCCGTGTCCTGCACCGG
Organism: Variovorax paradoxus; assembly: GCF_022009635.1. NCBI lineage: Bacteria > Pseudomonadati > Pseudomonadota > Betaproteobacteria > Burkholderiales > Comamonadaceae > Variovorax > Variovorax paradoxus. The sequence continues at coordinate 4,313,064 of NZ_CP091716.1, forward strand.
CAGCGGCGAAATGTTCATCCGCGTCGCCGCCGCCTACGACGTGTGCGCGCGCATGGCCTACGCCGGAGCCACGCTCGAAGCCGCCACGCAGGCGGTGGTGCGGCAGTCGCTGCCCGCCATCGGCGGCACCGGCGGCCTGATCGCCGTCGACCGCCACGGCAACCTGAGCCTGGCCTTCAACACCGAAGGCATGTACCGCGGCCACGCGCGCGGCAACGAAGCGCCGCAGACGGCCATCTTCGCCTGACGCCGACGCACGCCACCTTTTTCTCTCGCACTCCCATGTCCACCCCTGCCCTCGCCCTGCCGGACGGCCGCGTCCTCGCCGTCGACGACCTCACCGTGCGCTTCTCGACTTCCGAGCGCACGGTCGATGCGGTCAAGAAACTGTCCTTCCACGTCGACCACGGCGAAACGCTCGCGGTGGTGGGCGAATCGGGTTCGGGCAAGTCGGTCACCTCGCTCGCGCTGATGCGCCTGGTGGAGCATGGCGGCGGCCGCATCCTGGGCGGCAGCATGGCCTTCCGGCGCCGCAACGGCGAAGTGCTCGACCTGGCGCAGGCCCGCGACAGCACGATGCGCGGCATCCGCGGCGCCGACATCGCGATGATCTTCCAGGAGCCGATGACGTCGCTGAACCCGGTGTTCACAGCCGGCGACCAGATCGCCGAGGCCATCCGCATCCACCAGGGCAAGAGCGACTCGGCCGCGCGCGCCGAAGCGCTGCGCATGCTGGAGCTGGTGCGCATTCCGGAAGCGCGCAACGTGCTCGACCGCTTCCCGCACCAGCTGTCGGGCGGCATGCGCCAGCGCGTGATGATCGCGATGGCGCTGTCGTGCAAGCCGCAGCTGCTGATTGCCGACGAGCCGACCACCGCGCTCGACGTGACCATCCAGGCGCAGATCCTCCAGCTCATCCGCGAGCTGCAGAAAGAGATGCGCATGGGCGTGCTCTTCATCACCCACGACATGGGCGTGGTGGCCGAGATTGCCGACCGCGTGCTGGTGATGTACCGCGGCGACAAGGTCGAAGCCGGAAGCTCCGACACCGTGTTCGCCGCGCCGCAGCATCCCTACACCCGCGCGCTGCTGTCGGCCGTGCCCAAGCTGGGCGCCATGCAGGGCACCGACCTGCCGGCCAAGTTCGATCTGCTGCGCACCGAAAGCCCGGCCGATGCGGCCCCGCCGGAACCGGCGACGCCGCAGGACACCGTGCGCGAAGACGCCGGCCCCATTCTTCGTGTGCGCGACCTCGTGACGCGCTTCGACGTGCGCAGCGGCCTCTTCGGCCGCGTGAAGCGCCGCGTGCACGCGGTGGAGAAGATCAGCTTCGACCTGTACCCCGGCGAAACGCTGGCGCTGGTCGGCGAATCGGGCTGCGGCAAGTCGACCACCGGCCGTTCGCTGCTGCGCCTGGTCGAAAGCCAGAGCGGCGCCATCGAGTTCGGCGGCCAGAACATCCGCGAACTGCCCACGCGCGAGCTGCAGGCGCTGCGCCGCAACATCCAGTTCATCTTCCAGGACCCGTTCGCCTCGCTCGACCCGCGCGTGACGGTGGGCTTCTCGATCATGGAGCCGCTGCTGATCCACGGCATTGCCAAGGGCGCCGAGGCGCAGCAGCGCGTCGACTGGCTGCTGCAGAAGGTCGGCCTGCCGCCCGAGGTGGCGCAGCGCTACCCGCACGAGTTCTCGGGCGGCCAGCGCCAGCGCATCGCCATCGCGCGCGCCCTGGCGCTGAACCCCAAGGTGGTGGTGGCCGACGAATCGGTGTCCGCGCTGGACGTGTCCATTCAGGCGCAGATCGTCAACCTGATGCTCGACCTGCAGCGCGAGCTGGGCGTGGCCTTTCTCTTCATTTCGCACGACATGGCGGTGGTGGAGCGCATCAGCCACCGCGTGGCCGTGATGTACCTGGGCCAGATCGTCGAGATCGGCCCGCGCCGCGCGGTGTTCGAAGCGCCGCAGCATGCCTACACCCGCAAGCTGATGGCGGCGGTGCCGGTGGCAGACCCGTCGCGCCGCCACAAGCCGCGCGCGCTGCTCGAGGGCGAGATTCCCAGCCCGATCCGCGCCGTGGGCGACGAGCCCGAAGTGCCGCCGCTGGTGCAGGTCGCGCCGGGCCACTTCGTCGCGCGGCATGCCATCGGCGGCGCCTTCTGATTCCGCATCACCGAATTTTTTCAACCCGCAGGCCCCCTCCTGCTTTTTTCCTCGAACCGACTGGAGTTCTTCCATGAAGCAATCTTCTTCCTCCCTGCGCTGGGCATCCGCGCTGCTGGGCCTGGCCGCGCTGGCCGCTTCGGGCACGGCACTGGCCGCGAAAGACGTGGTGCTGTCGATCGGCTACCAGCCGGAAACGCTGGACCCGTACAACACCAACACCACCATCACCACGGCAGTGACCAAGACCTTCTATGAAGGCCTGTTCCAGTTCGACAAGGACCTGAAGGTGCAGAACGTGCTCGCCGAGAGCTACGACGTGTCGAAGGACGGCCTGGTCTACACCATCAAGCTGCGCACCGGCGTGAAGTTCCACGACGGCACCGACTTCAACGCCGAGGCGGTGAAGGTCACGCTCGACCGCGTGCTCAACCAGGACAACAAGCTGCTGCGCTACAACCAGTTCAACCGCGTGAGCAAGGTCGAGGCGGTGAACCCGACGACCGTGCGCATCACGCTGAAGGAGCCCTTCGGCCCCTTCATCAACTCGCTGGCCCACGCATCGGCCGCGATGATCTCGCCCACCGCGCTGAAGAAGTGGGGCAACAAGGACATCGCCTTCCACCCCGTGGGCACGGGCCCGTTCGAGTTCGTCGAGTGGAAGCAGACCGAAGCCGTCAAGGCCAAGAAGTTCGACAGCTACTGGAAGAAGGGCTTCCCGAAGGTCGACACGGTGCAATGGAAGCCGGTGCTCGAGAACAACACGCGCGCCGCGATGCTGCAGACCGGCGAAGCCGACTTCGCGTTCCCCATTCCCTACGAGCAGGCCGAACTGCTGAAGAAGAGCGACAAGCTCGAAGTGGTGGCCTCGCCCTCGATCATCACGCGCTTCCTGGCATTCAACATGCTGCAGAAGCCCTATGACAACCCGAAGGTGCGCGAAGCCATCGGCTACGCCATCAACAAGGAAGCGCTGGCCAAGGTCGCCTTCGGCGGCTACGCCTTCCCCGCGCAGGGCGTGATGCCCCAGGGCGTGAAGTTCGCCGAGAAGATGGACCCGATTCCCTACGACGTGAAGAAGGCCAAGGCCCTGCTGGCCGAAGCCGGCTACCCGAACGGCTTCGAGTCGGTGCTCTGGAGCGCCTACAACAACACGACCAGCCAGAAGACCATCCAGTTCGTGCAGCAGCAGCTCGCGCAAGTGGGCATCAAGCTGCAGGTGCAGGCGCTCGAAGTGGGCCAGCGCACCGAGCAGGTCGATGCATGGCCGGATCCGAAGACGGCCAAGGTCCGCATGTACTACACCGGCTGGTCGTCGTCGACCGGCGAAGCCGACTGGGGCCTGCGCCCGCTGTTCGCCTCGGAGTCGTGGGCGCCCAAGCTCAACAACATGTCGTTCTACAAGAGCGAAGTGGTGGACAACGCGCTGGCCAAGGCGCTGGTGACGGTGGACGACAAGGAAAAGGCGGCGCTGTACAAGACCGCGCAGGACGAGATCCGCAAGGACCTGCCGCGCGTGCCGCTGGTCACGGAGCAGAACCTGTCGGCCCATTCGAAGCGTCTGTCGGGTGTCTACGTCATGCCTGACGCCAACATCAACATCGACGCGATCGCTGTTTCGAACTGATTGAGCGCGCACCGGGCGGCGGCATGACGCCGCCGCCCGTTCGCGACAACCGCACCCCATGCTGAATTACTTTCTCAAACGACTGTTGGGCCTGATCCCCACGCTGCTCATCGTGGCGGTGCTGGTGTTCCTGTTCGTCCACATGCTGCCCGGCGATCCGGCGCGCCTTGCCGCCGGCCAGGAAGCCGACGAGCAGACCGTGGCCATGGTCCGCGCGGAGCTCGGGCTCGACAAGCCGCTGCCGCAGCAGTTCGTGAACTTCTTCACCCACATGCTGCAAGGCGACTTCGGCACCTCGATCCGCACGCGGCGGCCGGTGTCGGTGGAAATCGGCGAGCGCTTCTTCCCGACGGTGATGCTGACCATCACCAGCATGGTGTGGGCGGTGATCTTCGGCATGGGCATCGGCATCGTCTCGGCGGTGTACCGCAACAAATGGCCGGACCGGCTGGGCATGACGCTCGCCGTGTCGGGCATCTCCTTTCCCGCATTCGCGCTCGGCATGCTGCTGATGCAGATCTTCTCGGTCCAGCTCGGCTGGCTGCCCACGGTGGGCGCGAGCAGCTGGAAACACTACATCCTGCCCTCCATCACGCTCGGCGCGGCCGTGGCCGCCGTGATGGCGCGCTTCACGCGGGCCTCCTTCGTCGAAGTGATCCAGGAAGACTTCGTGCGCACCGCGCGCGCCAAGGGCGTGCGCGAATCCAGCGTGGTGTTCAAGCACACGCTGCGCAACGCGCTGATTCCGGTGGTCACCATGATGGGCCTGCAGTTCGGCTTTTTGCTCGGCGGCTCGATCCTGGTGGAGGCGGTGTTCAACTGGCCCGGCCTCGGCCGCCTGCTGGTCGACGCCGTGCAGATGCGCGACTACCCCGTGATCCAGACGCTGGTGCTGCTGTTCTCGCTCGAATTCATCCTGATCAATCTCGTGGTCGATGTGCTGTACGGCTACATCAACCCGACCATCCGCTACAAGTGAGCAAGCAGCCATGACGCAAGCTTCCGGCGTGCCTGCCGAATCCATCGTTCCACTTTCTCCCGTTGCCGTGGTGCAAGCCGCGGGCAAGGTCCGCACGCCCTGGGGCGAATGCTGGCGCCGCTTCAAGAAGCAGCCCGTGGGCATCGTTGCCGCGGCCTTCGTGCTGCTGCTGGTGTTCGTCGCGGTGTTCGCGCCGTGGATCGTGCCTTTCGACGCGGAGAACTTCTTCGACTACGACATGCTGAACAGCGGCCCCTCGGCCACGCACTGGTTCGGCGTCGACCCGCTGGGCCGCGACATCTTCAGCCGCATCCTGATGGGCGCGCGCATCTCGCTGATGGCGGGCTTTCTCTCGGTGCTGGTGGGCGGCTTCGTGGGCACGGCCTTCGGCCTGCTGGCGGGCTACTACGAAGGCTGGTGGGACCGCATCGTGATGCGTGTATCGGACGTGCTGTTCGCCTTCCCCGGCATCCTGCTGGCGCTGGGCGTGGTGGCCATCCTTGGCAGCAGCATGACCAACGTGGTGGTGGCGGTGTCGGTGTTCAGCGTGCCGGCCTTCGCGCGCCTGGTGCGCGGCAACACGCTGGTGCTCAAGCAGCAGACCTACATCGAGGCCGAGCGCAGCATCGGCGCGTCGGACTGGACCATCATCGTGCGGCACATCCTGCCGGGCACCATCTCGTCGATCGTGGTGTATTTCTCGATGCGCGTGGGCACCTCGATCATCACGGCGGCCAGCCTGTCGTTCCTGGGCATGGGCGCGCAGCCGCCCACGCCCGAGTGGGGCGCCATGCTCAGCGAGGCCCGCGCCGACATGGTGACCTCGCCGCACGTGGCGCTGTTCCCCAGCCTGGCCATCTTCTTCACCGTGCTCGCCTTCAACCTGCTGGGCGACGCACTGCGCGACGCGCTCGATCCCAAGATCGACCGCCAGTAGCCCTTCTTCTTTCGTCCCGATGTCTTCCACGTCTTCGCCTGCGCATCCCGCCGCCCCGCCCTTCATCGGCAACCTGCTCCAGGGCGAGCGCAACTCCATCGCGGACGTGGCCGGCGTCACCGTCGGCCACAGCACCCTGGACGACGGCGGCGTGCAGACCGGCGTGACGGTGATCCGACCGCACGCGGGCGACCCGTTCCGCGACAAGGTGCCGGCCGCCGCGGTGGTGCTCAACGGCTTCGGCAAGAGCGTGGGGCTGGTGCAGTTGGCGGAGCTGGGCGTGCTGGAAACGCCGATCGCGCTGACCAACACCTTCTCGGTCGGCACGGTGGCCACGGCGCAGATACGCCAGTGCGCGGCGGCCAACCCCGAGACCGGTCGCGCACTGCCCACGGTCAATCCGCTGGTGTTCGAATGCAACGACGGCTTTCTCAACGACATCCAGCGGTTGGCGGTGAGCGAGGCCGACTACCTGCACGCGCACAGCAGCGCGGCAGCCGACTTCGCGCAGGGCTCGGTCGGCGCGGGGCGCGGCATGTCGAGCTTCCAGCTCAAGGGCGGCATCGGCAGCGCGTCGCGCCGGGTGTCGGCGCGGGACGGTGGGCTGCACACGGTGGGCACGCTGGTGCTGGCCAACTACGGACGCCAGCCGCAGCTGCTGCTGGCGGGTCATGCCATCGGCGACCGGCTGGCGGCGCTGCAGGCGTCGAGCGGCGTGCCGGCATCGACGGAGCCCGAAAAGGGCTCGATCATCATCGTGGTCGCCACCGACGCACCGCTCGATGCGCGCCAACTGGGCCGGCTGGCGCTGCGCGCGGGCGCCGGGCTGGCGCGCACCGGCTCGGTCTACGGCCACGGCAGCGGCGACATCGTGCTGGCCTTCTCCACCGCGTACACCGTGCCCGGCAGCGCCGAGCGGCCGATGCCGGCCGTGGCGATGCTGCACGACGCATTGCTCGACGGCTTGTTCCAGGCCGCCGCCGACAGCACCGAACAGGCGATCATTCATGCCCTCTGGCAGGCCACGGCCGTGACGGGGCGCGACGGCAACCACCGCGCCGCGCTCGGCGAGCTGCTGCCGGCCCTTTCTCTTTCTTTCTGATCCTTGATGATCAAACTGCGCCCATGAAAGTCCTGATCTCCACCGACATCGAAGGCGTTGCCGGCGTCTACCACCCCGAGCAGACCCGCCAGGGCAACCCCGAGTACGAACGCGCGCGCCTGCTGATGACGCAGGAGGCCAACGCCGCCATCGCCGGCGCCTTCGACGCGGGCGCCACCGAAGTGCTGGTGAACGACTCGCACGGCGGCTTTCGCAACATGCCGCCCGACGTGCTGGACGCCCGCGCCCGCGTGGTGCAGGGCAAACCGCGCTACCTGAGCATGGTGGCCGGCGTGGAAGAAGGCGTCGACGCGGTCTGCATGGTGGGCTACCACTCGCGCGCGCAGGGGCGCGGCATCCTCGCGCACACCATCAACAGCTTCGCGTTCGCGGGCATCGCGCTCGGCGGGCAGGAGCTGGGCGAGGCCGGGCTCTACGGCGCGCTGGCCGGCGAATACGGCGCGCCCGTGGTCATGGGCAGCGGCGACGACGTGTTCATCGCCGAGAACCGCCCGCTCTTTCCGCATGCCACTTTCGTCGAGACGAAGAAGGCGTCGGGATTCAGCAGCGGCGTTTCGCTCTCGCCGGAGCAGTCGCGCCGCGCCATCCGCGCCGGCGTCGAAGAAGCGCTGGCCGCGCGCGCGAACGCACGCCCTCTGGTCTTCGAAGGCCCGCAGACGGTGACGCTGCGCTGCCAGACGACCGCGCTGGCCGACCTGTTCTGCCAGTGGCCGAGCTTCGAGCGCGTCGACGGCGTCACGCTGCGCTTCACCGCGCCGACGGTGGAAGCGGCGGTGCGCATGCTGAACTGCTGCTCGGCAATGTCTTCGATGCTGCGCTGAGGCAGCGCCCTTCATTCAGGGAAGCGCGAGGCTGAAGCGCACCTGGCCGTCCTGCCCAGCGCTTTCGAGCCGGGCCTCGCCACGGTGCAGCTCCGCGATCTGGTGCACCAGGTACAGCCCGAGTCCGGCACCTGGCGACTGCGCGGCCTTGCGGCCCCGGAAGTATTTTTCGAACAGCCGCGACACCTCGTCGGGCGGAATCTCGTCGCCGGGGTTGCTCACGCGGATGCGCAAGCCGGTCTCCTCAGCGGGGATCACATCGAGGGCAATGGCCCGGTCCGCCGGCGTGTGGCGGTCGGCATTGGCCAGCAGGTTGCGCAGCGCAACGCGCAGCAGCCCCGGGTCGCACACCAGCTGCCGAGGCAACTGGTGATCCTGCAGCACCACGCGACCGTCCGGCCAGTCGGCGGCCAGGTCTTCGAACAGCTCCATCAGCTCCTCGCGCTCGCACACGCGCGGCTGGAACGGCGTCTGCCCGGCTTCCATGCGGTCGGCCGTCAGGTATTCGTCCACCAGGGCGGTCATGCGCTGCGCGGCGGCGCGCAGGTTCAGGCAGCGCGCCAGGGTTTTCTCGCGCGCGGCGTCGAGGTTCTTCGCGATCTGCTGCGCCGTGGTGTTGATGATGGCCAGCGGCGTGCGGAACTCGTGCGACACCATGGCGACGAAATCGACCTGCGACTGCTTGGCGCGGCGCTCGGTTTCCAGCGCGGCGCGCAGGTCGGCTTCCAGGCGCTGGCGCTGCTCGATCTCGCCGCGCAGGTCGGCGGTGCGCGTGCGCACCTCTTCCTCCAGCCGGTCGTTGTGCCTGCCGACGACCTGCACCAGCCGTTCCTGCGCGGCCTCCTTCTCGCGGCGCAACTGGTCGTAGCGACGGTTCAGCCGCATGCTCATGAGCAGCAGGTGCAGCAGCGTGCCCAGCGCGGTGGCGTTGTTGGTCCACACGTTTGCCGGCAGCCAGCCCAGGTTGCGCACGAAGCTCGCCAGCACGCCAGCGTAGTAGATGCCGAAGATGAGCAGAAAGGCCCGCGCCTGCCCTTCGTCGCGCGGCAGCAGCCAGAGCGCCGAGCCCACAAGCCACAAGATGCAGAGCATGGCCACCGGCTGGATCAGCAGCATGGCCGGGCCGTTGTGCCCGCCCAGCACCAGGGCCGCCGCGACCAGGCAGAGCAAGGTCACCCCGTGCATCACCACGCCGGTGAAGCGCGGCCAGCGAAGGTCGGCGCCCAGCTGCATCACGGCGAACCGGATGCCTATCGCCAGGCCGGCGCAGATGGTCAGGCTCGCCATCGCGTCGGACAGCCGCGAGGGCATGTCGAACAGCTGCTGCGGCAGCCCGGCCGTGAGGAACTCGACCAGCAGCGCATTGGAAACATAGAGCAGATACCAGGCGCTCACCCGCTCGCGCGTCATCTGCCAGAACAGCGAGTGGAAGGCGATCAGCATCAGCCCGAAACCGAAGCCCAGGCCGTAGAAAAGATATTCGCGCCGCGCCGTGCCGGCATAGACCTCGGGCGTGGCGAAGCCGAGGGTGGTCGACATGGCGTTGCGGGTGCGGATGCGCAGCAGCAGCGGCGTGGGGTCGGCGCTTTGCAGCGTCAGCGGCAGTTGCACGTTGCGCGCATCGACGGGCCAGTTCGAGCGACCCATGTCTTCGCCCGACTGCATCGCCAGCTGCCATTGCCCGGATGCGTCCTGGCGGTACAGGCGCACGTCGTCGAGCAACGCGTTGCTGAACTGCGCGAGCCATTGCGCGGGCGCGTCGACGGGCCTCTGCACGCTGAGGCGGAGCCAGAGGATGTCGCTGGTGTAGCCCGCGTTCACCGCGCCGGGCAAGGGCTTCCAGGCCGAATCGGCCGCGGCCTCGTCGGCGCTCAAGCGGCCTTCGGGGTCGCGCAGCACGGACAGATGGCCGTGGCTGTCGACGCCGGCAAGAGGGCTCAGCTTGAGCGGCATGGTCCCGGCAGCGGCGGGATTGAAAAAGCCCAACATCGCAGCAAGGCAACCGCACATCCACAGGCACCGGGCAAGCCATTTCATCGGGCCGCATTATCTCTGTCACCGCACCTACAATCCGCGCGCTTTTCATGAGGTCCCCGAGGCATTCGCAAACGCTCAGAAATGCTCAGATTCGCGATGCCGCCTGCCCCTACCCTGCCCCCATGCGTGACGTGATCCTGCTCGAAGACGAAGCCGTGCTGCGCGAGGAGCTGAGCGAGTTCCTCGCCGGCAACGGCTACCGCGTCGACGCCGAGGCTTCGCTGGAAGGCTTCAGGCGCAGCTACGACCCGGCGCGCCACGGTATCGCGCTGGTAGACCTGGGGCTGCCCGACGGCGACGGGCTGGTGCTGATCCGCGAATTGCGCGAACGCGGCGAGCGGCTGGGCATCGTGGTGCTGACCGCGCGCGGCGGTGCCCGCGACCGCGTGACGGGGCTGGACATCGGCGCGGACTACTACCTTTCCAAGACCTCTGACCTGGACGAGCTCGCAGCCACGCTGGCCGCGCTGTCCCGGCGCCTGGGCGACTCGCCCGCCGCGGTGCCGGCCGATGCCTGGGTGCTGGAACTGGGGCCGCGCCGACTGTCGCCGCCGGGATTCGCGCCGATCGCGCTGTCGGAGCAAGACCTGACGGTGCTGCACGAGCTGATGCGCAGCGCCGGCGAAATCGCCAGCCGCCAGCAGATCGTGCAGGCCCTGGGCGAGCATTACCTGAGCTACGACCAGCGCCGCCTCGACACGCAGATCCGCCGGCTGCGGCGCAAGGTCAGCGAGGCCACCGGGCTGGCGCTGCCGATCAACACGGCGCGCAATGCCGGCTACCGCTTCCATGCCAGGGCGTTGATCCGGCGCTAAGCCAACAGCGGCCGGGCCGCCGCTCAGAAACGCTCAGTTTCGCTCCGCCGGCCGGCACTACCCTGCCGTGCAGGCAGCGACTTGGGGCAAAGGCATGGGCACGGACGAAGGCACGGGCAGTCTCGCCTCCACCACACACTACGTGGTTCATGTGGAAGGCGACGACATCACGGTGAGGGACGTCATGGTCGCGGCCGACATCTACCGCTTGCGCCTGGAGGAACACATCGGCGGCAGCCCGCTGCGGGTGGTCCAGTGTTTCGAGGCCTGGTCGAAGGAACTGCGCGAGGGCGCCGAACTGCTCGATGCGGCAGAGGCCGGGCTCGCCAGGGCATGGTGCGAGGCCCACGAGAAGGCCGACCGCTCGGCAAGGCCGCTGCTGAGTTCGCCGGCAACGCAAAGCTTCGACTTCAGGCCGAGAAACCGCGCCTCCTAGAATTCCGCCGCCGCGCGCCCGCCGTACAGGCCCTCGCGCCTTATCCGGAATAAGCATCCAACCGTCCCGCAACCCGCATGGATGCTGGTGAATAAGCTTATCCGCATAAGGCGCGAACCAAAAAATAGTTTGTTTCCATAAGGCTCGCTTCCAGAATCTCGGCTTCTTGCTGGGGCGCCCCGTTGTACGTGCGGCACCGCACTTCTTCAAGACACACGCACGATGTACCAATACACAGAATTCGATCGCCAGTTCGTCCATCAACGAGCCGCCCAGTTCCGCGACCAGCTCGAGCGCTGGCAGAAGGGCCGCCTCCACGAAGACGAGTTCCGCCCGCTGCGGCTGCAAAACGGCTGGTACGTCCAGCGCTACGCGCCGATGCTGCGCGTGGCCGTGCCCTACGGCGAGCTTTCCAGCCGCCAGATCCGCGTGCTGGCCCGCATCGCCCGCGAGTACGACGAGCCCGAAGCCGAGGTCTACCGCAAGGCCATCGAGACGCAGGGCCTGCTGGGCAGCCAGAAGCTGCCGACCCACTACGCCCACTTCTCGACGCGCCAGAACGTCCAGTTCAACTGGATTCCGCTGGCCAAGTCGGCCGACGTGATGGACCTGCTGGCTTCGGTCGACATGCACGGCATCCAGACCAGCGGCAACTGCATCCGCAACATCACGAGCGACGAGCGCGCCGGCATCGCCATCGACGAGATCGCCGATCCGCGCCCCTACGCCGAAATCATGCGCCAGTGGAGCACGCTGCACCCCGAGTTCGCTTTCCTGCCGCGCAAGTTCAAGATCGCCATCACCGGCGCCACGGAAGACCGCGCGGCCACCGGCTGGCATGACGTGGGCCTGCACATCGTGAAGAACGAAGCCGGCGAAATCGGCTTTCGCGTGCAGGTGGGCGGCGGCATGGGCCGCACGCCCATCGTGGGCACGGTGCTGCGCGAGTTCCTGCCGTGGCAGCAGATCATGAATTACCTGGAGGCGGTGATCCGGGTCTACAACCGCTATGGCCGCCGCGACAACATCTACAAGGCGCGCATCAAGATCCTGGTGAAGGCCGAAGGCCAGCGCTACATCGACGACGTGGACGCCGAGTACAAGCAGATCCTCGAGCACGACGGCGCGCCGCACACCATCACGCAGGCCGAATTCGACCGCGTGGCCGCCTCCTTCGTGCCGCCGACGCTGGCCACTCGCGTGCTGCAGAGCGCCGAGAAGACCGACGCCGAGCTGCGCACCCACGCCGCCGACGACGTGCAGTTCGCCCGCTGGCTCGCCCGCAACGTGGCGCCGCACAAGAACCCCGCGCTGCGCGCCGTCACGCTGTCGTTCAAGCGCCTGAAGCAGGCGCCCGGCGACGCCTCGGCCGACCAGCTCGACACGCTCGCCGAGCTGGCCGACCGCTTCTCGGCCGGCGAAGCCCGCGTGACGCACGACCAGAACGTGGTGCTGCCCTGGGTGCATGCCGAAGACCTGCACGCGCTGTGGCTCGCCGCCCGCGCCGCCGGCCTTGCCAGCGCCAACGTGCACCTCTTGACCGACATGATCGCCTGCCCCGGCGGCGACTTCTGCGCGCTGGCCAATGCGCGCTCCATTCCCATCGCCGAAGCCATCACCGAGCGCTACCAGGACCTGGACGAGCTCGACGACCTGGGCGAGATCGACCTGCACATCAGCGGCTGCATCAACTCGTGCGGCCACCACCACAGCGGCCACATCGGCATCCTGGGCGTCGACAAGGACGGCAAGGAGTGGTACCAGGTCACGCTCGGCGGCTCCGACGGCTCCGCGCTCAGCGGCGCGTCGCAGGCCGGCAAGGTGGTCGGCCCCTCGTTCTCGGCGGCCGAAGTGCCGGGCGTGATCGAGGCCGTGCTCACCACGTACCGCGACACCCGCGAAAGCGGCGAGAACTTCATCGACACCCTGCGCCGCGTCGGCCCCGATCCGTTCAAGGCCGCCGCCAACGGTGCGCGTTTCAAGGTGGAGGAAGCAGCATGAAGAAGACCCTGAACATCCTTTCGGCAGAAGAACACATCGACGACGGCGACCCGAAGGTGCTGCAACTGGCCAACGACGCCGACCCGCTCGCCATCGAGGTGTGCCTGGCGGACATCGAGCGCATCGACCTGAACTTCCCGAAGTTCACCGACGGCCGCGCCTACAGCCAGGCCTTCCTGCTGCGCCGCCGCCTGGGCTTCACCGGCGACATCCGCGCCACGGGCGACGTGCTGATCGACCAGCTGGTGCAGATGGAGCGCACCGGCTTTTCCAGCGCCGTGCTCAAGGAAGGCGTGGACGCCTCCGACGCGCAGCGCCAGTTCGACCGCTTCAACGCCTTCTACCAGGGCGACGCGGTGCAGACCGCGCCGCACTTCGCGGCCGGCGCCTGAGCATCCACGGAATACCTCGAGATGAGCATCGACTTCACACGCATCAACACCGAACTCGGCCGCAACGCGCAGGGCCTGGTGGACTGGGCGCTCGGCCTGGGCCAGAACGCCATCGTCACCACCAACTTCCGTCCCTTCGAGGCGGTGATCCTGCACATGGTGACGCAGGTGAAGCGCGATGTTCCCGTGGTGTGGATGGACAACGGCTACAACACCGAGGCCACCTACCGCTACGCCGACGAGGTGACGAAGCAGCTGGGCCTGGACCTGCACATCTACCTGCCGCGCCGCTCGCGCGCGCACCGCGAGGCGGTGGAAGGCCCGACGCCGGCGCTGGACGATCCGCGCCACGCCGCCTTCACCGAGGAAGTGAAACTGGAGCCCTTTGCCCGCGCGCTGCGCGAGACGGCGCCCAAGGTGTGGTTCACCGCGCTGCGCGCCACCGACACGGCGGTGCGCGCCCAGATGGACCCGGTCAGCGTCAACCCCGACGGCCTGATCAAGGTGGCGCCGCTGCTGCACTGGTCGTCCAAGGATCTTCACGAGTACTGCGTGAAGCACGGCCTGCCCAACAACTTCGACTACGTGGACCCGACCAAGGGCGAAGACAACCGCGAGTGCGGCCTGCACCTGGCGCACTGAGCACCGACGCCCCACCGATTTCCTGCATTCAGCAAGCACCCCATCCGATGAACGCCCGTACCGAAACCGATCTGCTGCTGCCGCCGGCACACCTGTCCAACACGCACCTCGATGCGCTGGAGGAAGAAACCATCTTCATCCTGCGCGAAGTGGCGGCCGCCTTCGAGCGCCCCACCCTGCTGTTCTCGGGCGGCAAGGACTCGCTGGTGCTGCTGAAGTGCGCGGAAAAGGCTTTCGGCGCGGGCCGCATTCCCTACCCGCTGCTGATGATCGACACCGGCCACAACTTCCCCGAAGTGACGGCCTACCGCGACCAGCGCGCCAAGGAGCTGGGCGCCGAACTCATCGTGCGCAGCGTCGAAGACTCCATGAAGCGCGGCACCGTGCGCCTTGCCCACCCGGGCGAGTCGCGCAACGCGCATCAGTCGGTGACGCTGCTGGAAGCGATTGAAGAATTCCGCTTCGACGCGCTGATCGGCGGCGCCCGCCGCGACGAGGAAAAGGCGCGCGCCAAGGAACGCATTTTTTCGCACCGCGACAGCTTCGGCCAGTGGCAGCCCAAGGACCAGCGCCCCGAACTGTGGACGCTGTTCAACACCCGCCTGGCCCCCGGCGAACACTTCCGCGTGTTCCCCATCTCGAACTGGACCGAACTCGATGTGTGGCAGTACATCGCCCGCGAGGAAGTCGGCCTGCCCTCGATCTACTACACGCACAAGCGCGAAGTGGTGGAGCGCCGCGGCCTGCTGGTGCCGGTGACCGAACTCACCCCGCCGCGCGACGGCGAAACGGTACAGGTGCGCGACGTGCGCTTTCGCACCGTGGGCGACATCACCACCACCTGCCCGGTGGAGAGCCTGGCGGCCGATGCGGCCGACGTGGTGCTCGAGACCCTGTCGGTGGACGTGAGCGAACGCGGCGCGACCCGCATGGACGACATGACGTCCGAAGCTTCGATGGAAAAACGAAAGAAAGACGGTTACTTCTGATGAGCGCGACGACTGCTACCCCTGTGAACAACGACGTCCACGGCGACACCGGCACCGCCCTGCGCTTCATCACCTGCGGCTCGGTAGACGACGGCAAGAGCACGTTGATCGGCCGCCTGCTGGTCGACAGCAAGACCGTGCTGCAAGACCAGCTCGCCGGCGTGCAGCGCGGCGGCGAGACCGACCTCGCGCTGCTGACCGACGGCCTGTCGGCCGAGCGCGAACAGGGCATCACCATCGACGTGGCCTACCGCTACTTCTCGACCGCCAAGCGCAAGTTCATCATCGGCGACGCGCCGGGCCATGAGCAGTACACGCGCAACATGGTCACCGCCGCCTCGGCCGCGGACGCCGCCGTGGTGCTGGTCGATGCCACCAAGCTGGCCTGGGCCGCCGAAGTGGAAGACGGCACCGTGGTCAAGCGCGAGCTGCTGCCGCAGACGCGCCGGCACTCGCTGCTGTGCCACCTGCTGCGCGTGCAGTCGATCGTGTTCGCCGTGAACAAGCTCGACGCCATCGGCGACGCCGGACTGGCCTTCGAACGCATCTCGACCGCGCTGAACGCCTTCGCCGAAGCGGCCGGCGTGAAGGTGGCGGCCATCGTGCCGATCTCCGCGCTCAAGGGCTGGAACGTCGCCACGCGCCACGCCGACTGGGTCGGCTACGAAGGCCCCAGCCTGCTCGAGCTGCTCGAAGAACTGCCCGTGACCGCGCAGGACGAGGCCGTGCCTTTCGCCTTCCCGGTGCAATGGGTCGAGAAGTTCTCTTCTTCCGCCGACACCTCGCAAGGCCGCCGCGTGTTCTGGGGCCGCGTGGCCTCGGGCCATGTGGAGCCGGGCCAGCGCGTGACCGTGCTGCCAAGCAACCAGACCGCCACCGTCGCGCAGGTGCTGAGCCACACGCGCCAGCCGAAGACGGTGCACGCGGGCCACAGCGCCGGCATCGTGCTCGACCGCGAAGTCGACGTGTCGCGCGGCGACTGGCTGCTGGCGCCCGGCGCCTTCGAGCCGGTGCGCGAGATCACCGCCACCGTGGCCTGGCTCGACGACGAGCCGCTGGTCGCGGGCCGCGTGTACTGGGCGCTGCAGGGCCACCGCTGGGTCAAGGCCAAGGTGGCGCGAATCGTCGACCGGGTGAACATCACCACGCTCGAATCCGAGCCCGCAACCCAGCTGGAGGCCAATTCCATCGGCGACGTGGTGCTGGCTTTGCAGCAGCCGCTGGCGGTGCTGCCGTTCACGCAATCGCGGGCGCTCGGCTCGCTGGTGCTGGTCGATACGGCCTCCCACAAGACCGCTGCCGCCGTGCTCGTGCAGCCCTCCGCCGCAAAGGCCTAAAATCTAGGGTTTTTCCCGACCACTTCTGACGCAAAAAGACAAATGACCCACGTCGTCTCCGAAGCCTGCATCCGTTGCAAATACACCGACTGCGTGGACGTTTGCCCCGTCGACTGCTTCCGCGAAGGTCCCAACATGCTGGTGATCGACCCGGACGAATGCATCGACTGCGCGGTCTGCATTCCCGAGTGCCCGGTCAACGCGATCTACGCCGAGGAAGACCTGCCGGCCAACCAGATCGCCTTCATCAAGATCAACGCCGAGCTGGCCCAGGCCGACGGCTGGAAGAGCATCACCAAGCGCAAGCCCGCCCTGCCTGATGCCGAAGAATGGAAAGACAAGACGGACAAGGTCGGGGAGCTGGTGCGCTGAGCACCTTGGCCACCCCCGTCGAAACCGACGCGCTGATCGTCGGCGCCGGCCCCGTGGGGCTGTTCCAGGCCTTCCAGCTGGGCCTGCTTGAAATCTCCTGCCATATCGTCGATGCACTGCCCGCCGCCGGCGGCCAGTGCGTGGCGCTGTATGGCGACAAGCCGATATACGACATTCCCGGCACGCCCATGACCAGCGGGCGCGACTTGGCTCAGTCGTTGCTGCAGCAGGTCGCGCCGTTCAAGCCGCAGTTCCACTTCGGTGAGCAGGTCGCCACGCTGGCCCGGCAACCGGACGACCGGCTGCTGCTGACCACCTCGGCCGGCAAGGCTTTTCTGGCGAAAACCGTGTTCATCGCGGCCGGCGTCGGGGCCTTCGTGCCGAAGCGGATCGCCATCGAGGGCATCGAGCGCTTCGAGGGCACGTCGCTGTTCTATCACCCCGATTCGCTGGACCGCTTCGCGGGGCAGACCGTGGTGGTCAACGGCGGCGACGACATCGCGCTGGAAACCGCCATTGCGCTCACCGGCACGGCAAAGCAGGTCACACTGGTGCACCGCCGCGACGGCTTCCAGGCCGGCGAGGCCACGGTCGCGACCATGCGCAGCCTCGTGGCCGAGGGCAGGCTGGCCTTCAAGGTCGGCCAACCCGGCGCCTTCGACGGCAAGCAACTGCAAATCGTCACGCCCGACGCCACGACGCTCGACCTGCCGCTGGACGCGCTGATCGCCTGCCTGGGCATCTCCCCGCGCCTCGGCCCGATCGCCGACTGGGGCCTGGAGCTGGAGCGCAAACAGGTGCCGGTCGACACCGAGAAGTACGAGACCCGCGAACGCGGCGTGTTCGCGGTGGGCGACATCAACACCTACCCGGGCAAGAAGAAGCTCATCGTCTGCGGCTTCCACGAGGCCACGCTGGCCGCCTGGGGCGCGACGGCCATCGTGTTCCCGGGCAAGGCCGTGCCGCTGCAGTACACGACCACCAGCACGCGGCTGCACGAGTTGCTGGGCGTGAGCAAGGCCTAATCCGCGCCCGCGCGGGGCAGCAGCGCCGCGTATTCGCCGATGAAGCTGCCGATGGCCGCCACGTAGCGGTCGATGTCGGCATCCGCCAGGGGCAGCGACAGCACGACGAAGCCGCGCGGCGAGGTGTAGATGCCCTCGTTCAGCAGATGGAAGAACAGCAATTGCCGCAGCCGGCCGTCGACCGGCGCCAGGTCGTCGGTGCTGCGCACCTCGCCCTGCACGAAATGCGCGTTCATCAGCGAACCGATGCCGGTGAACTGCATCGCGACGCCCTCCTTCGCGCACAGCGCGTTGAGCCGCGCCCGCATCGCCTCGCCCCTGTCGGCCAGCGCGCCGGCCGCCTCGGGCGTGAACAGCTTCGTCAGCCCCGCATGGCCGGCCGCCATCGTCATCACGTTGTTGTTGAAGGTGCCCGAATGGGCCAGCGGCCCGGTGCGCGGGTCGAACAGCGCCATCACGTCGGCGCGTCCGCCGAAGGCGCCGAAAGACATGCCGCCGCCGATGTACTTGCCCAGCGTGGTCATGTCCGAACGGATGCCCAGCTTGTTCGCCAGGCCCTGCGGCGCAAGCCGCGAAGTCATGACCTCGTCGAACACCAGCAGCGCCCCGACGCGCGTGGCCGACTCTCGCAGGGCCTGCAGGAAGTCCGGGCGCCCCGGAATGCAGCCGCTCGCGCCTTGCATGGGCTCGACCAATATGGCGCCGATCTCCGGGCCGTGCTGCTCGATCTGCGCGCGGGCCGTCTCGGCGTCGTTGTAGGGCAGCACGAGGAAGTCGAAGGGCACGGTGGTCGGCGACGGCCTGGCGCCGAAGCCCAGCACCCCGCCGTGGTAGCCGCCCGAGAACACGACGATCTTCTTGCGCCCCGTGAAGTGCAGCGCCGCCGTGAGCGCCATCAGGTTGGCCTCGGTGCCCGAGTTGGTGAAGCGCAGTTGCTCGATTTGCGGAAAGCGCTCGCAGATCAGCCGGGCCAGCCGGCCTTCGAGCAGGTTGTGCCCCGTGAGGTTGATGCCGCCTTGCATGGCCTCGATGACGGCCTCGCGGATTTCCGGCGCGGAGTGGCCATAGACGCCGGCCGTGTACTCGGCGATGAAGTCGGTATAGCGGTGGCCGTCGGCGTCCCACAGCGCGGCACCCTCGCCCCTGGCGATGGTCAATGGGAACGGCGCGTAGAACAGCACGGAGCGGCTGTTCGCGCCCGGCATATAGCGTGCCTGCGCCTCGAACTGGCGCAGGCTGGCCGGGTTGGCGTCGGTGAAGCGCTGGTACGCATCGGCAAGGGCCTGGTCGATGGCGGCATGGGTCATGGCGGAAGTCCTTGGTTTGCAGACAGGAGTTAATTGATCAATGAACAATTAATATTGTTTATACGATCAATTGATCTGCCGCACAATGGCATCGACCATGAAGACGAACTCGCCACCCAAGCCCCGCACCGCCGGCCGCCCCGCCGGCGGCGGCGAACTGAGCAAGCAGCGCATCGCAGAAGTCGCGCTGGCGCTGATCGACGAATTCGGCCTCGGCGCTTTCAGCATGCGCGAGGTGGCGGCGCGGCTCGGCGTTTACCCGGCCACGGTGCACTGGCACGTGAGCACGCGCGAAGCCCTGCTGGCCGAGGTGGCGGCCGCTGTCATGGCCGATGTCGCGCCTCCACCGGGCAAGCTCGAATGGCAGGCCTGGATCGTCGAGCTGTTCCGCCGCTGTCGTGAGGCCGTGCGGCGCCACCCGAACGTGGCGCAACTGCTGGGCGCGCAGCTGGTGTCCAACGGCAGCCTGCCGACGGAGCTGGTCGAAGGGGTGCTGGCCGCTTTGGCCGAGGCCGGCTTCGAGGGCGAGGCGCTGCTGGAGGCCTACAACTGCGTGATCGCGGCGATGCTGGGCTTCCTGACGATGGAGTTCTCGCCCCTGCCCGCCGACAACACCCAGGCCTGGGCCGAGGAGCTGCGCGAGCGCGTGCACACGATCCGCCCGCTCGACCATCCGGTGCTCACGCGCAACTTGCCGCTGCTGGCCAACAGGGCCTTCATCGTGAGATGGGACAACGGCACCACGGTGCCGCTGGACAGCAGCTTCGAGCGCCACATACAAATGACCATCGACGGGCTCGAGGCCTTCGCGCGCAGGGTCAGGCCGGCATAGCCGCCGCGGCGTCGGCCTGGTGGCCGATGCGCAGCAGCGCGTCCTTCAGCCACAGCACGCCGGCGTCGGAATTGGAGCGCCGGTTCCAGCACACCACCGAGCGGTAACCCTGCAGCTCGAACGGCAGCGGATGCACCGCGAGCACGTCGCGAAAGCGCTCGGCCACGCGCAGCGGCATCACCGCGACGTGGTCGGTCTGCGCGAGCAAATCGACGATCTGGCCGAAGCTGGTCATGGCCACGCTCATGGTGCGCGTGCGGCCCAGCCGCGCCAGCACCTGGTCGATCAGGTCGTCGAGCGCCGAGCTGCCGTAGCCCAGGAACACATGCGGCGCGCCGCAGAAGGCGTCGAGCGTCGCCTCGCGCCCCAGGGTCGGGTGGCCTCGGCGAACGGCCACGACATAGCGGTCCTCGTACAGCAGCGCCGATTCGCAATCGCTCGGCGGCTGCAGGCGCGGCAGCACGGCGATGTCGAAGTCGCCCTTGCGCAGGCGCTCGGTCAGCGTGAGGAAAGAACTGGTCTCCCAGTAGATGCGCACGCGCGAGCCGCACGCCACCAGCTCGTTGGCGAGCGTCGGCAGCAGCAGGTGGCTCGCGTAGTCGCCGCCCGAAATGCGAAAGATGCGCTGCGACGCCGCCGGATCGAAGCCCTCGCCGGGCTCCAGCATGGCCGACAGGTCGGCCAGCACGCGCTCCACCTGGCCGGCCAGCGCATGGGCGCGCGCCGTGGGCTCCACGCCGCGCGCGGTGCGGGTGAAGAGCGGATCGCCGAAGGTGTCGCGCAGGCGATTGAGCGAGGCGCTCACGGCCGGCTGGCTCAGGAAAAGGCGAGTCGCCGCGCGCGACACGCTGCGTTCGCGCATCAGCGCATCGAAGGTCCGCAGCATGCCGACGTCGAGGCTGCGGATATCACGTTGGGCCATATCTCATATTCAAAGCTTCGAATTGCCCGTGGGGCGGGCTGTCCGTATCGTCGAGCGCACAAGTACATCACGACTGGAGACACGATGAATCGGTTCAGACCCTCGCCACCGGGCGAGGCCACCCGCCGCCGCGCGCTCGGCACCCTCGGCGCCGGCTTCGCGGCACTCGCCCTGCCCGCCTTCGCGCAGGCCCCGCAATTTCCCAACCGCGTGGTGCGCATCGTCCCGTTCGGCTCCGGCGGCGGCCCGATGGACACCATCGCCCGCGTCTACGCCGAGAAACTCAAGGCCCGCTGGAACCAGCCGGTGATCGTCGAAGCCAGGCCCGGCGCGAGCGGCACCATCGCCGCAGACGCCGTCGCCAAGGCCGCGCCCGACGGCTACACCGTGCTGCTCACGCTGCCGCTCACGCACATCAACAACGTGGTGCTGCAGCCGAAGCTGCCCTACGACCCGGTGAAGGACTTCGAGCCACTGTCGCAGCTGGCCACCGGCGGGCCGATGCTGATCGCCCGCGCCTCGGCGCCGTTCTCGAACGTGCGCGAGTTCGTGGCCTACGCCAAGGCGCATCCCGGCATCTCGTACGGCACCTGGGGCAACGGCTCCAACGCGCACCTCTTCGGCGAGCTGCTGGCGCGCCAGAACAAGCTGGACCTGGTCCACGTGCCCTACAAGGCCGAGGCCGCGGCGCACAACGACATGTTCGGCGAAGCGCTGGGCGTGGCATGGGCGAATCCCGCGACCGCGCGCGGCCTCGCGCAGGCAGGCCGCATCAAGGTGCTTGGCATCACCGGCCGCCAGCGCGTGCGCTCGATGCCCAACGTGCCCACCTTCACCGAACAGGGCTTCCCGGGCTTCGACCTCGACAGCTGGATCGGCGTGTACGCCCCGGCAAAGACACCGCAGCCCGTGCTCGACGAATGGTCGACCGCGCTGCGCGAGATCACGAAGATGCCCGACATCCAGGAGCGCCTGGCCGGCTTCGGATTCGAGCCGCTGGGCAGCACGCCCGCCGAGTTCAAGGCCAGCTACAAGGCCGACTTTCCCCGCGTCGCGGACCTGATCAAGGCCGCTGGAGTCACCCCCGAATGAGCACCGTCGCCCCCACCGTTCCTCCAACTTCCGCCGCCGGCGAATGGCAGCCCATCGCCTTCGACACCGGCACCGCCTACGGCCGCAAGCCGCCGAGCCACAAGCCCGAGCTGACCGAAGTCGGCGCCGGCACGCCGATGGGCGAGCTGCTGCGCCGCTACTGGCACCCCGTCGGCCTGACGGCGGACGCCGGCGACACGCCGCGCCAGGTGCGCGTGCTGGGCGAAGACCTGATCCTGTTTCGCGACAAGAAGGGCCGCCCGGGCCTGGTGCACTGGCGCTGCGCGCACCGCGGCGCGTCGCTCTACTACGGTCGCGTGGAGGAAGAAGGCATCCGCTGCTGCTACCACGGCTGGATGTTCGACGTGCAGGGCCACTGCGTCGACCAGCCCTGCGAGCCCGATGGCGGAGCGCGCACCCGTGGCCGTGTGCGCCAGCCCTGGTATCCGGTGGAAGAGCGCTACGGCCTGATCTGGGCCTACCTCGGCCCGGCCGAGAAGAAGCCGGTACTGCCGCGCTACGACTGCCTGGAAACGCTGGACGAAGGCGAGACGCTGGAGGCCGACGGCAACAGCATCGGCGGCGGCGGGCCGCAGATCATTCCGTGCAACTGGCTGCAGCACTACGAGAACGTGGCCGACCCCTTCCACGTGCCGGTGCTGCACGGCAGCTTCAGCGGCACGCAGTTCGTGGCGCTGATGGGCCAGATGCCCGAAGTGACCTTCGAGAGCACCGAGACCGGCGTGATGATCACCTCGATCCGCAAAACGGAAGACGGCAGCACATTCCGCCGCGTGGCCGGCCCGGTGCTGCCGACCCTGCGCGTGGTGCCGAACCCGCGCGTGGCGGCCTACGGGCGGGTGGAGTCCATCGGCTGGGTGCTGCCCATCGACGACCACAGCTTCCGCATCTACACCGCCGGCCGCGTGAAGACCCCCGGCGACCTCGCCCGCGTGCGCTCGCGCCTGAACGGCAAGCTGTGGGAAGAACTGACCGAGGCCGAGCACCGCGCCTTCCCGGGCGACTACGAGGCGCAGGTGAGCCAGGGCGCGATCACCGCGCATTCCGAAGAGCACCTGGCCTCCTCGGACCGCGGCATCGTGATGCTGCGCCGGCTGCTGCAGCGCCAGCTCGACGCGGTGCGCGAGGGGCGCGACCCGGCCGGCGTGAGCTTCGACCCCGAGGCGCCGCCGGTGCACTTCGAGGCCGGCAATTTCCTCGTGCGCGAATGAGCGCGGCCGCGGCCCCCGCCATTGCGGTGCGCGTGGCGCGCAAGACGGTCGAGGCCGAGGGCGTGGCCGGATTCCGGCTGGTGGCAGCCGACGGCGCGCGCCTGCCGGACTTCGCGCCCGGCGCGCACATCGACGTGAGCCTGCCCGGCGGGCTGGTGCGCCAGTATTCGCTGTGCAACCTGCCGGCGCAGGACGACCACTACGAGATCGGTGTGCTGCGCGACGCCGCCTCGCGCGGCGGCTCGCTCGCAATGCACGACGCGGTGCATGAAGGCGCGGTGCTGAACATCAGCCCGCCGCGCAACCACTTTCCGCTCGACGAGAACGCCACGCACAGCCTGCTGCTGGCCGGCGGCATCGGCGTGACGCCGCTGCTGTCGATGGCCCGGCGGCTGGCGGCGCTGGGCGCCGACTTCGCGCTGCACTGCTGCAGCCGCACCGCCGGGCGCGCGCCCTACCGGCGGCAGCTGGAGGGCAGCGCCTTCGCGGACAAGGTATTCTTCCACCATGACGACGGGCCGCCCGCGCAATGGCTCGATCCAAGCTCGACCATCGGACAGCCCGCGCCCGGCAGGCATCTGTACGTGTGCGGCCCCCAGGGTTTCCTGGATGCGGTGCGCACCACCGCGCGCGCACTGCGCTGGCCGGATGCGCAGGTGCATTTCGAATACTTCGCGGGCGCCGCGCTGCCGGCCGGCGCGCAAGGCGAATTCGAAGTCGAGCTGCGCAGTTCGGGCCGCGTGGTGCGGGTGCCGGCCGCCCTCAGCGTGGTGGATGCGCTGGCCGCCGAAGGCATCGACATTCCGGTGTCGTGCGCCCAAGGCGTGTGCGGCACCTGCCTCACGCGGGTGCTGCAGGGCGAGGTCGAGCACAACGACCTCTACCTCACGCCCGCGGAGCAGGCCGCCAACGACCAGTTCCTGCCCTGCTGCTCGCGGGCCCGCTCACCCCGGCTGGTGCTCGACCTGTAGCAGCTCGTAGAGCACCATGCGCGTCTGCCGGCCGCGCAACTCGGCCAGTTCCTCGATGCGGCGCGTGGCAAGGCGACCATCCAGCCCGTCGAAGGTGTCCTGCGATATCAGCGTGCGCGTGCCCAGTTCCTTGTTGGCGGCCTCGATGCGGCTCGCCGCGTTGATCGTGTCGCCGATGGCGGTGTACGACAGCCGGTTGCTCGAGCCGAGCACGCCGGCGACCACGGGCCCGGTGTGGATGCCGACGCGCGTGCGGAACTCCTGCAGGCCTTCGGCGCGCCACTTGGCGTTGAGCGCGCTCATCTCGGCGTGCAATTCCAGCGCCGCCCGGCAGGCGCGGTACTCCGCGTCTTCCAGGTCGGCCGGCGCGCCCCACAGCACCATGATGCCGTCGCCCATGAACTTGTCGACCACGCCGCCGTGCCGCGTGAAGATGCCGGCCGCCAGGTTGAAGTACTCGGTCAGCTGCCTCACGAGCACATCGGCGGGCATCGATTCCGAGATGGTGGTGAAGCCCTCCACGTCGGTGAACATCACGGTGACGCGGCGCGGCGAGCCGCCGGGCGCCAGGGCGTGGCCCTCGGCCACCAGTTGCCGCAGGATGTCCACAGGCACGAACTTCCTGAAGGCCTGGAGGCTGCGCGCCGATTCGTCCAGCGCCTGGTTGAGATGCTGGATCTCCAGCACCCGGCTCGGCTCGAGCGGCAGGTTGTCCAGCTCCAGCCGCCCGATGCGGCGCGCCACGCGCGAGAGGTTCTCGATCGGCCGGGTCACGAGCTTCGACAGGCGCAGCGAAATGAACAGCGCCACGCCGAGGAAGCTCAGCGTCAGCAACAGCGCCCATATCACCGAGCGATGCAGGCTGCCGAGCAGCAAGTCTTCGGGTTCCCAGCTGATCAGTTGCCAGCGGGTGTGCGGCATGTGCGAGGTCTGCACGAGGTAGTTGCGCCCTTCGTGCTCGATGGCAAAAGCCACGTCCTCGGCGCCGCCCGCCGTGCTGGCCGCGAGCATGTGGCCGTGAATGGCGCCGAGCACGCCGGTGTCGGGCGATTCCAGCTGGCGCACGGGTTCGGGGTGGTCGCTGCGCGCGATCACGTGATGGTCGGCGCTGAGCAAGGCGCTCTCGCCGCTTCCCAGCGCGCCGAAGATGCGCACGAGCCTCGACAGGTGCCCCAGCGACACGTTGGCGTCGACCACCAGCCCGCGCCTGTGACCTTCGTCGTCGATGCGCCCGGAAGGCCGCGCATGGCCGATGGCCAGTTCCTTCGCGTCGCTCATCAGGAAGGGCTCGGTCCACACCGGGCCTTTCGCTTCCACGGCTTCCCGGTACCAGGTGCGCTTCTCGGGGTCGAAGTCGCTGCGATAGGAGGAGATGGACGTCGTCGCGAAGCGCTGCCTGGCGTCGCCGCCTTCGAGGTCGGGCGAACTCTTGTACTGCCAGGTCTCGGTGCTGAAGTCCGGGCCGCGCAGCACCTGGCGGATGGCCGGAACCGGGTAGCGCACCGCCATCAGCACATGGCCGTCGTCGGTGGCCACATTGATGCTGTCGAGCTCCGGCGTCTGCTCCAGCATGGTCCAGAGCATCTCGGCGGTCTGCTCGCCGTCTTCGCCGGTGGCATGCACGCTGGGCGAATCGGCGATGGCGCGGATGACGCCCTCGGTCTTGGCGAGGAAGGCCAGCACGTTGTCCTCGACCCGGTCGTGGTTGATCTTGTGCGCGGTCGTGCCCACCCTGGACACCAGCTTCTCGGCCGCCCAGTAGCCGAACGCCACCAGCAGCAGCGACTGCAGCAACGCGACCGCACAGATGATGGTGCCCACGTCGACCCTGAAGCGCCGCAGGCGGCTGTCCTTGAAATCCTCATCGGCCATGCAAATCCCTCTCCCTTTTTTTCTGCCTGTCTGCTTATCGGCACGCGCGCCCTTTTCTTCTGTTTTCTTCTGTTTTTTCTTCAGGGCGCGGTGATTCTCGCGCGGCGAGAGTGCGATCCGAGGGTTTCCCCTTGCGTGCAAAGGCACGCCTGCCATTGCGGCTTCCCGGCAGCGGATAAACTTCCACCCGCGCCACGGGTTCCCCGGGGCGCACTTGCTAGGGGTGCTGGACGGCTTGCCGTCCGGCTGAGAAAGTCCCTTTGAACCTGATTGAGGTAATCCTCGCGCAGGGAAGCTGGTCCGGTGGCCGCTCACGTTCTCTCGCGTGACGACCGTGTCGCTCGGCCCCCGCCCACCTGCCAAACCTTTTGCACTGGAGCAAACGGATGGCACACGACAACAACAACGATGCAATCGCCTCCAACGAAGCGCTGACGCCGCTGCCCGCTTCGCGCCGCGTCTTCGGCTGGCACGACCATGCCGCGCTGTGGTTCAGCCTGGGCGTCGGCCTGCTGGTGATGCAGATCGGCGCTTACCTGGTGCCCGCCGTGGGCACGCGGGACGCGGCCATTGCCATCGTGCTGGGCTCCTGCCTCGGCGCCGGCCTGCTGGCCTGGACCGCGCGGCTCGGCTGCGAGAGCGGCCTGGCCAGCGCCGGCCTCATGCACGCCACCTACGGCAGCGCCTTCGCGCGACTGCCGGTGCTGCTGAACATCGTGCAACTGGTGGGATGGACCACCTTTGAGCTGGTGGTCATGCGCGAGGGCACACAGGCCATCGGCCAGGCGGCTTTCGGGCCGTCCATCGGCTCGGCCTGGGGCGGCGTGCTGACCACGCTGCTCTGGGGCGCGGTGCTGCTGGCCCTGCTCGCCGGCTCGATGGTCAAGCTGGTGCGCCGCTTCGTCAGCCGCTTCGGGTTGCCGCTGGTGGTGTTGTCGCTGCTGTGGCTCAGCTGGCAGTTCGCAACACGGCTGCATGCCAAGGGTCTCGACGCCTTCTGGGCGCGGCCGGGTGACGGCAGCATGGGCATGTTCGGCGCGCTGGACCTCGTCATCGCCATGCCGGTTTCCTGGCTGCCGCTGGTGGCCGACTATGCGCGGCACGGCAAGCGAAGCACGGGCGGACTGGGCAGCGCCTTCAGCGGCACCTGGCTGGGCTACGCGCTGGCCAACATCTGGTGCTATGCGCTGGGCGTGATGGTGGTCAGCGTGGCCGAGCCGGGCACCGAACTGGTGACGGCGCTGCTGCTCGCGCAGGGCGGCCTGCTGGCGCTGGGCCTGATCCTGATCGACGAGCTCGACAACGCCTATGGCGACGTGTATTCGGGTTCGGTGTCCACGCACAGCCTGCTGCCGCGCTGGAGCGTGAAGCGCTGGGGCCTGCTGCTGGCCGCACTGTGCATCGCCTTCGCGCTGGTGCTGCCGATGCACACGCTGGAGCCCTTCCTGCTGCTGTTGAGCTCGGTGTTCGTGCCGCTGTACGGCGTGATCATCGGCCGGCTGGGCACGGGACAGTCCGTGCCGGCCGGCGGCACGCGGAAGATCGACTTCGGCGCGGCGCTGATCTGGATCGCGGGCATTGCCGCGTACCACGCGTTGGCCAAGTGGGCGCCGCAGTTCGGCTCCGCGCTGCCGACCCTGGCCGCGACCTTCGCGCTCGCGTGGATCAGCCGGCCTTCAGCGCAACGCGGTGCGTCGGCACTGGCGCAAAGCCGTGGTTGAGAGGGCCATGACCCGCGCCGATCTTCACGTTCGCGCCGGCCGCCATCGCGCCGAGGATGTACGCGCGTGCCTTCTCGACCGCCTCCGGCAGCGCCGCGCCCAATGCCAGGTGCGCCGCGATGGCGGACGAGAGCGTGCAGCCGGTGCCATGCAGGTTCGGGCTGTCGATGCGCTTCGAAGCCAGCCGCGTGCGTTCGCCGCCGGACTGCAGCAGCACGTCGACCACGTCATCGCCCGGCAGATGGCCGCCCTTGAGCAGCACGGCCTTCGCGCCGAGCGCGAGCAGTTCGTCGGCCGCGCCGTCGAGCGCGTCCACGCCGCCGATGGCATGGCCGATCAGCAAGGCCGCCTCGTCGAGGTTGGGCGTGACCACCAGCGCGCGCGGAAACAGCTCGCGCACCAGCACCTGCACCGTCTCGGCCGCGATCAGGCGGTCGCCGCTGGTGGCGACCATCACGGGGTCGAGCACCACATTCTTCAGCTGGTAGCGGTCGATGGCCCAGGCCACCACTTCGACCACCTCGGGCGCGTGCAGCATGCCGAGCTTGACGGCATCGACGCCGATGTCTTCCACCACGGCCTGGATCTGCGCCTTGAGAAAGTCTGGCGGCACGCCGTGGATGCCGGAAACGCCGAGCGTGTTCTGCGCGGTGAGCGCGGTGATGGCCGTCATGCCGTAGCAGCCGAGCGCCGCGAAGGTCTTGAGGTCGGCCTGAATGCCGGCGCCGCCGCCGCTGTCGGAGCCGGCGATGGAGAGCACGCGTGCGTAGCGCTGGGTGGGTGCTTGGGTCATGCCGAAAATTATCGGCGACTCTTCTTCTCCCTCCCCTTCCGGGGGAGGGCAAGGGCGGGGGCAAACGGCGCTCATCGTGGGCGCTCTGCCTGCCCCCATCCCAGCCTTCCCCCAGAGGGGGAAGGAGCGAAACCATGAAACTTCCTTTTCAGTCTGTGGCCATCCTCGGCGCTGGCCTCATGGGCCGCCTGATGGCGGTGACGCTCGCGCAGGCGGGCTGCAAGGTCGACCTGTTCGAAGCGGGCAGCCCCGACGCGGAAGGCGCTGCCGCACGCGTGGCCGCCGCCATGCTCGCGCCGCTGGCCGAATCGGCGGTGGCGCCGGTGTCTGTCGTGCGCATGGGGCAGCATGCGCTGTCGCGCTGGCCCGAACTGCTGGCGAAACTGGCGCAGCCGGTGTTCTTCCAGCGCGAAGGCACGCTGGTGCTGTGGCACCGTCAGGATGCCACCGAAGCCGCACGCCTTGCACGCGTGCTTGCCAACACCGGCACGCAGGTGCCCGAGCTCGCGCCGATGCAAACGCTCGACGGCAAGGCGATCGCCGCGCTGGAGCCCTCGCTGGGCCAGCGCTTCGCACAGGGCCTGTTCCTGCCGGGCGAAGGTCAGCTCGACAACCGCGCGCTGCTCGCATCCCTGCTCGTCACCTTGCAGGCAAACCAGAACGTGACGCTGCACTGGCAATCGGCGCGCGCGCCATCGGACTTTTCGCCCGGCACGCCAGGCCAGCCGGACCAGGTGATCGATTGCCGCGGCCTCGGCGCCCGGCCCCAGTGGAACGCACTGCGCGGCGTGCGCGGCGAGGTGATCCGGGTGCACGCCCCTGAAGTGACGCTGCAGCGGCCCACGCGGCTCGTGCATCCGCGCTATCCGCTCTACATCGCGCCCAAGCCGGGCAACCTGTTCGTCATCGGCGCGACCGAGATCGAGTCGGACGACATGTCGCCCGCCAGCGTGCGATCCACGCTGGAACTGCTGAGCGCAGCGTACGCAGTGCACAGCGGCTTCGCCGAGGCGCGCATCGTGGAGATCGCCACGCAGTGCCGCCCCACCCTGCCCGACAACCTGCCCGCCATCGAGCAGCCGCAGCCGCGCGTGCTGCGCATCAACGGGCTCTACCGCCACGGCTTCATGATCGCGCCCGCGCTGCTCGACGCCGCGATGGAACTGCTTGCGCACGGCCGCTCGGCGCTCGCGGCGAGCTTCGGCATGGAGACCTCCCACACATGAACATCCTGATCAACGACAAGCCCTTCACGCTGCCCGACGACGCCCTGCTGACCGATGCGCTGGCCGCGCTGGACGCCACGCCGCCGTTCGCGGTGGCGGTGAACCGCGAGTTCGTGCCGCGCTCCGCATATGCCGGGCGCGCGCTGCAACCCGACGACCGCATCGAAGTGATCCGCCCCGTGACGGGCGGCTGATTGATTGATGGAGACGACACGATGAACACCACGCATGACGACCCGCTGGTTCTCTACGGCGAGACCTTCCAGAGCCGGCTGCTGCTGGGCACAGCACGCTACCCGTCGCCCGACCTGCTGGAAGCCGCGGTGAAGCGCGCGAAACCCGCAATGCTGACCGCCTCGCTGCGCCGCCAGACCGCGAACCAGGGCTCCGGCAACAGCGACCTGGGCAACGGTTTCTGGGAGCTGCTGCGCCGCCTCGAGGTGCCGGTGCTGCCCAACACCGCCGGCTGCCACAGCGTGCAGGAGGTGGTCGCCACCGCGCAGATGGCGCGCGAGCTTTTCGGCACGCCCTGGATCAAGCTCGAACTGATCGGCGACGACTACACGCTGCAACCCGACACGCTCAACCTCGTCGACGCGGCATCGCAGCTGATTCGCGAGGGCTTCAAGGTGCTGCCCTATTGCACCGAAGACCTGGTGCTCTGCCAGCGGCTGGTCGATGTCGGCTGCCAGGCCGTGATGCCGTGGGCCGCGCCCATCGGTACCGGGCGCGGGCCGGTCAACCCCTATGCGCTGCAGGTGCTGCGCGACCGACTGAAGGTGCCGATGCTGGTGGACGCCGGCCTGGGCCTGCCCTCGCATGCGTGCCAGGTGATGGAGTGGGGCTACGACGGCGTGCTGCTCAACACGGCGGTGGCGCTGGCGCAAGACCCGGTGGCTATGGCCGGCGCTTTTTCCGATGCGGTGCAGGCCGGCCGCGCCGCGCACCGAGCCGGCGCCATGGCCTCGCAGGACGCCGCGCAAGCCAGCACGCCGGTGCTCGGCACGCCCTTCTGGCACCACGCGCCATGACAGCGGCGATCAATGACGCCCGCGCCATCGCGCAAGCCATCGTCGCGGCCCACGGGTTGCGCTTCGGTGCCATCACTGCCGCGCCCGTGAGCGCGCCGGTCTTCTCGTCGGACGACCCGGTCTACCGTGGCGCCAAGCAGGCCTGCTCGGCACTCGGCTTCATCGAGATCGATGCCGAATGCCTCGCCCATGCCTGGCGCGCGCAGACGCTGCGCCTGAGCAACTTCGACGCCGCGCTGTGGCCCGACGCGCCCGCCGATTTCGGCATGCGGCCGTTTCCACCGACCGCGCGCGACGATGCGTTTCCGCCTTGCCCCGAGCGCCTCGGCCTCTACGCCGTGCTGCCCGACGCGCAATGGGTCGGCCGCATGGCGCGCGCCGGTGTGCCGACGGTGCAGCTGCGCTTCAAGTCCGAGGACGCGGCGGCCATCGAGCGCGAAGTGCAGGCCGCTGTCGAAGCGGTGCGCGGCACCGCTGCGCTGCTCTTCATCAACGACCACTGGCAGGTCGCGATTGCGGCCGGCGCCTACGGCATCCATCTGGGCCAGGAAGACCTGGACGCACTCTCGCCCGATCAGCTGGCGCAGTTGCGCGCCTCGGGCGCGCGGCTCGGCGTGAGCACGCACGGCTATGCCGAGATGGTGCGCGCCGACAAGGTGAGCCCGAGCTACATCGCGATGGGCGCCGTATACCCGACCACGCTCAAGAAGATGGCGACCGCGCCGCAGGGCGTGGCGCGGCTCGGAGCCTATGCGCGCCTGCTGCGCGGCTATCCGCAGGTGGGCATCGGCGGCATCGACGCGGTGCGCCTGCCCGAAGTGCTGGCCACGGGCGTTGGCTCCGTCGCCGTGGTGCGCGCACTGGTCGCGGCCGAAGACCCCGAGGCCACGGCCGAGCAATGGATGACGGCAATGAACAGCAGCGCCGCCGGCAACTGAACAGAATGAATCTACCCAAGCCCCCTCTTTCTTTTTCCCCCTGGCAGCTCTCGCCCGTTTCACGCGCACTGGCCGTCGTTCTTTTCACCGCCGCATGCGGCGCGCAGGCACAGCAGGCCGCATTGCGCGAAGTCACCGTCAATGAAGGCGCCGCCGCGCCGCAGGCCGACATCAGCGGCTTCGGCGACGTGCCGCTGCGCGAGCTGCCGATTTCCGCCACGGTGATCGACAGCCAGCAACTGCGCGCCAGCGGCGCGCGCCGGCTCGCGGACCTCACGCAGTTCGACGCCTCCGTCACCGACGCCTACAACTCCGCCGGTTACTGGGACTACCTGACGGTGCGCGGCTTCGTGCTGGACAACCGCTTCAACTACCGGCGCGAAGGCCTGCCGATCAGCGCCGAGACCTCGATCCCGCTGGACAACAAGGAGCGCGTGGAGATCCTGCGCGGCACCAGCGGCATCCAGGCCGGCACCAGCGCGCCGGGCGGCCTCGTCAACTACGTCGTCAAGCGGCCGACCGAGCAGGACCTGCGCACGGTGCGCATCGAGACCACCAGCCGCGGCAGCCTGCTGGGCGCCATCGACCTGGGTGGGCGCTTCGGCGAGAACCGCGAGTTCGGCTATCGCATCAACGTGGCGAGCGAAAACCTCAAGCCGATCACGCACGACCTCGACGGCAACCGCAACCTGTTCTCGCTCGCGGCCGACTGGCGCATCACGCGCGACTCGGTGCTGGAGTTCGAGATCGAGCAAAGCCGCAAGACGCAGCCGAGCCAGAACGGCTACAGCCTGCTCGGCAGCGTTCTGCCCAGGCCAGTCGATCCGCGCATCAACCTCAACAACCAGCCGTGGTCGCAGCCCTCGGTGTTCAAGGCGCTGACGGGCACCGTGCGTTTCAGCCAGGCGATCAATACCGACTGGCGCTGGACCGCGCAGATCGGCCAGCAGCGCCTGAAGAGCGACGACCGGCTGGCCTACGCCTTCGGCTGCAGCGCCGAGGGCAACTACGACCGCTACTGCTCCGACGGCACCTTCGATGTCTACGACTTCCGCAGCGACAACGAACGCCGCACGCAGACGGCTGGCAGCCTGAACCTCAAGGGCAACGTGACCACCGGCAGCGTGAAGCACGAACTGGGCTTCGGCCTGCTGCAAAGCCGCGTGCGCAATCGCTTCCAGGACCAGGCCTACAACTACGCGGGCACCGGCAACATCTGGGGCACGGCCATGGTGCCGGCCAACCCCGATGCCACCACGCCGCAGACCAATCGCGACGAGCGCTCGACCGAACTGTCGGTGCAGGACGCCATCCGCTGGAACGACCGCTTCACCACCTGGCTCGGCGTGCGCCACACGCGGCTGGACCGCAGCAGCATCGGCAACGACGGCTCGAACCCGACGAGCTACAAGCAGGACGTGACCACGCCCTGGATCGCGGCGAGCTACGCCATCCAGCCGGGCTTGCTGGCCTATGCAAGCTGGGGCAAGGGCGTGGAGTCGCAGGTCGTGCCGAACAGGATCTCGCAGTACAGCAACGCCGGGCAGGCCCTGCCCGCGCTGACTTCGCGCCAATGGGAGCTGGGCCTGAAGGGCGGCAGCGATGCATTCAACTGGCAGGTCGCATGGTTCGACATTTCGCGGCCGATGACCAATCTCGACCTGTGCAGCGGTTATTGCGAAGTGCGCAACGACGGCCGCGCGGTGCATCGGGGGCTGGAGGCCGGCGCGCAATGGACCCAGGGGCCGTGGCGCCTGGGCGGCAGCGTCGCCGTGATCGACGCCAAGCGGCGCGGCAGCACCGAGAACCCGGCGCTCAACGGGCAGTCGCCGACCAATGTGCCGAAGGAAGTGTTGCGGGCACAGGCCGCGTACCGCGTCGCCTCGGTGCCGGGGCTGGAGATCGCAGGCCAGCTTTCGTACGAAGGCCGACGCAACGTGCTGCCCGACGGGTCGATCACGCTGCCTTCGTGGACCCGCGTCGACGCAGTGCTGCGCTACGACACCAAGCTGCGCGGCGTGAACACGAGCTGGACGCTCGCGGTCGACAACCTGTTCGACCGCCGCTACTGGAAGGAGTCGCCATACCAGTTCAGCCACGTCTACCTGTTTCCGGGTGCGCCGCGCACGCTGCGTCTTGGCGTGAGCATCGCGCTGTGAGTGTGGTGCGCCTCACAAATTTATCGATGAAGACGTGCGCAGTTGAGAAGGCGCAAAAAATCACGCTATAATCTAAGGCTTGTTCCTCGATAGCTCAGTTGGTAGAGCGCCGGACTGTTAATCCGTAGGTCCCTGGTTCGAGCCCAGGTCGAGGAGCCAAAACAAGCCGCAAGGCAACTGGATGCCCTGCTACTCACAAAGTAGCGGGGCATTTTCATTTGCCTTCCATGCGCGACTTGTTTGCGTCGATGCATCGAAGATAAAAAAATCAAGCTGTCACGCTCAAAATCGGCAAATCCATTGCATATAATTTAAGGCTTGTTCCTCGATAGCTCAGTTGGTAGAGCGCCGGACTGTTAATCCGTAGGTCCCTGGTTCGAGCCCAGGTCGAGGAGCCAAATCAAGCCGCAAGGCCTCTGAGAAGCCCGCTGTTTTCACGAGCAGCGGGCTTTTTCTTTTGTGGCGTGCGCCTCACGATCTTCGGCCCACGATTTCCGCAAAGTCCGCTAAGCGCACGCCCCGCAAACGGCGCACACTGGCGCGCATGGAAAGCCGTCGAACCGAGCAGGACTATCGCGCCCGCGTGGCACGCGCGGTCGCGGCCATCGTCGCGGACCCGATGGCCGATCATCGGCTCGAAGACCTCGCGCGGCTCGCGCACTTCTCCCCTTTTCATTTCCATCGCGTCTACGCCAGCGTGGCCGGTGAGACCGTGGCCGCCACGGTGCGCCGCGTGCGGCTCGCGCTCGCGACGCAACTGCTGGAAGCTGGCGACCAGAGCATCACGCAGGTCGCAATGGCGGTGGGCTACGAGAGCCCGCAGGCCTTCACGCGCGCCTTCGGGCAGTTCACCGGACAGTCGCCGCGCGATTTCCAGCGGCAGATGGTCCGCGCGGTGCTCGATGTCGACGCGATGCCGCAGGCCGGCAACGACGGCAGCACTGCGCCCACCGTTCGGATCGTCGAACGCCAGACGCAGCGGCTGCATGCGCTGCGGCACCGGGGATCGTTCGCGACCATCCCCCACACCCACCGACGGTTGCGCCTTCATGCAGGCACGCGAGTGCTGTCGGAGCACTGGGGCGCTTCATTCAGCGACCCGGAGGACACCAGCGGCTTCAGGTACTACGCCGCGACGCCTCGCCCGAGCCCTGGCCGGAAGACGACACGGATGTCGAACTGCTCGACATACCCGGCGGCCGCTATGCCGTGCATCGCCTGGCCGGCCCTTATGCGCGCATCAACGCAGCCGTGCAATCTCTCTATGCGCGATGGCTGCCCGGCAGCGGCTACGAGCCCGACGACCGGCCCACGCTGGAGCACTACCTGAATTCACCGCGCACGGTCTCTCAAGCCGACTTGCGCACCGACCTGCTGATTCCGATTCGCCACGCCAGCAAGCCGTGAGTCTTGCTCCGGCTACCGCGGCTGGAACGCGATGAGCCCCATGCCCGCGAGACACACCGCGACACCGGCCATGTCCCATCCAGTCGGCCGGATGCCGTCGACCGCCCACAACCAGATGATCGCCACGCCGATGTACACGCCGCCGTAGGCCGCATAGACACGGCCCGCCGCCGCTTCATGCAAGGTCAGCAGCCATGCGAAGGCCGCGAGACTGATCGCCGCGGGCACCAGCAGCCAGGCCGTGCGGTCCTGCTTGAGCCACAGGTAAGGCAGATAGCAGCCGATGATTTCCGCGAGAGCCGTCGCAACGAACAGAAGAAAAGTGCGCATCGCGCGATTGTGCATACCAGTGTCCGGCTCTTACCGGCAAGACACGTGAGGCCATTCGCTTGATGCGCACCACCCTGGCACCTAAACTCGACCGAATGGCCCTCCCGTCCACGTTCCGCAAGCACCCTGCACGC
The DNA here is from genome assembly GCF_022009635.1 of Variovorax paradoxus. Lineage (NCBI taxonomy): Bacteria > Pseudomonadati > Pseudomonadota > Betaproteobacteria > Burkholderiales > Comamonadaceae > Variovorax > Variovorax paradoxus. Next base: position 4,348,724 of record NZ_CP091716.1, read on the forward strand.
GCAGCCCTGCCCCAGGCAGCGGCCGGCCGTGGCGCGGGCGTCGTCGTTGCGGTGGCGATCACGACGGTCTTGCGACGCACCTCCGCACTTTCCTGAGCCCGGCGGTCCGCTACCTTCTTTCTTGTTGCGCGAACCATTGACCGCCGGGCACCACCCCGCGCGGTAGCGACTTCGCCTGCTCTTCCACGGCAACGGGCGGCGTCGCATTCAATTGGAGTGCTTCATGCCTGCAACCATTCTCGGAGAGCGCACGCTCACCGAACTCGACTTCGTCCGCCTCGGCAAACTGGCGGGCGGCGCCATTCCGCCGGCCTTGTCCGACCTGCTCGACGTGGCCGACATCCTGCCCTCGCGCGAGGTGCCCGCGGACATCGTCACGATGAACTCGCAAGTCGAGATCGAAGACCCGGCCACCCGCCAGAAGCAGAAAATCACCCTCTGCTATCCCGACGACGCCCAGCCCGGCGCGGGCTGCGTGTCGGTGCTGTCGCCTGTCGGCATCGGCCTGCTCGGACAGCGTGCCGGCGCGCTTGCGCGCTGGCACATGCCCAACGGCGCGGAAGGCGAGGCGCGCGTGGTCTCGGTGCTGTTCCAGCCCGAAGCCAACGGCAATTACCTGTCCTGAACCGGGCAAATTCATTCATCGCCCGCGCACACCCATGACTTTTGGCACTGGTGCGCCGGTCCGTCGGTCCGTATCGTCCCGCGGTCGCTGGCGCGACGAGTCGGGAGGTCACGACAGGCCATGCGGTCCCATCTTCGGTTGAGACAGGTGGCGCCTCCCCGGGCGCGCCGCTTTGTTTTCACTTGACAGATCGGGACATGGCTTTTTCCAAACTTTCTCTCGCAAGCGCACTCGCCGGCCTGCTGGCCCTTTCGGGTTGCCAGACCATGGACATGCAAATGGGCAGCCAGTCGGCCAAGACCGTGGCCACCGGCAGCGCCGCCGGCGGAGCGACCTCCGGCGAAAGCAGCCAGCTCGAGCGCTGCGACTCCCCGCTGGGCACGGTTTCGCTGATCGAGAACCAGAGCGCCGGCTGGTACACGGTGCTCACCGGCGAATACAAGCTGCCGCCCACCGCCAACCTGCTGCGCCTGCTGGTGCAGCAATCGAACTGCTTCGTCGTGGTCGAGCGCGGCGCCGCCGGCATGAACGCCATGACGCGTGAACGCGCGCTGCAGCAGTCGGGCGAAATGCGCGGCGGCAGCAACTTCGGCCGCGGCCAGATGGTGGCGTCCGATTACGGCCTGTCGCCCGAAATCGTGTTCAGCAACAGCGACGCCGGTGGCCTGGGTGGCGCGCTCGGCGGCCTGGTGGGTGGCGGCCGTGGCCGTGCCATCGCGCAGCTCGGCGCCAGCATGCAGACCAAGGAAGCCAGCGCGCTGCTGACCCTGATCGACAACCGCTCCGGCGTGCAGGTCGCGGCCGCGGAAGGCAGCGCCTCCAAGACCGACTTCGGCGGCTTCGGCAACCTGAGCGGCCTTTCCGCCGCCGGTGGCATCGGCGGCTACACGCGAACGCCCCAAGGCAAGGTGATTGCCGCCGCCTTCATGGACGCCTTCAACCAGATGGTCCGTTCGCTGCGCAACTACAAGGCGCAGACGGTGCGCGGCCAGGGCCTCGGCGGCGGTGGCCGCCTGGGCGTGGACGGCGGCGCCGCGCCGTCGCAGACCTACGTGCCGGCCGAGAAGCCGGCGCCCACGCGACGCCGCAGCAAGTAACGGGTCAGGCGCGCGCGGATTCAGGCACCGCACAACCAGCCGGCAAAAGCCGCGCCGCGCCTCCCCCGTATATAGGATGTGCAGGGGCACACCCGCCCCCTACCCTCGGCGTGATTCGAAAACAGCCTCCGAGGGTTTCTCTTCACCATGCGCATCGCCTTCACGTCCTGCATGAGCGCGTACAGCTTCCCCGACCAACCCGTGTGGGACCAGATTGCACAGGCTCAATGCAACGAGCTGGTGCTGCTGGGCGACTCGGCCTACTACGACGCCGACGGACTGAGCACCGCCGAAGTGCAGGCCATGGACGCCAACACCTTCGCCCTGCATGCGCATGAGCGTCTCTACAAGCAGGTCAGCCACCCCGGCTTCTCCGCGCTCGTGAAGACCCCCACGCTGCGCACGCACGCCATCTGGGACGACCACGACTTTCTCTGGAACGGCTCATGCGGCGCGCAGGTCGAAGGACAGCCGCAGTACAGCCACCTGCTGCCGCCGACGCGCGCGGTGTTCGCGCGCTATCGCAAGGCACTGGCCGCCAGGTTCGCGCCCGGCAGCTTTCCACAGGTACCGCCGCCGTGGGCTGCCAACGTGCCGCCGCCCGGCTACAGCAACGTGCCGCTTGCCGAAAACGTGCTGCTTCACCTCACCGACGGCCGCAGCTTCAAGTCGACGCGCGGCCGCAAGGCGCTGATGGGCAGCAAGCAACTCGACGCCTTCGAGGCGGCCTGCATAGACGCCTCGTCCGACACGGTTCACCTTCTGGCCTCGGGGGTCGTGTTCGAAGCCAACAGCGGCGAAACCTGGCTCGACTGCGCCGCGGAGCACGACCGACTGCTGGCACTGGCGGACGAATACCGCATCCTCATCCTGAGCGGCGACGTCCACCACAACAAGATCACTCAGTACCCTACCGAGCGCGGACGGTTGCTGTTCGAGGCCACAGCGTCCGGCGCGGCAATATGCCCGTTGGTCACGCTGGGCGCGCTGCAATGCAACTGGGGCCTTCTCGACATCGACACCGACCGCATCACCGTGCAAGTTTTCCAGAAGGGCCCGACCCCGAATCCGCAAACCATCGATCGACAGAACTGGCGCTGGGTGACGCAGCAGGCAGGCGCATGACGCCGGCAACGCAGGTTGCCCTGGTCGAAGACGACACCGGCATGCGCCAGCGCATCGCGCGCGTGGTCGACGCGGATCCGTTGCTGAGCCTGGCCTTCAGCGCCTCCAATGCCACCGACATCCTGGCCTGGCTGAACGAGAACCCGGTCGACGTGCTGCTGGTGGACCTGGGCCTGCCCGACCGCCCCGGGCTGCAGGTGATCAGCCAGTGCCGCACCATGCAGCCGGCCTGCGCGGTGATGGTGCTGTCGATCTTCGGCGACGAGGCCAACATGGTCCAGGCCTTCGAGGCCGGCGCCAGCGGCTACCTGCTGAAGGACGGCACCGAGACAGAGCTGGCCACCCACATCCGCCACCTGCGAGCGGGCGGCTCGCCCATGTCGCCGGTGATCGCGCGGCAGCTGCTGCGCCGCTGGCAGGCCCGTGCCGGCACCGCGGCGCCCGCCAAGCCGGCCGCATCGTCGCCCTTCGGCGGCGGCAGCATTCGCCCGGAGCGCCTGTCGCCGCGCGAGTTCGAGGTGCTCGACCTCGTCTCTCGTGGTTTCACCTATGTCGAAGTGGGCACGCAAATGGGAGTCTCGGCCTCGACAGTCCAAACCCATATCCGCAATATCTACGGCAAGCTGGATGTGCACAACAAATCGGAAGCGGTGTTCGAGGCCCGCAACCTCGGCTGGCTTCCCTAGCGTGATTCCCGGGGGGGTGCGCCGCTGGCTGCTGGCGGCGCTGTGGCTGCCGCTGCTCGCGGCAATGGCGCTCCACGCGCATGCCTCCGGCGCCGAGGTACCCGAAACTCCCGGCGTGCTCGACGTGAGTTCCGCCGAAGCCACCCTCGAGCCCGACGGCCTGCCGACGCAGGTGCGCCGCGTCCCCTTGCCCTTTCGCTGGGACCATGAATTTCCCGGCCTCGGCGGCAAGGCCAGCTACCGCATCGAGCTTCCCGCCTCCGCGGTGCCGGCGAACGCCCCGTCGGCGCTGCTGATGTCCGGCGTTGGCAACCAGGTGGCCGTGTCTTTCAACGATGCATTGGTGGCCAGCTACGGCACGTTGGGCGACCCGGGCTACGAGGCCTCCAAGGGCAACCACCTGGTGCATGTCGCGGCCGCGCTGCACCGGGAGGGCCAGCCGCAGGTGCTGGTGGTGCGCACCACCATCCAGCGGCAGCGCGGTGCCGGGCTGGCCAGCGTTCAGTACGGCACCGAGGCCTCGCTCGCGCCCATCTACCGCGCACAGCAGAACTGGCGCAACACCTCGGCCATCGTCTATGCGGTCAGCCTGCTGCTGATGGGCGGCATGGCGGGCGGGCTGTGGCTGCGCCAGCGCGATGCGCTCTACGGCTGCTTCGCGCTCGCCGCGCTCTCGGGCGTGGCGCGCAACCTCGACCGGGTGTGGCCCGAAGTGCCCGTGCCCTGGCCGCTGTGGGGCGCAGTGGTCGCGGTCTGCTATGCCTGCCACATCGGATTCATCGCGCGCTTCGTGCTGCTGGTGCTGGAGCGCAACCCGCCTTGGCTGGTGCGGTCGATCTACGCCGCGCTGGCCACCACCGTCATGCTGGCCTGCGCCTCTTTCGCCTTCGCGCTGCCGAAGCTGTGGACCAGCGGCCTCGTGATCCTGCAGGTGACGAGCATCGTCTGCCTGCCCTATGTGGTTTACGGCGCGCTGGTGGGGCGCCGCCGCATCGCGAAGGTGCTGATGGCGGCGGGCTCGCTCGCCATATTGGCCGGCGCGCACGACCTGCTGCTGGTGCGCATGGGCCTGTTCGGCGGCGCCGAGTACACGCTGACCGCGCATGCCATGTTCATCTTCGTGATGATCCTGGCCGGACTGGTGGTAGAGCGCTACAGCCGCACCGTGGCCGACTACAGGGCGCTCAACGCCAACCTCGCGGCCCGCATCGACGAGCGCGAGGCGCAGTTGCGCGGCGCTTTCGACACAATGCGCCAGCAGCAGCAGGAGCAGGCCGTGCTGCTGGAGCGCCAGCGCATCATGCGGGAGATCCACGACGGGGTCGGCTCGCAACTGGTGGGCCTGCTCAATGTCGTGACGCAGCCCGCGCCCGACCGCAACGTGGTCGAGGAGCACGTGAAGCTCGCGCTCGACGAGATGCGCATGGCCGTCGACTCGCTGCAACCCACCTACGACGACCTGCCGACCGTTCTGGCCACGTTGCGCTACCGCTTGCAGCCGCGCCTGGATGCGGCCGGCATCGAGCTGGTGTGGGACGTGGCCGTGATACCGGCCACCGCGCCCTTTGCCGCTCAGGCGGCCCTGCAGTTGCAGCGCATCCTGCTCGAAGCCTTCACCAACGTGCTCAAGCATGCGTCGGCCACGCGCATCGTGATGCACGCGAGTTGGCACGGCGAAGAGACGCCGCCGCTGGTGCGCATCATGCTCACCGACAACGGCCGGGGCCTGCCTGCCGCGCCCGACGGCAGCCGCCCGCCGGGGCACGGCATAGCCAACATGCGGGCGCGCGCCCAGTCGATCGGCGCCAAGTTGCGGATAGAAACCGCCGACGAACACGCCGGGGGAACGCGGGTGCTGATGGACTGGCCCTGCACCCTGGCCTGAACCGCGTCAGCGCAACGCGAAGGCCAGGGTAACGGCCCCGAGCGCCAGCAGCGCGAGGCCGGCGATGAACACTCCCTCGCCCCAGCTCTCCAGCCGCGCGCCGGAGCGGCGCGAACGCATCGATATGAAAGACAGCAACGCGCTGGTCAGGAAGACCAGCGCGTCCACGGCCAGCAGGCGGTCGATGAGCAGCCGCATGTCGTCGCGCGGTCCGAGATGCCCGATCGACATCACGGTCATGCACACGCCGATCATGGTGGCCGACGTGGGCAGGATGTGCGCCGACAGGCCGCCGCCCGTCGCGCGCCCCTCGCCCGCTTCTCGCGGCGGCTCTGCGGGCGGCGTCATCCGGCCGTCGCCTTCAGGGCCGGTCAGCCGATGCGAACCGGCACGAAGATCTTGTCTTCGCCGCGCTGGATCAAGAGCGCCACCGACTTGTTGGTGGCCTTGGCCACCACCTCGCGCACCTGCTCCACGCTCTGCGCCGGCGTGCCGTTGATGGCCAGCAGCACGTCGCCCGCCTGCACGCCCGCCAGGGCCGAGGGGCCTGCGGCGTCTTCGATCAGCAGGCCGTTGTCGACCGAGGCTTCGCGCTTTTCCTGCGGCTGCAGCGGACGCAGCGCCAGCCCCAGCTTGCCCTGCCCCACGTCGGCATCGGCCTTGGCGACCTTCGCCGGCTTGTCGCTCGCGTCGCCGAGCTTGGCCTGCAGTTCCTGGCGTTCGCCCTGGCGCCACACCTCGAGCGTGACCTGCTTGCCCGGGGCCTGCTGGCCGATCACCGCGGGCAGGTCGCCCGAGGAAATGATCGGCTGGCCGTTGACCTTGCGGATCACGTCGCCGGCCTTCAGGCCGGCCTTGTCGCCGGGGCCGCCCTTCTCGATGTTCGAGACCAGCGCGCCTTCGGGCTTGTCGAGCTTGAACGAATCGGCAAAGGCCTGGTTCACTTCCTGCACCGCCACGCCGAGCCGGCCGTGCGTGGCCTTGCCGGTCGCGACGATCTGGTCCTTCACCTGGATCGCCACGTCGATGGGAATGGCGAACGACAGGCCCTGGTAGCCGCCGCTGCGGCTGTATATCTGCGAGTTGATGCCGACCACCTCGCCGCGCGTGTTGAGCAGCGGGCCGCCGGAGTTGCCGGGGTTCACCGCCACGTCGGTCTGGATGAACGGCACGTAGCTGTCGTCGGGCAGCGAGCGGCCCTTGGCGCTCACCACGCCGGCCGTCACCGTGTTCTCGAAGCCGAAGGGCGAGCCGATGGCCAGCACCCATTCGCCGACCTTCAGGTCCTTGGTGTTGCCCAGTGCGAGCACCGGCAGGTTCTTGGCGTCGATCTTCAGCACCGCGATGTCGGTCTTGGCGTCGGCGCCCAGCACCTTGGCGCGGAACTCGCGGCGGTCGGTCAGCTTGACGGTGACTTCCTTCGCGTCCTTCACCACGTGGGCGTTGGTGATGATGATGCCGCTGGGGTCGACGATGAAGCCCGAACCCTGCGCGCGCACCGGCACGTCGCGTTGCTGCTGCTGGCCGCGCGGGTTCATCTGGCCCTGGAAGCGGCGGAAGAACTGGAACATCGGGTCATCGGGGTCGATGCCCTGGATCTCGGCCGCGGCCTCGTCGTCCGACGCCTTCATGGTGCCGGTCACGCTGATGTTGACCACGGCCGGGCCATCGCGCGAGGTGATGGTCGAGAAGTCGGGCAGCGTGACCATGGCCGCGGGCGCCGTGGCGACTGCGTTGGTGGTGGCCGGCGCGCCCACGGCGCGAGCGCTGGTGTAGGCACCGGCACCGACGGCACCGATCACACCCGCGGTCGCCAAGGCAATCACCAGGGCGCGGGGCGAAGTCAGACGGGAGTTCATTTGTCGGTTCCTTTCAAGGCGTATGCACGCAACACGATGAAAGGAATGTCGCCGCACTGACTTAAGCGCCGCTTAAACGACGCCCCACCCGAAAAAGGGCTCAGGCGTGGGCCGGAAAGCGCACCAGCACCCGCAGGCCGCCCAGGCTCGGCGAGGCGTCGAGCGCCACGGTCGCGCCGTGCAACTCGGCAATCGATTTGACGATGGCCAGGCCCAGCCCGCTGCCGGGCGCCTGGGTTTCGCCCGAGCGGTAGAAGCGGTCGAGCACGCGTTCGCGCTCGGCCTCGGGCAGCCCGGGGCCGCTGTCGTCGACGCTGAGTTCGACCGCGTCGTCGCGCCTGGCGATGGCGATGTCGACCCGGCCTTCGACGGGTGTGTACTTCACGGCGTTTTCCAGCAGGTTGCGCAGCAGCATGCGCAGCGCCTCGGACTGGCCGCTGACGACGGCAGCATCGGCATGGGTGATGCCGATGTCGATGCCCCGCGCCTGCGCCGCGGCCACCGCGTCGGACACCGCGAGCCGCGCCACCTCGGAAAGATCGACCGGCTCGGGCGTGGCGCCGGACGCCATGCTGGCCTCGTGGCGGGCCAGCGCAAGCATCTGCTCGACGAGGCGCGTGGCACGGTCGATGCCCGCCACCAGCCGGCTCACGGCCAGGTCGCGCGACGCGCCGTCGGGGGCGCGCTGCAGCCCCTGCACCTGCAGCTTCAACGCGGCCAGCGGCGAGCGCAGTTCATGCGCGGCATCGGCGACGAAGTGCTTCTGCGCATCGAAGGCATGCCGCACCCGGCCGAACAGCAGGTTCAGTTCCTGCACGAGCGGGCGCACTTCTTCCGGCAGGTCTTCCTCGCTCACCGGCGACAGGTCGTCTGCCTGACGCGACGCCACCTGTTTGCGCACCCGCGCCACCGGCGCGAGCGAGCGGCTCACCACCCACCACACGACCAGCATCAGCAGCGGTGCCATCAGCGCCACCGGCGCGATGGTCCGCAATGCGAGCGAGCCGGCCATGTGCCGCCGCGCGGCCATGTCCTGCGCCACCTGGATCACCAGCCCGCGCGTCTGCATCGAGAACACGCGGTACGTGGTGCCGCGCGCATGCACGTCGGCAAAGCCCAGCACCGCGAGCTGCGGCAGCGCCGCCTCTTCGGCGGATTCGAAAATGCGCACGCCGTCGGCGGTCCACACCTGCACGACGAAATCGAAGTTCTGCTCGCCCGTGCCGATACCGCCGACCGCGGCGCTCGGCGGCAGGCCGGCACGCAGCGACAGCGCCATCTGCTGCATGTGGTAGTCGAAGATGTCGTCGGCTTCGGCAAGCACCGTGCGGTACGCCACCAGCGCCTGCGCGCTGGCCGCCAGCACGATGGCCGCCAGCAGGAACCACAACAGCCGCGCGCGCAGGGAACCGGTCAGCCTGCGCCTCATACCTTCGGCACCATGTAGCCGACGCCGCGCACGTTGCGGATCAGCTCGGCACCGAGCTTCTTGCGCAGGCCGTGCACGTACACCTCCACCGCGTTGCTGCTGATCTCGTCCTTCCAGCTGTAGAGCTTTTCCTCGAGCTGGGCGCGCGACAGCACCATGCCGGGCCGTGCGAGCAGCGGCTCCAGAACGGCCCATTCGCGGGCCGACAGCACCACCGGCTGGCCGGCCACCGAGACCTCGCGCGTGGCCGGGTTGATGCTCACGCCCATGTGCTCGTACACCGGCTCGGCACGGCCCGCCGCGCGACGCAGCAAGGCGCGGATGCGGGCCAGGAGTTCTTCGAGGTCGTAGGGCTTGAGCACGTAGTCGTCAGCGCCGGCGTCGAGCCCTTCTATGCGCTGCTGCACCGAGTCGCGCGCGGTGGCGATGAGCACCGGCATGCGCTGCTTGCGCGCGCGCAGGTTGCGCAGCACTTCGAGCCCGTCGCGTCGCGGCACGCCCAGGTCGAGCATCACCAGGTCGTACTGCTGGGTGCGCAGCGCCGACTCCGCGGCTTCGCCGTCTTTCACCCAATCCACCGCGTACTGCTCGGCACGCAACAGGTCGAGCACGGCTTCGCCGATCATCACATCGTCTTCTAGGAGGAGGAGTCGCATGGTTGTGTCCGTTTCGGGGATTCGAGGCTTGGGCCTTCGCTAAAGTTCAGATCGAAGGACGCGTCAGAGCAACGAACGCACTTCCCGCGCGGCTTCGAACAATAGCGGCAGCATGTCGCGCTGCAGGGCCTCTTCCTGGTAGCGCGTGCCCGACAGCACCACGTTCAACGCCGCCACCGTGTGGCCCTGCATGTCGCGCAGCGGCACCGCCAGCGCCTGCACACCCAGCTCGTGTTCCTCGCTGGCAAAACAATAGTCGTCCTTGCGGGCGCGGGCAACCAGCTGGCGCAGGCCGCGCGCCTGGGTCACGGTCTGGGGCGTGAGGCGCGCCAGATGACGACCCTTGAGCCATTGCGTGAACACGGTCGGCGCCATCGCAGCCAGCAGCACGCGGCCGGTCGAGGTGGCATGGGCCGGCAGCCGTGCGCCCAGGTGCAGGCCGTAGGCCAGCACGCGCGTCGGCGTGCCGTAATTGCCGCTGCGCGCGACGATGACCACCTCTTCGCCGTCGAGCACCACCGCCGAGAAAGACTCGCCCGTCTGCGCCGCCAGCCGGTTCAGCGTGGGCTGCAGGGCGCGCGGCAGGCGCGACGACGCGAGATAGCTGCCGGAGAAGCGCAGCACCTTCGGCGCCATCCAGAAATAGCTGCCGTCGGTTTCCAGGTAGCCCAGGTGTGCCAGCGTCAGCAGATGGCGGCGAGCCGCGGCGCGCGTGAGGCCGGCGCGCTCTGCGGCCAGCGTGGCGTTGAGCCGCTGGCGCTCCGTGTCGAAGCTCTCGAGCACCGCCATTCCCTTGGCGATGCCCTCGATGAAGTCGGCTCTGGCGATGGTCATTCGTCGTCGGTTCGTCGTTTGCTCGAAGTGTTGCGCGATCATCGCGCACGCGTTCGCATGATCGCACAGAGCATCGCGCGCCGCCGCCACAGAGGGGCGGCCGCGCCCTACGCTCCGTGAAACCCTCTCGGAGACACGAACATGCGCACCCAGGTCGCGATCATCGGCGCCGGCCCCGCCGGACTTCTGCTCGGTCAGCTTCTGCACAAGGCAGGCATCGACAACGTCATCGTCGAACGCCAGAGCGGCGACTACGTGCTCGGGCGCATCCGCGCCGGCGTGCTCGAACAGGTCACCATGGACCTGCTGGCACGCGCCGGCGTCGACGCGCGGGCCAAGGCCGAAGGCCTGCCGCACGAAGGCATCGAGCTGCTCTTCAAGGGCGCGCGCCATCGCATCGACATGCACGGCTTCACGGGCGGCAAGCAGGTCACGGTGTACGGCCAGACCGAAGTGACGCGCGACCTGATGGAAGCGCGCGAGGCCGAAGGCCTGACCACCGTCTACAGCGCGGCCAACGTCAGCCTGCACGACTTCGATTCGAGCAAGCCGCGCGTGCGCTACGAAAAGGACGGCCAGACGCACGAGATCGAGTGCGACTTCATCGCCGGCTGCGACGGCTACCATGGCGTGAGCCGCGCGAGCGTGCCGGCCGATGCGATCCAGACCTACGAAAAGATCTACCCCTTCGGCTGGCTCGGCGTGCTGGCCGACGTGCCGCCGGTGTCGCACGAACTCATCTACGCGAACACCGAGCGCGGCTTCGCGCTGTGCAGCATGCGCAGCGCCACGCGCAGCCGCTACTACGTGCAGGTGCCGACCGAGGAGCGCGTGGAAAACTGGAGCGACGAGGCCTTCTGGAACGAACTGCGCGCACGCCTGGACCCCGAGGCGCGCGAGCGGCTGGTGACCGGCCCGTCGATCGAGAAAAGCATCGCGCCGCTGCGCAGCTTCGTCGCCGAGCCGATGCGTTTCGGCTCGCTGTTCCTGGCGGGCGACGCGGCGCACATCGTGCCGCCGACCGGTGCCAAGGGGCTGAATCTCGCGACCGCCGACGTGGGCTATCTCTCGCGTGCGCTGGAAATCTTCTATCGCGAGAAATCGGCTTCTGCACTCGACCGTTATTCGAACCTGTGCCTGCGCCGCGTGTGGAAGGCCGAGCGCTTCTCGTGGTGGTTCACTTCGCTGATGCACCGCTTTCCGGAAACAGGCGCCTTCGGCCAGAAGATCCAGGAGGCGGAACTCGACTACCTCGTGCATTCGCACGCGGCCTCCACCTCGCTGGCCGAGAACTACGTCGGCCTGCCGCTCGAAGACTTCTAGGCGGCCTGCGCTTCGAGCGCCGCCTTCATCGCGGCGGCGCCTTGCGCCATCATCGGCTCGATGTACGCGGCCATCGCATCGGGCAGCACGTCGGTGATCCAGACGAAGCGAGAGCGCCCTGGGCCTTCCGCGAACACCTGCGCCGATGCGTGGTGATGGCTGGCCTTGCCACCGGCGACGGTGTAGGCCAGCCGCCGATGCGCTTCATCGATGCCGACGAGCACCTCGCGCGCCACGAGGCCGTTGGCGAAGGTGAGCACGCGGGCGCCTTCGGCGTCGATCGTGCAACCCGCGAGAAAGCCCGGCGCGAGCCGCACGTGCACCGCCTTGAAGTCGCGCAACGCATCCCAGACCTGGGCGGCGTCCGCTTCGACGATGAATTCCTTGCAGATGGTGGCCATGTTCTGCCTCGCTTCAGAGTGATGCGACCCGGCCCGATGGCTGGATCAGGCGTTCATCATCGAGAAGCGCCGCGATGCGGTCTTGGAAAATCTTGCGATCTCCCCGCGCCGCCTTGCGAAAGCCGCTGGGCGACACGCCAGCCGCGCGGTGGAAGGTGCGCACGAAATTGCTGAGATCGGCAAAGCCCACGTCGAGCGAGATCTCGGTCACGGGGCGGGCGTCGTCCTCGGCCAACAGGCGTGCGGCACGGCGAAGGCGCGAGCGCACGAGGTACTGATGCGGCGTGACGCCCAGCACCTGCGAGAACAGGCGCAGGAAGTGGAAGGAACTCAGCCCAGCCTCGGCCGCCGCGCCGTCGAGGTCGATGTCATGCGGCGAATTGGCGTCGATCCACATGGCTGCATCGACCGCCCGGCGACGGTCTCGCGCCGCCGCGGTGGACGGCGGCACCGACTTCCGGCGGCCGGACACGACTTCGACGAAGCGGCTCGCGAACCACATGCCGAGTTCGTCCAGGCCCGCGTCGCCCTGCCCTTCGGCTGCGGCCTGGGCGAGTTCGCCGATCACCACCAGTTGGGCCAGTGGCGGCAGGCCGCCGACGCGCCAGGTCTTCGAGTCACCGCCGATCAGGTCGACGAAACCGGGGGACAGATGAAACGCGAGGCACTCGTCGCCGCACACGTGGTTGTCGTGCGTGCAGACGTACTCGTCCCCGGGGCGCCCGACCAGCACCGAGCCGGTCACCAGTTCGTAGGCATGGCCGCGCGTGCGGTAGCCGAAGCTGCCCTTGCGCACGTAAGAGACCGAGTAGCCCTCGTGCAGTTCGGTGAAGGGCCGTGCCTCGGGCCCCGCGTCGCAGCGGTAGCTGGAGACGCTGATCGCATCGGTCTTTGCTTCAGTGGTGACAAGCACGGCAGGCGCCTTTCTGCCCCACGAAAACGATTGCTCAATCGACCGTCTGCATCGCCTGCCAGACACGCGCCGGACTCAGCGGCATGTGCAGCCGAGGCGCGCGGGTGGCGAGCCCGTTGCGCGCGAAGGCGTCGGCCACTGCGTTCACGATGGCCGGCGTGGCGCCGATGGTGCCCAGTTCGCCCACGCCCTTCACGCCCAGCGGGTTGTTCTTGCAAGGCGTGGATTCGTCCATTTCCATGTTGAACATGGTGTCGACGATGTCGGCGCGCGGCGCTGCGTAGTCCATCAGGCTGCCGGTAACGGGCTGGCCGGTTTCGTGGTCGTACACCACCTGCTCGTAGAGCGCCTGCCCGATGCCCTGCACCGCGCCGCCCTCGAGCTGGCCGCGCACGATCATCGGATTGATGACGCGGCCCACGTCGTTGACCGAGCTGTAGGCCACCACGCTGATTTCGCCGGTGGGCGGATCGATCTCGATCTCGCAGATGTGGCAGCCGTTGGGCCAGGTCGGGCCGGCCACGGTGCTGGTGGAGTCGACGAAGATTTCGCGGTCCGGCTGCTTGCCGGCGAGCGTGAACAGGTCGAGCTCCAGGTCGGTGCCGGCCACCATGAAGACGCCGCGCGTGTAGGTGATGTCGTCGACGGCCGCCTCGAACTCCTGCGCCGCGAGTTCGCGCGCCTTGTCGATGGTGCGTTCCGCGCCGATGCGCACGGCCGATCCGCCGGTGAAGAGCGAACGCGAACCGGCGCTCCCGAAGCCGTCGCCGCGATCGGTGTCGCCGAGCACCACGCGCACCTTGTCGATGGGCACGCCGAAGGCGTCCACGGCCAGTTGCGCGAGCGAGGTGGCAATTCCCTGCCCCATCGCGTTGACGGCCGAGAACACCTCGATCACGCCCTCGGCCTGCACCGAGACGGTCACGCGCTCCTCGAACACGTTGCCGCCGGTCCATTCGAGGAAGGTTGCAATGCCCAGGCCGCGGTGCTTGCCCTGGCTGGCGGACGCGGCGGCGCGGCCCTCGAAGCCCTGCCAGTCGGCCAGCATCAGCGCCTGGTCCATCACCGACTCGAAGTTGCCGGTGTCGTAGGTCTGTGCCATCGGGTTCTTGTACGGCATCTGCTCGGGGCGGATGAAGTTGCGCCGGCGTAGCGCGATGCGGTCGATGCCGGTCTGGCGCGCGGCCTCGTCCATCAGCCGCTCGATGGTGAAGATGGCCTCAGGGCGGCCCGCGCCGCGGTAGGCGCCGGTGGGCGCGGTGTTGGTGAGCACCGCCTTGAAATGGAAGTCGATGGTCTGGATGTCGTAGACGCTGGTCTGCACCCAGGGGCCGATGAGCAGCTGGATGGCCACGCCGGTGCCGGTGGCATAGGCGCCCACGTTGGCGAGCGTCTTGATGCGCAACGCCAGGATCTTGCCGTTGGCATCCAGCGCCATCTCGGCGCGGGCCTCTATGTCGCGGCCGTGCGCGCTCGACAGGAATTCTTCGCTGCGGTCGGCCACCCATTTCACCGGGCGATGGACCTGCAGCGCGGCAAACGCCACCGCGATGTCTTCAGGGTAGGCGCCGGTTTTCATGCCGAAGCCGCCGCCCACGTCGCCCACGACCACGCGCACCTTTTCCTTGGGCAGGCCGATGGCCGCGCACAGCGAATCGCGAACGCCGGAGGGCATCTGCGTGCTCATGCGGATCGTGAGGCGGCCGGTTTCGTTGTCTTGCGCCGCGAGCACGGAACGCGGCTCGATGGTGAGCGCGACCACGCGCTGGTTGTTCACATCGAGCGCCACCACATGGCTGGCCTTGGCAAAGGCGGCGGTGGCAGCCTCGCTGCTGCCGTGGCGCATTTCGGCGGCGACGTTGCCGGAAGCCTCTTCGCACAACTGCGGCGCGCCTTCGGCGGTGGCGCTGGCCAGGTCGACCACCATCGGCAGGTCTTCGTAGTCGACCATGATGGCTTCGCAGGCGTCGCGCGCCTGCTGCACGGTGTCGGCCACCACGAGCGCCACGGCCTCGCCGACGAAGCGGGTGCGTTCATGCGCCATTGCGTGGCGCGGCGGGCTGGCGCTGTCGCTGCCGTCCGCGCGCTTGAAGCCGGCGGCGCCGGGCATCGGCTTGACGCCGGCCTGCGCCATGTCGGCCCCGGTGATCACGCACAGCACGCCGGGCATGGCGGCCGCGGCGCTGGTGTCCATGGCGCGGATGCGCGCGTGGGGATAGGAAGACCGCAGGAAGACAAGGTGCGCCTGGTCTGGCAACGTGACGTCGTCGGTGTAGCGTCCGGCGCCGGCCAACAGGCTTTCGTCCTCGAGTCTGCGCACCGCTTGGCCGCTGCCGAAGCGTGTGGGATTGGGTTCAGTGGTCAACGTGGTCCTCTTGTGCTGATCCCGGCGCGAAACAGATGCCAGCCGGATCCGCCGCGGGTACCTGGGAGTACGGCGGCGAATTCAAGCTGTGCACTATATAGTCTTCGACGGGTCTTGTGGGTGTGTCGTGCCAGCGGTCGCTACGCCCAGGCCGCTGCCTGCTGGGCAGACCTGGGGCGTACGCAATTTTCCCTCAACTGGATTCAGTTTTCGATAAGCCGTGTATACCTACGAACATGCAACAACTGCCTTGGCTTGAACCCGGAGACGCGCTGCCCGATCCCGCATCGGCATGGGGCATTGCCGACCCGGTGCCCGGCCTGCTCGCGGCCGGAGGGGCTCTGGATGTCGATACTTTGATGCAGGCCTATGGCAACTGCGTCTTTCCGTGGTTCAGCGAAGACCAGCCGATCCTCTGGTGGAGCCCCGATCCGCGCATGGTGCTCCAGGTGGCCGACTTCAGGCTGCACCGCTCGCTGAGGAAAACCCTGGCGCGCTTCGCGGACACGCCGGGCTGCGAGGTGCGCATCGACCATGACTTCGGGGCCGTCATCGAGGCCTGCTCGCGCTCGCCGCGCACGGGCCAGTCGGGCACCTGGATCGTTCCGGACATGGTGCGGGCCTATACGGATTTGCACCGCGCCGGCCATGCCCACAGCGTCGAGACCTGGATCGACGGCAAGCTGGCGGGCGGCCTCTACTGCGTGGCGCTGGGCCGTGCGGTTTTCGGCGAATCGATGTTCACCCGCCGGCCCGACGCCTCGAAGATCGCGCTGGCGGCGCTGGTGTCGCTTTGCAGGCGCTTCGGCGTGCAAATGATCGATTGCCAGCAGAACACGGCCCACCTTGCGAGCCTGGGCGCCCGCGAAATGCCGCGCAGGCGCTTCGTCGCCCATGTGGCCCACGCGCGGCGGGAGGACGGGCCACAGTGGCGTTTCGACCCCGTATACTGGACCGAAATCCTTTCCGCGCGACCTCCTTCTTTCGATGTGACGACGTGACGCACCTCAAGGACCTTCCGCTTCACACCCTGCAGTTCTACGCGACGGCGCCCTATCCTTGCAGTTACCTGCCGGATCGCCAGGCCCGCTCGCAGGTGGCCACGCCCAGCCACCTGATCCACAACGACGCCTACTCCGACCTGGTGCTCAGCGGCTTCCGGCGCAGCGGCATGTTCACCTATCGGCCCTACTGCGACGGCTGCCGCGCGTGCATTCCGCTGCGGGTGCTGGCGAACAGCTTCCACCCCACGCGCAGCCAGCGACGCGCGGTGAAGCAGCATGCCGACCTCCAGGCGCGGGTGCTCAAGCTCTGTTTCGTGCCCGAGCACTACCAGCTCTACCTTCGCTACCAGAACGGCCGCCATGCGGGCGGCGGCATGGACCACGACAGCATCGACCAGTACACCCAGTTCCTCCTGCAGAGCCGGGTCAACTCGCGGCTGGTGGAGTTCCGCGAAACGCTGCCCGACGGCAGCGCCGGTGCGCTCAAGATGGTGTCGATCCTCGACGTGCTGAACGACGGCATTTCCGCCGTTTACACCTTCTATGAGCCCGACACCAGCGCCGGCTACGGCACCTACAGCGTGCTCTGGCAGATCGAGCAGGCGCGCAAGCTGGGCCTGCCGCACGTCTACCTGGGCTACTGGATCGAGCACAGCCCGAAGATGAACTACAAGGCGCGCTTTTCCCCGCACGAAGTACTGGTGGATGGCCGCTGGCAAGCGCCTGGCGATTTCACAAGGTAAAATGGCGCTCGGTCATCACCGCTAAGCGCCATGAGAAAAAACCAATCAGACATTCCCGCCGTTCCCGTGATCCAGGTGATCGAGCGCATGTTCGCGCTGATCGATGTCCTGGCATCGCGCGAAGAGGCGATTTCGCTGAAGGAGATCAGCGAAAAGACCGGTCTTCACCCGTCGACCACGCACCGCATCCTCAACGACCTGGCGGTCGGCCGCTTCGTCGACCGGCCCGAGGCGGGCAGCTACCGCCTCGGCATGCGCCTGCTGGAGCTGGGCAACCTGGTCAAGGGCCGGCTCAACGTGCGCGACGCCGCGCTGGGGCCCATGCGCGAGCTGCACAAGCTCACGCAGCAGCCGGTCAACCTGAGCATGCGCCAGGGCGATGAGATCGTGTACATCGAGCGCTCGTACAGCGAGCGCTCGGGCATGCAGGTGGTGCGCGCCATCGGCGGCCGCGCCGCCCTGCACCTCACCTCGACCGGCAAGCTGTTCCTGGCCGCGGACGATCCGCAGCGGGTGCGCAGCTACGCCACCCGCACCGGGCTGGCCGGGCACACGCGCAACAGCATCACCCAACTGCCCGCGCTCGAGCGCGAGCTGTCGAAAGCGCGCCAGTACGGCATCGCACGTGACAACGAAGAGCTGGAATTGGGCGTGCGCTGCATGGCAGCAGGCATCTACGACGACCAGGGCAAGCTGGTGGCGGGCCTGTCCATTTCCGCTCCGGCCGATCGGCTGGACGAAGGCTGGCTGCCCAAGCTTCAGGCCACGGCCAATGAAATCTCGGGCGCCCTGGGGTTCAAGGACGGGGTGGCGGCGACACCGGCGAACGGCGCCCCTTCTGTCGGCGCCTGATCCAAGGCGAAGCCCGAAAAGCAAACAGGCCCTGCGAAGGGCCTGTTTTCATTGGAGCGGCAAGGTTGCCCGGTATCAGCCAGCGACCTGGTAGCCCACATTGCGCGAAGAAGCCGCAGGCGTACCAGAGATCGAGTGCGTGGCCTCGACCCAGCGGCGAACGCGCTCGGCATCGGCGATACGGCTGAACTTGCCGGCCGAATCCAGGAACACCATGATCAGCTTGCGGCCGGCCACCTTGGCCTGCATCACGAGGCATTGACCGGCTTCGGAGATGTAGCCCGTCTTCTGCACGCCGATTTCCCAATCCGGGCTCTTCACGAGGCGGTTGGTGGTGTTGAACTGCAGCATCCGGTTGCCCACTTCGACCTGGTATTCAGGCGAAGTCGACAGCGAGCGCACCGTGGCATCGGAATAGGCAGCGTTGACCAGCAGCGCCAGGTCTTGCGCGCTCGACTGGTTGCGGCTCGACAGGCCAGTGGGCTCGACGTAGCGCGTGTCCTTCATGCCGAGCATCTTGGCCTTGGCGTTCATGATGCTCACGAAAGTCGACAGGCCACCAGGATAGGTACGGCCCAGCGCGTGCGCCGCGCGGTTTTCGCTCGACATCAGCGCCAGGTGCAGCAGTTCACCGCGCGACAGCGTCGTACCGACCGTCAGGCGCGAGCTGCTGCGCTTTTCGGTATCGACATCATCCTGAGTGATGGTGATGAGCTCTTCATTCGGCAGATGCGCCTCGCTGATAAGCAGGCCAGTCATCAGCTTGGTGAGCGAGGCGATCGGCAGCACGGCGTGGTCGTTCTTGCTGAACAGCACTTCGTGGGTGTCCTGGTCGATCACCAGTGCGACGCTCGACTTCAGGTCGAGCGAGTCTTCGGTGCCGTGCAGGCCGGCCATCTGGCCGAAGGACTGGCGCGCCGGTTGTTCAACACGAACCACCGAGCGGCGCTGGACGGCCACCACGGTCTTGCCGTTCTTCTTGTGGATGGTGGCAACCACGTTGCGGCCACCACGAACGACCTTTTCTACTTTTTCGTTCTTCTCGGCCCGGCCGCGGCTGGCGACGGCGCCGCGAGCCGTCTTGGACGACGCGGTGCGCTTGACCTCGACCGGCACAACGCCCTTCTTGGCGGCAGCGGTCTTGGAGGCGGCGGGCTTTTCTTTTTTAGCGGCCTGGGCGCCAGGCAGCAAAAACGCCGTGGCGCAGAACGCAACGGCGATGAACTTGAGTGCGGGTAGAAACCGCTGGCTGGAAACTCGGCGGAGACGGGCTTCAGGCATTAATAAATCTCCAGCGGCGACAAACGAGGACCGCAGTGTATCGAAATCAAAAAAGGCACGCAATATCAGTTACTTGCATCCTCTTCTTCAATCGAATACCAAGGATCGCCTGAAAACCTAACCTTGTGCCGCAACTCTCTCAGCTTGGCTCTGTAACTTGTTGAGCGCACTCAAATAAGCCTTTGCCGAAGCAACCACGATGTCCGGGTCTGCACCCACACCGTTCACCACCCGCCCTGCGTTTTGTAACCGGACTGTAACTTCCCCCTGGCTTTCCGTCGAGCCACTGATGGCGTTTACAGAGTAAAGAACCATCTCGGCACCACTCTTGACGTGGGACTCGATCGCCTTCAGGGAAGCATCAACCGGGCCATTTCCATCGGACTCCCCGGTCACTTCCTTGCCCTGGACGGTGAAAACGACCTTGGCCTGGGGGCGCTCGCCGGTTTCGCTGTGCTGGGAGAGAGAAACGAAAGCAAACCGCTCACCAACGTTCGACACCTCCTCCGCGCTGACGAGCGCGAGGATGTCTTCGTCGAAAATTTCGGATTTACGGTCGGCCAGCTCCTTGAAGCGCAGGAAGGCGGCGTTGATCTCGCCTTCGCTGTCCATGGCCACCCCCAACTCCTGCAGGCGCTGCTTGAAGGCATTGCGGCCGCTGAGCTTGCCCAGCACGATCTTGTTGGCGGCCCAGCCCACGTCTTCGGCACGCATGATTTCGTAGGTGTCGCGGGCCTTGAGCACGCCATCCTGGTGAATGCCCGAGGCATGCGCAAAGGCATTGGCGCCCACCACCGCCTTGTTGGGCTGCACCACGAAGCCGGTGGTCTGGCTCACCATGCGGCTCGCAGCCACGATGTGCTGGGTGTCGATGCGCAGATCGAGCCCGAAATAGTCCTTGCGGGTCTTGACCGCCATGACCACTTCCTCGAGCGAGCAGTTGCCCGCGCGCTCGCCCAGCCCGTTGATGGTGCATTCAACCTGGCGCGCGCCGCCGATCTTCACGCCGGCCAGCGAGTTGGCCACGGCCATGCCGAGGTCGTTGTGGCAATGCACCGACCAGATGGCCTTGTCGCTGTTGGGCACGCGCTCGCGCAGCATCTTGATGAAGTTGCCGTAGAGCTCGGGAATCGCGTAGCCGACGGTGTCGGGCACGTTGATGGTGGTGGCGCCCTCGGCGATGACGGTCTCGAGCACGCGGCACAGGAAGTCCGGGTCGCTGCGGTAGCCGTCTTCGGGGCTGAATTCGACGTCGCCGATCTGGTTGCGGGCGAAGCGCACGGCCAGCCTGGCCTGCTCGTGCACCTCGTCGGGAGTCATGCGCAGCTTCTTTTCCATGTGAAGCGGCGAAGTCGCGATGAAAGTGTGGATGCGCCCGCGGGCCGCGCCCTTGAGGGCCTCGGCGGCGCGTGCGATGTCGCGGTCATTGGCGCGCGAGAGGCCGCACACCGTCGAATCCTTGATTGCATTGGCAATCGCTTTCACCGCCTCGAAATCGCCGTTCGAGCTGGCGGGAAAGCCGGCCTCGATGACGTCGACCTTCAGCCGCTCCAGCAGCTTGGCAATGCGCATCTTCTCGTCGCGCGTCATCGAGGCGCCCGGCGATTGCTCGCCGTCGCGCAAGGTGGTGTCGAAAATTATGAGTTGCTCGGTCATCGTGGTTCTCCTTTGGTCGTTCCCACCTGCCGAGCCCGGCGCGGATCTTTCCGTGCGGCAACGTCAGGCGATTTCGACCACCGATTGTGCGCTGTGCGCGCCCCGGGCCCGCGAACGCTGTACGCCCGAAACAATCGCTTTCAGCGACGCGGAGATCACGTTCGCGTCGATGCCCACGCCGAACAGCGTCTGGCTTTCATCCACGCGCAGTTCCAGGTAGGCCACCGACTTCGCATCGGCACCGGCGCCGATCGCATGCTGGTGGTAGTCCATCACGCGCACGGTGTGGCCGGTGGCCTTGCTCAGCGCCTGAGTGAAGGCGTCGATCGGGCCGTTGCCCCGGCCCTCGATGGCATGCACTTCGCCGTCCCACGGCAGGTCGCCACGCAGGACCACGGAAGCGCTGGCGCCCTCGCCTTCTTCCTCGATCACGCGGTGCTGCAGCGATTGCGCGGTCTCGATGCCGTACTCGCGCACGAACAGGTCCCAGAGGTCGGCGGCGGTGAGCTCCTTGCCGGCCACGTCCATCACGCGCTGCACGACCTGCATGAATTCCATCTGCAGGCGGCGCGGCATCTCGATGCCGTATTCGCTTTCGAGCAGGTAGGCCATGCCGCCCTTGCCGGACTGGCTGTTCACGCGGATCACGGCTTCGTAGCTGCGGCCCACGTCCTTCGGGTCGATGGGGAGGTAGGGCATGTCCCAGATGTCGCCGTCCTTGCGCGCGGCGAAGGCCTTCTTGATCGCGTCCTGGTGCGAGCCCGAGAACGAGGTGTAGACCAGATCGCCGACGTACGGGTGGCGCGGGTGCACCGGAATCTGATTGCAATGCTCGACCGTGGCGCGAATCTCGTCGATGTTGGAGAAATCGAGCTCGGGCGAAACGCCTTGCGTGTAGAGGTTGAGCGCGACGTTCACCAAGTCGAGGTTGCCGGTGCGCTCGCCGTTGCCGAAGAGACAGCCTTCGATCCGCTCCGCACCGGCCATGAGAGCCAGTTCGCCGGCCGCGGTGCCTGTGCCGCGGTCGTTATGCGGATGCACGCACAGCACGATGGAGTCGCGGCGCTCGAGGTTGCGGTGCATCCACTCGATCATGTCCGCGAAGATATTCGGCGTCGAATGCTCCACGGTCGTCGGCAGGTTGACGATGCACTTGCGCTGCGGCGTCGGCGCCCACACCTCCGTCACCGCATCGACTACGCGCTTGGAGAACGCCACGTCGGTGCCCGAGAACATTTCAGGCGAGTACTGGAAGGTCCATTGCGTGTTCGGCTGCTTCGCTGCGAACTCGTTGAACATGCGTGCGTGGGTAGTCGCGAGCTCGACGATCTGGTCTTCGTTCATGCCGAGCACCACGCGGCGCATCACTGGCGCCACGGCGTTGTAGAGGTGCACGATGGCGCGCGGCGCGCCTTGCAGCGATTCGAAGGTGCGCGCAATGAGGTGGTCGCGTGCCTGCGTCAGCACCTGGATCGTCACGTCTTCGGGGATGCGGTCTTCCTCGATGAGCTTGCGCACGAAGTCGAATTCGATCTGCGACGCCGAGGGGAAGCCGACTTCGATTTCCTTGAAGCCGATGGCCACGAGGGTTTCGAACATGCGCATCTTGCGCGCGATGTCCATGGGCTCGACCAGCGCCTGGTTGCCATCACGCAGGTCGGTCGACAGCCAGATGGGCGCCTTGGTCAGCACGGCATCGGGCCAGGTACGGTCCTTGAGGCCGATCGGGGCGAATGCGCGGTATTTGCTTTGAGGTTGCTTGAGCATGTCGATTTCTCTGTAATGGTTAGTAATCGACCAGCAACCCCAAAAACAAACGGCCCGTTGCTGGTGCGAACGGGCCGTGGTGAGGGATTTGCGCGTGCGCTACCGTCTCCGCCCGTGAGGGAGGGCTAGTAGGGCCAGCAGCGAAATCTTGGTCATGAGGGTTTCGAATGTAGCACAGCCTGCGCGGGCCTGGGAAGGCCTGCACGAGCCTCAGTTGTGCAGTCCCCGCTCGTCGGGCTCTTCCGTCGAGGTACTGATCACGCTCGCCGGCTGGCCCTTGGCCTTGCGCCATGCGTAGACCACGTAGCCGCTCAGGCCGTAGGCGACGAACAGGCCGAAGAGCACCGTCGGCGGATTGATGTTGATGACCGCAATGCCCAGCGCGATGAGAACGATCACCACGAAGGGCACGCTCTTCTTCATCTGGATGTCCTTGAAGCTGTAGAACGGCGCGTTCGTGACCATCGTGAGGCCCGCGTACAGCGTGAACGCGAACGTGACCCAGGTGATCTGCGTCCACGAGAGATACAGCACGTCGCCGCCACGCTTGCCCCATTCGTTCACCACCCAGATGAAGCCGGCCACAAGAGCAGCTGCGGCCGGAGACGGCAGCCCCTGAAACCAGCGCTTGTCGACCACGCCTGTGTTCACGTTGAAGCGAGCCAGCCGCAGCGCCGCGCAGGCGCAGTAAACGAAGGCAGCGATCCAGCCCCAACGCCCCAGCCCCTTGAGTGACCATTCGTAGGCAATGAGCGCAGGCGCCGCGCCGAACGACACCATGTCGGACAGCGAATCCATCTGCTCGCCGAACGCGCTTTGCGTGTTGGTCATGCGGGCCACGCGCCCGTCAAGGCTGTCAAGCACCATCGCGGCGAACACGCCGAGTGCCGCGAGGTCGAAGCGCGCGTTCATGGCCATCACGACCGAATAGAAACCGCCGAACAACGCCGCCAGCGTGAACAGGTTCGGCAGGATGTAGATGCCCTTGCGACGTTTGCGCGGCTGCACGTCGTCGGGAACCGTATCGTCATGCATTGAAATTGCCTCCGTCCCTCATGGGCACAGCACGTACAGCTATCCAATCGATAGCTTCTTGATCTGTGAATCGCATGGCTCGCAGTGTAGTTCAGGGGACCTCTTCGACCCCCTTCAAACAAAAGGGCCACCGCGACGGGTGGCCCTCGGGAAAAGGCGCCGAAGCGCCTCTTAGCCGGAAGATCAGTTGCGGGTCTGGTCGACCAGCTTGTTCTTCTTGATCCAGGGCATCATCGCACGCAGCTTTTCGCCGACGACTTCGATCTGATGCTCGGAATTCAGGCGGCGGCGGCTGATCAGCGTGGGAGCGCCGGCGGCGTTTTCCAGCACGAAGCTCTTGGCGTATTCGCCGGTCTGGATGTCCTTGAGCACTTGCTTCATGACCTTCTTGGTCTCTTCGGTCACGACGCGCGGGCCGGTGACGTACTCGCCGTATTCGGCGTTGTTCGAGATCGAGTAGTTCATGTTGGCGATGCCGCCTTCATAGATCAGGTCGACGATCAGCTTCAGCTCGTGCAGGCATTCGAAGTACGCCATTTCGGGCGCGTAGCCGGCTTCCACCAGCGTTTCGAAACCGGCCTTGATCAGCTCGACCGTACCGCCGCACAGAACCGCTTGTTCGCCGAACAGGTCGGTCTCGGTTTCTTCGCGGAAGTTGGTCTCGATGATGCCGGCCTTGCCGCCGCCGTTGGCGGTGGCGTAGCTCAGCGCGAGGTCACGTGCCTTGCCGGTCTTGTCCTGGTGCACGGCCACGAGGTGGGGCACGCCGCCGCCTTGGGCGTACGTGCTGCGCACGGTGTGGCCCGGGGCCTTGGGAGCGACCATCCACACGTCGAGGTCGGCGCGCGGCTGCACGAAGCCGTAGTGCACGTTGAAGCCGTGCGCGAAGACCAGCGAAGCGCCTTCCTTGATGTTCGGAGCCACGTCGTTCTTGTAGACGTTGGCGATCTGCTCGTCGGGCAGCAGGATCATGACGACGTCGGCGGCCTTCACGGCGTCGGCGACTTCAGCGACCTTCAGGCCGGCCTTTTCGACCTTTGGCCACGAGGCGCCGCCCTTGCGCAGGCCGACCACGACCTTGACGCCGCTGTCGTTCAGGTTCTGCGCGTGCGCATGACCTTGCGAGCCGTAACCGATGATGGCGACCGTCTTGCCCTTGATGAGGCTGAGGTCCGCGTCCTTGTCGTAATAAACCTTCATATGCGTCTTTCCTATTTAATCTCGGGCATCCCCAAGGGCGGGGATGCGTTCACTCACAGTGGGCCGGAAGAATTCCGGGCCTTCATTTGCTGATTGATGGACACGAGGTTGTCGTGAATGCGGAACAGCAGGATCAGCAATTCGCTGTAGACGCGAACGATGATCGCGCCGAAAACCAGGACCCCGATGGCGACCAGGATGCGTCCCTGGAACAGCGCCGTCGCGGTCATTGCGAGCACAGCCAGCAATCCAAGGAAATACAGTATCCGGATGATGATGGGCGTCACCATCTTGTCGAATCCCAGCAAGTCTTGCATCACGTTCTCCTCATGTGTCGATGAAACGATGAAACTGAGGGGATCTGCACCCCCTACACGCGCAGGATGCGCTCACCGCGCCCGATGCCGCTGGCACCGGTGCGGACAGTTTCGAGGATAGCGCTACGCTCGATCGCTTCGAGGAAAGCGTCGTTCTTGCCGTGGTCGCCGGTGAGTTCGATGGTGTAGCTCTTGTCGGTCACATCGATGATGCGGCCGCGGAAGATTTCCGCCATGCGCATCATTTCCTCGCGCTCCTTGCCGACCGCGCGCACCTTCACCATCATGAGCTCGCGCTCGGTGTAGGCGCCTTCGGTCAGGTCGACGACCTTCACCACTTCGATCAGGCGGTTCAGGTGCTTGGTGATCTGCTCGATCACGTCGTCGGAACCGGTCGTGACGATGGTCATGCGCGAGAGGCTCGAGTCCTCGGTCGGCGCGACGGTCAGCGATTCGATGTTGTAGCCACGGGCCGAGAACAGGCCCACCACGCGGGAAAGAGCACCCGGCTCGTTTTCCAGCAGCACTGCAATGATGTGTTTCATGTTTGCGTGACTCCTCTTTTCGCCGCCCTCCCCCGTGCACGGTAATGCGCGGGCTCGGCGGGCAATAGATTCGTCAGTAAAGAGTTGAGCGAATGTTCCGCGGATCAGAGATCTTCGGAACCCAACAGCATTTCGGTGATGCCCATGCCGGCCTTCACCATCGGGAACACGTTTTCAGTGGGGTCGGTGCGGAAGTCCATGAACACCGTGCGGTCCTTGAGCTTGCGTGCTTCGCGCAGCGCGGGCTCCACGTCTTGTGGACGCTCGATCAGCATGCCGACGTGGCCGTAGGCCTCGGCGAGCTTCACGAAGTTCGGCAGTGCATCCATGTAGCTGTGGCTGTAGCGGCCGGAGTATTCGATCTCCTGCCACTGGCGCACCATGCCCAGGTAGCGGTTGTTGAGCGAGCAGATCTTGATCGGCGTGTTGTACTGCAGGCAGGTGGAGAGTTCCTGGATGCACATCTGCACCGAGCCTTCGCCGGTGATGGTGAACACTTCCGAATCGGGCTTGGCGAGCTTGATGCCCATGGCGTAGGGAATGCCCACGCCCATGGTGCCCAGGCCGCCGGAGTTGATCCAGCGGCGCGGCTCGTCGAAGCGGTAGTACTGGGCGGCCCACATCTGGTGCTGGCCCACGTCCGACGTGATGTACGCGTCGGCGTCCTTGGTCATGTTCCAGAGGGTCTCGACCACGTACTGCGGCTTGATCACGTCCTTGTTGCCGCGGTCGTACTTGAGGCAGTCGCGCGAGCGCCAGGCCTCGATGGTCTTCCACCAGTCGGCCAGCGCGCCGGCGTCGGGCTTGGCGGTGCTCTCGCGGATCATCGAGATCAGCTCGGTGAGCACGTCCTTCACGTCGCCGACGATCGGGATGTCGACCTTCACGCGCTTCGAGATGCTCGAAGGGTCGATGTCGATATGGATGATCTTGCGCTCGTTCTGCGCGAAGTGCTTGGGGTTGCCGATGACGCGGTCGTCGAAACGAGCGCCCACCGCCAGCAGCACGTCGCAGTTCTGCATCGCGTTGTTGGCTTCGATGGTGCCGTGCATGCCCAGCATGCCCAGGAACTTGCGGTCGCTGGCCGGATAGGCGCCCAGGCCCATCAGCGTGTTCGTGACCGGGTAGCCGAGCATGTCGACGAGCGTGCGCAGTTCGTTCGTGGCATTGCCCAGCAGCACGCCGCCGCCGGTGTAGATGTAGGGGCGCTTGGCCGCCAGCAGCAGTTGCAGCGCCTTGCGGATCTGTCCGCCGTGGCCCTTGCGCACCGGGTTGTACGAGCGCATCTCGACCTTGTCGGGATAGCCTGCGTAAGGAACCTTCTTGAAGGAAACGTCCTTCGGCACGTCCACCACCACAGGGCCGGGGCGGCCACTGCGCGCGATGTGGAAGGCCTTTTTCATCGTCATGGCCAGATCCTTGGGATCCTTGACGAGGAAGTTGTGCTTGACGATGGGGCGGGTGATGCCGACCGTGTCGCATTCCTGGAAGGCGTCGAGGCCGATGGCGGCCGTCGGCACCTGACCCGAGATGATCACCATCGGGATGGAATCCATGTACGCCGTCGCGATGCCGGTGACCGCGTTGGTCAGGCCGGGACCGGAAGTGACCAGCGCCACGCCGACTTCGCCGGTCGCGCGCGCATAGCCATCGGCCGCGTGCACGGCTGCCTGCTCGTGCCGCACCAGCACGTGCTGGATGGTGTCCTGCTTGTAGAACGCGTCGTAGATGTAGAGAACGGCGCCACCAGGGTAGCCCCAGACGTACTGAACGCCTTCGGCCTGCAGTGCCTTGACCAGCACCTCAGCGCCCATGAGTTCTTGCGTGGCGTTGCCGGCGCTCGAGGACGCGGCGGCTGCGGAGATGATTTCCGCCTTGGAGATTTCCATGATCAACCTTTGTTTATTTCGGGAACGAAATACCTTGGGTGCCCCTTGCCAACCCTTGTGAGGTCGCGCCAGGACTTGAGGCCAAAGCCATGAGCGGACTGATGTTCCGCCGGACCGTGACCCGTTTGCCTTTTGACTTGCAGGCCGGATTATGGCATTTCCGGACGTTCAGATTCGCTTCAGCACTTGTGTAAAGCGACAAAGGCATAATCCGCGGCGGTAAACATACGCGATCGCTAGACCCCCATTTCCCACGCGGCGCGACCTGCGCCCCCTCTCGCTTGGCCACTGAACTAGAACTCTCCGACTTCCTGAAAAGCGTCGAACGACGCGCTTTCAAGCGCTCGGTCTACCACGTGCGGGATGAAGAAGCGGCGCTCGATATCGTGCAGGACAGCATGATGAAGCTGGCCCAGCATTACGGCGACAAGCCGGCCAACGAGCTGCCGATGCTGTTCCAGCGCATCCTGTCGAATTGCACCCTCGACTGGTTCCGCCGCCAGAAGACCCGCCGCGCCCTGTTCTCCAACCTCAGCGACTTCGATTCTGTCGACGACGACGGCGATTTCGATCTGCTGGAGAACTTCGTCTCGCCGACCGACTCTAGGGAATCGGAGAGCGCCGAAGACACCACCCGCCGCGCCCAGGTCTTCCACGAAATCGAGGAACAGATCGCAGCACTGCCGGGCCGTCAACGCGAGGCTTTCCTGATGCGTTACTGGGAGGAAATGGACGTCGCGGAGACGGCCGCAGCGATGGGCTGTTCCGAAGGCAGCGTCAAAACCCATTGCTCGCGAGCCGTTCACGCTCTGAGCAAGGCGCTCAAAGCCAAGGGAATATCGCTATGAATACTAAGGTTCCACCCTCCTCATTCACCGCCGAAGACGAGTTTGGCCAACGACTTGCTGCCCGCCTCTCGGCCGGCAACAAGGAGCTGTCGCACGACATCGGCGAACGGCTCCGCGTGGCACGCGCACAGGCCGTGGCGGCGCGCAAGCTGCCCCCGCAATTGCGAACCGCACCCGTGGTGGTGCAGTCGGGCCACACGGCGATGCTCGGTGGCAGCTGGTGGACCCGCATCGGCTCGGTGGTGCCGCTCATCGCGCTCGTGGCCGGCCTCATCACCATCAGCGTAATGCAGGACGACGACCGCGCCAGCGAACTGGCCGAAGTGGATTCCGCGCTCCTTACCGGCGATCTCCCGCCCGCCGCCTATACCGACCCCGGTTTTGCTCAATTCCTGAAGGCCGACAGCGCCTCCGACTGAACTTTTCACTGACCGAATGCGACGCCGCCCCTCTCCCAGCGCGAATACCTCCCGCCCCCTGCGCCCGCTCCAGGCGGGCGCAGTCGCTTGGGCGAGCGCGCTTGCGGTCGCTGCCTTCGGCCTGTCGGCCGCTGGCGCGCAGCCCCGCGCCGAAAACGCCGCAAACACCGCGGGCACCAGCAGCCCCAAGGCCGTCTCGACGACCAAGCCGCTCTGGAGCGAGCTCACGCCTGGGCAGCAGCAAGCTCTCACGCCACTGAGCCCCCACTGGAACACCCTGAACGCCGGGCAAAAACGCAAGTGGCTGGCGCTGTCGCACAACTACGCGGAAATGTCGGCCGAGGACAAGACGACCCTGCACAGCCGCATGATCGAGTGGGCCGCACTGAGCAACCAGCAACGCACTCAGGCTCGCCTGAACTTTGCCGAAGTCAAGCGCATTCCAGCTGACGAGCGCAAGGCCAAGTGGGAGCAATACCAGGCGTTGAGCGAAGAACAGAAGCGCAAGCTGGCCGAGCGTGCGCCCCCCAAGCCGCGTGGGGCTGCGATTCCGATTCGGCCAGTCTCCGCCCAAAAGCTCGTGCCGGTGCCTGCGGTCACGCCCGGTGCGCAGCACACCCCCAGGATCCTGCTGACACCGCCGCCTGCTCCGGCTTCGCCTCCCGCTACCCTGATGGTCGCCACTCCGCCAGAGCGCGCGCCTTCGACAACGCCGGCTGTCGTGGTCACCCCCGCTGCACCGCCGCCGCCCGCCAGTGTCTCGGCTCCGCCGGTCCCGGCCGAGGCGCAAGTACCGCCCCCCTCGTCGGTCTCGGCCGAACCGGCGACCACCTCTCCCTGACCACAAGGGCCTCGATGGTTTCCAGCTCTCCCGAAGTTTCGGGATCCGATCACCCGGCCTCGCCCGTCCCCACCGCAAGCAGCGCTCCCGTCTCGACAGTGCCCGGCCTGTGGCGCCGGATGGCCTGCTGGCTCTATGAAGGCATGCTGCTGTTCGCGGTCGTGTTCGTCTCGGGCTGGCTCTTCAGCACGCTGGGGCAGATGCGCGACGCCATGGATTCGCGGCGCCACCTGTTCCAGGCTTTCCTCTTCGTAGTTTTTGGCGTGTACTTCGTCTGGTTCTGGACCAAGGGCCAGACGCTTGCCATGAAAACCTGGAATATCCGTATCGTCGACCTGCACGGCCAGCCCATCAGCCAACGCCGCGCTCTCGCGCGCTACCTGCTGAGCTGGATCTGGTTCCTGCCGCCGCTGGCTACCCTCGCCCCCTTCAAGCTCTCGGGCGGCGAATCGACCCTCCTGATCTTCGGCTGGGTCGCCATCTGGGCCCTGCTTGCACGCTTTCACCCCGACCGCCAGTTTTGGCACGACGCCTGGGCCGGTACGCGGCTCATCACCTCCAAGCCGATGAGCCGCCGATGAGTGCCTTGCCCAATCTTCCCGATCCCGCCGTCAATCCGCAAAAGGCCCGCAAGGGCTTCGAGCGCGTCTGGCACGCCACGCTGATTTCGCTGCACGGCCTTCGCGCCGGCTGGAGCGAGCCCGCTTTCCGCCAGGAAGCCATCCTGTCGATCTTCATGATCCCGGCGTCGTTCTGGCTCGGCAGCAGCTGGGTCGAAGTGGCCCTGCTCGCGGGCAGCGCGCTCCTGGTGATGATCGTGGAACTGCTCAACACCGCCGTCGAAGCCGCCATCGACCGCATCGGGCCCGAGTGGCACGACCTCTCCAAGCGTGCCAAGGACATGGGCAGCGCGGCCGTGCTGCTGTCGCTCACACTGTGCGGCGGCATCTGGGCCGCGGCGCTCTGGCAACGCTTCCTGTCATGAGCGGGCATGCCGGCTGCGGCATGATGGCAGGATGAATCCTGAATTTTCGATCTGTGTGTATTGCGGCTCGCGCCCCGGCGAGCGCCCCGAGTTTTCCCAGGCCGCGCAAGCGGTCGGCCAGTGGATCGGCAAGCACGGCGGCCAATTGGTCTACGGTGGCGGCCGTACCGGCTTGATGGGCACCGTGGCCGAGGCCACCCGCCTCGCCGGAGGGCGCGTGGTCGGCATCATTCCCAAGGCGCTTGTCGACAAGGAACTGGCCAACTCGCTCTGCGACGAACTTCACGTGGTCGACACCATGCACGAGCGCAAGGCAATGATGGGCGAACGAGCCGACGCCTTCGTCGCCCTTCCGGGCGGCATCGGCACTTTCGAGGAACTCTTCGAGATCTGGACCTGGCGCCAGCTCGGCTACCACGACAAGCCGACCGGCATCCTGAACACCGCCGGCTACTACGACGGCCTGCTGGGCTTCCTGGCCCACAGCGTGCGTGAAGGCTTCATGGGCGAATGGCAGATGGAGCTGATTCGCACCGGCACCGAGGTGCCCGAGCTTCTGGCAGCGTTGCGCGCCGAAGTGCCGCTCCATCCGCGGGAAGACAGGCTGTCGGAAAACCTCTGACGCCCGCCTGCCCGGAAAAAGCCTCCGTTACCGGAGGCTTTTTTGCTTCAGACCGCGTTTTCGTTTTCTTCGCCAGTGCGGATGCGCACGATGCGCTCCACCTCGGTCACGAAGATCTTGCCGTCGCCGATCTTCCCGGTGCGCGCGGAATTAACGATGGCCTCGATGCAGCGCTCCACGTCGCCCTCGTTGACGACGACTTCGACCTTCATCTTGGGCAGGAAGTCGACCACGTACTCGGCGCCGCGGTACAGCTCGGTGTGCCCCTTCTGGCGGCCGAAGCCCTTGACCTCGGTCACGGTCAGGCCGGTAACGCCCACTTCGGCCAAGGCCTCGCGCACGTCCTCGAGCTTGAAGGGTTTGACGATGGCGGTGATCTGCTTCATGGTTTTTGCGCTCCGGCGGTTTCGTTGAATTTGCTGGTGATAGGGTAACGCCAATCCTTGCCGAAGCTTCGATGGGTGACCCGGATGCCTACCGGCGCCTGGCGCCGCTTGTATTCGTTGATCCTGATGAGCCGCGCAACCCGCTCGACCACCGCGCGTTCGTAGCCCGCGGCGATGATCTCGTCGATGCCTTCATCGTCCTGCATGTAGCGTGCCAGGATTCCGTCGAGGATGTCGTAGGGCGGGAGGCTGTCCTGGTCGGTCTGGTCGGGCCGCAGTTCGGCGCTGGGCGGGCGCGTGATGATCCGCTCGGGAATGGGCTCTGCGCCCATGCCGTAGGGGTCGTGGGCGTTGCGCCAGCGCGCCAGTGCGAACACCGTGGTCTTCAGCAGATCCTTGATGACCGCGAAACCGCCCGCCATGTCGCCGTAGAGCGTGCAGTAGCCGGTGGCCATTTCGCTCTTGTTGCCAGTGGTGAGCACGATGGAGCCGAACTTGTTCGACAGCCCCATCAGCAGCGTGCCGCGAATGCGTGCCTGAATGTTCTCTTCGGCCGTGTCCTCGGGCCGGCCCTTGAACTCTTCGGCCAGCGCACCCTTGAACGACTCGAAGGTGTGACGGATCGAGATCTCGTCGTAGCGCACGCCCAGCCGGCCCGCCATGTCGCGCGCGTCGATCCAGCTGATGTCGGCCGTGTAGGGCGAAGGCATCATCACCGCGCGAACCTTGTCCTTGCCCAATGCGTCGACCGCGATGGCGAGCACCAGGGCGGAATCGATGCCGCCCGAAAGCCCGAGGATAGCGCCCGGAAAACCGTTCTTGCCGATGTAGTCGCGCACGCCGAGCACCAGCGCGTCCCAAAGCTGCGCCTCGGCGTCACGCGGCGCGGCAATGGCTCCGGCCTCGGCGACGAAGCCCACACCGCCCTGCGGTGCGCGCTCCAGTTGCGCGAAGACCAGCTTCTCCCGAAAGCTCTCGGCCTGCATGACGGTGGTGCCGTCGGCCTGCAGCGCGAAAGAAGCCCCGTCGAACACCACTTCGTCCTGCCCGCCCACCAGATGGGCGTAGACCAGCGGCAACCCCACGGCACGCGCCCGCTCGGCCATGCGCGCCACGCGCTCGCCTTCCTTGCCCACGTGGTACGGCGAGGCGTTGATCACCGCCAGTACCTCGGCGCCACTTTCGCGGGCCAGTTCGGCCGGCTGGTCGAACCAGGCGTCCTCGCAGATCAACAGGCCGACAGAGACGCCGCCCGCCTCGAACACGCAAGTGCCCTGCCCTGGCGTGAAATACCGGCGCTCGTCGAACACCTGGTAGTTGGGCAGCTCGCGCTTGGCGTAGGTCTCGAGGATTCGGCCTTCCTTGATGACGCTCGCCGCGTTGTGCCGAAGCTGCACCGCCACCGAGCGGCTGCGCAGGCTTCCGCCCGTCGGATGCCCCACCACCACGACCATGTCTTTGAGGTCGGCCAGAGCGGCGGCAATGCCTTTCACGGCATCATCGCAGGCTTCGGTGAAGGCGGGCCGCAGGAACAGGTCTTCCGCCGCATAGCCGGCAATGGAAAGTTCGGGTGTCAGCAGCAGGCGCGCGCCTTGCGAATAGGCCTCGCGCGCGGCATCGACGATCTTTTTCGCGTTGCCGGCGAGGTCGCCCACCACAAAATTGAGTTGCGCGATGGCGAGCTTGAGCGTCATTACAGAAGGAAGAAAAAGGCTTGAACGATTATGTCATTCGGGTTCTGTCGTCACCGTCGGACGTGAGCCCGCAGGCATGGAACGCGTTGCTCGCCACACAGGCCGAGCCTTCGCCTTTCATGCGCCACGAATACCTCTCGGCGCTGCATGAAAGCGGCAGCGCCACGCCCTCCAGCGGATGGACGCCACAGTTCGTCACGCTGTGGCGCGGCAAGCAGTTGCAGGCGGCGTGCCCGCTTTACATCAAAGACCATTCGTACGGCGAATACGTCTTCGACTGGGCCTGGGCCAACGCATACGAGCAGCACGGCCTGGCGTACTACCC
The DNA here is from genome assembly GCF_022009635.1 of Variovorax paradoxus. Lineage (NCBI taxonomy): Bacteria > Pseudomonadati > Pseudomonadota > Betaproteobacteria > Burkholderiales > Comamonadaceae > Variovorax > Variovorax paradoxus. Next base: position 4,382,331 of record NZ_CP091716.1, read on the forward strand.
CAAGGCGGTGGTCGCCGTGCCCTTCACGCCCGTGCCCGGCACGCGCCTGTTGGCCCGCGATGCCCAAAGCCGCACCTTGCTGGTGCAGGGCTTGGTGGCCCTGTGCAAGCAGGAAGAACTGTCGTCGCTGCATCTGCTGTTCGGCGCCGATGAAGACATCGCGGCCTGCACCGAGGCCGGCCTCATGCTGCGCAATACAGTGCAATTCCATTGGACCAACGCCCAGTACGCCGACTTCGACAGCTTCCTCGCCAGCCTCTCCCACGACAAGCGCAAAAAGATCCGCCAGGAGCGCCGCAAGGTGGCCGACGCGGGCGTGAGCTTTCGCTGGTCGCGCGGCGCCGACATCCCGAAGGCCGACTGGGATTTTTTCTACCGCTGCTACGAGCGCACCTACCGCGAGCACGGCAACCCGCCCTACCTCACGCGCGACTTCTTCCGCCGCATGGCTGACACGATGCCCGAGGCATGGCTGCTGTTCATCGCAGAGCGCAACGGCAAGCCCATGGCCTCGAGCCTGATCGCGCTCTCGACCCAGCCGGACGAGCCCCTGGTGGCCTATGGCCGCTACTGGGGCGCGCTGGAGCGCGTCGATTGCCTGCACTTCGAAGCCTGCTACTACCAGCCGCTGGCTTGGTGCATTGCGCACGGCGCCAAGCGCTTCGAGGGCGGCGCGCAGGGCGAGCACAAGATGGCCCGCGCGCTGATGCCTGTCAAGACCACCAGCGCCCACTGGCTGGCCCATCCGGCCTTTGCCGACGCGGTCGAACGCTTTCTCGAGCGCGAGGGCGCCGGCATCGAGAACTACATGGACCATCTGGGCGAACGCAGCCCCTTCAAGGCCGCCTGACCGCGTCCGGCTCGTGCCATGTCGGGCTGCTATAAAAACGCCCGAATCCACAACAACACAAAGGGAAACGCACCATGCCATTCGTCGGACTGGGGCTGCACGTTCTTGTCGCGCTGTTCTTTGCCGTGCATGCCATGCGCCACGGCAAGCAGATGTACTGGCTGATTATCCTGTTCAGCTTTCCGCTCCTGGGCAGCCTCGTGTATTTCGTGGTCGAGTACCTGCCGGCCTCGCGCATGCAGCGCACCGCCGGCAAGGTGGCCAGCGCGGCCATCGGTTTCATTGATCCCGAGCGCGAGTACCGCGCCGCGGCCGATGCCTATGACCTCGCGCCCACCGCCCAGAACAAGCTGCGCCTGGCCAAGGCCTCGCTCGACCGGGGCCAACCCGCCGACGCCGTCGGCCACTACCGCGATGCGCTGAAAGGCCCGCTGGCGTCCGACCCCGAGCTTCAGTTCGGCCTTGCCAGCGCGCTGCTCGCCGCGGGCGGCCCGGCCTCGGGGCAGGAGGCCCTGCAGGCGATCCAGGCCCTGCGCGCCACGCGCGACGACTATCGGCGCGACGAAGTCGCCCTGCTCAACGCCCGCGCACTGGCCGCCGACGGGCGTCAGCAAGAAGCGCGCGAAGCCTTCGAGAGCGCCCTGAGCCAATACGGCACGGTCGAGACCCGGGCCCGCTATATCGCGTGGCTGGCTCAGCAAGGGGATGCCGGCGGCGCGCAACGCCACTGGGAAGAGCTCCAGCAGGCGGCACGCCACTGGAACTCGCACGCGCGATCGGTCAATCGCGAGTGGATGCGGCTGGCCTCGGACGCGGTCCGGGCCTGAGGCCGCAGGTCCAGGGGCATTGCGCCCCCGGACGCTGCCTTTAGGCAGCAGAACTTACTTCTTGTAGTTGGCGATGCCGTCGAGGATTTCCTTCTTGGCGGAGTCGATGCCTTCCCAGCCCAGCACCTTGACCCACTTGCCGGCTTCCAGGTCCTTGTAGTGCTCGAAGAAGTGGCTGATGGCCTTCAGGCGCATCGGGTTCACGTCGTCGACCGACTTCCAGTGGCTGTAGATCGGCAGCACCTTGTCGGTGGGCACGGCCAGCACCTTGCCGTCGACGCCGGCTTCGTCTTCCATCATCAGGATGCCCAGCGGGCGGCACGGCACGACCACGCCCGGCAGCAGCGGGTAGGGGGCGATCACCAGCACGTCGACCGGGTCGCCGTCGCCCGACAGGGTCTGCGGCACATAGCCGTAGTTGGCCGGGTAGTACATGGCCGTCGTCATGAAACGGTCGACGAAGATCGCGCCCGATTCCTTGTCGACTTCGTACTTGATCGGGTCGGCGTTCATCGGGATTTCGATCACGACGTTGAAGGCATCGGGGACGTTTTTTCCGGGGGAAACTTTGTCGAAGGACATGACGTTTTTCGAGTAGTTGAAAAGTATGAGACGGATGGGGACAAACCCGGAGTTTACTTTCCGTGTCACCGCGACGTCGCACACGCTTTCGTTTTTGCCTGTAAATTGCAACCGTTGGCCAATCGGCTCCGCACCCTCGGTGCAGCGAGCTTCGAGGAAGCAACGCGACGGATAGCATGGCCCCGTACGCGTTGCACGCAAGGGCCCATGCTGCCCGTCTCCACTAGTCGCAACGAACGAATGGAGAAGCAAGGCATGATCGGCAACACCCCCCTGATACTGGCAATCGTCTGCGGCCTCGTGGCCGTGGCCTATGGTTTCTGGGCCCGAAGTTGGATTCTCGCGAGGGACCCCGGCAACGCGCGCATGCAGGAAATCGCGGCCGCCATCCAGACCGGCGCTTCCGCCTACCTCGCCAAACAGTACACGACCATCGCGGTCGTCGGCGTGGTGCTCGCCGTATTGATCGCCCTCTTCCTCGACCTGACCACCGCGGTCGGCTTCATCGTGGGCGCGGTGCTTTCGGGCGCCTGCGGCTTCATCGGCATGAACGTGTCGGTGCGCGCCAATGTGCGCACCGCGCAGGCGGCCACGCACGGCATCGGCCCGGCGCTGGACGTGGCCTTCCGCGGCGGCGCCATCACCGGCATGCTGGTGGTGGGCCTGGGCCTGCTGGGCGTGTCGGGCTTCTACTGGTTCCTGGCCGGCAGCACGCCGGCGGCCGGTCAGAGCCTCTCGGCCATCCTCAATCCGCTGATCGGCTTTGCCTTCGGCTCGTCGCTGATCTCGATCTTCGCGCGGCTGGGCGGCGGCATCTTCACCAAGGGCGCCGACGTCGGCGCCGACCTGGTGGGCAAGGTCGAGGCCGGCATTCCTGAAGACGACCCGCGCAACCCGGCGGTGATCGCCGACAACGTGGGCGACAACGTCGGCGACTGCGCCGGCATGGCGGCCGACCTGTTCGAGACCTATGCCGTGACGCTGATCGCGACCATGGTGCTCGGCGCACTGATGGTCACGGCGGCGCCGACCAACGCGGTGCTCTATCCGCTGGCGCTGGGCGGCGTGTCGATCATCGCGTCGATCATCGGCTGCTTCTTCGTCAAGGCGTCGCCGGGCATGACCAACGTGATGCCGGCGCTTTACAAAGGCCTGGCGGTGGCGGGCATCCTGTCGCTGATCGCGTTCTGGTTCGTCACGAGCTGGCTGATTCCCGACAACGCCATCGCCCCCAGCGGCAGCCAGCTGAAGCTGTTCGGCGCCTGCTTCGTGGGCCTGGCGCTCACGGCCGCCCTGGTGTGGATCACCGAGTACTACACCGGCACGCAGTACAAGCCCGTGCAGCACATCGCGCAGGCTTCGACCACCGGCCACGGCACCAACATCATCGCGGGCCTGGGCGTGTCGATGCGTTCCACTGCCTGGCCGGTGATCTTCGTGTGCATCGCGATCCTGGCCTCCTATTCGCTGGCGGGCCTGTTCGGCATTGCCGTGGCTGCCACCTCGATGCTGAGCATGGCCGGCATCGTGGTCGCGCTCGACGCCTACGGCCCCATCACCGACAACGCCGGCGGCATCGCCGAGATGAGCGAGCTGCCCGAGAGCGTGCGCGCGGTGACCGACCCGCTCGACGCGGTCGGCAACACCACCAAGGCAGTGACCAAGGGCTACGCCATCGGCTCGGCCGGCCTCGCGTCGCTGGTGCTCTTTGCCGACTACACCCACAAGCTGGAGAGCTTCGGCCAGGCCATCAGCTTCAACCTGAGCGACCCGATGGTCATCGTCGGCCTGTTCATCGGCGGGCTGATTCCCTACCTGTTCGGCGCGATGGCCATGGAAGCGGTGGGCCGCGCGGCCGGCGCGGTGGTCGAGGAAGTGCGCCGCCAGTTCCGCGACATTCCCGGCATCATGGAAGGCACCGGCAAGCCCGAGTACGGCAAGGCCGTGGGCATGCTGACCGGCGCGGCCATCAAGGAAATGATGATCCCGTCGCTGCTGCCGGTGGTGGTGCCGATCGTGGTCGGCCTGCTGCTCGGGCCGAAGGCGCTGGGCGGGCTGCTGATGGGCACCATCGTCACGGGCCTGTTCGTCGCCATCTCGATGTGCACGGGCGGCGGCGCCTGGGACAACGCCAAGAAGTACATCGAGGACGGCCACCACGGCGGCAAGGGCTCCGAGGCGCACAAGGCGGCCGTCACCGGCGACACCGTGGGCGACCCCTACAAGGACACCGCCGGTCCGGCCGTGAACCCGCTGATCAAGATCATCAACATCGTGGCGCTGCTCATCGTGCCGCTGGTGGTGAAGTTCCACGCCGGCGACGCGGCAGCCGCCCTGCCGACGAAGATCGAGACGCCGCCCGCCGCGACGCCCCCCGCGGCCATGGCTGCACCGTCGACGCCCGGCGCTGTGGTGGCCGCGGGCGCCGTATCGGCCGCCGAGACCGCCGCGGTGAAGGTCGAGAACGGCGTCGTCAAGTTCTACTTCGCGACCGCCAGCGCCGAAGTGGCGCCCAACGCCAGGGAAGCCCTGGCCGACGTCATCAAGGCGGTGCAGAGCGGCAGCACGGTGCTCGTGAGCGGCTACCACGACGCCAGTGGCGACCCGGCCAAGAATGCCGAACTGGCCAAGCAGCGAGCCATGGCCGTGAGCGACGCGCTCAAGGCGGCCGGCGCGCCGGAAGACAAGATCGAGCTGGCCAAGCCCGAGCAATCGCAAGCCGACGGGCCACCCTCCGAGGCCCGCCGCGTCGAAGTCAAAGTAAAGTCCTGAAATGCCCACACCTGCCCGACTCGAATCGTTCATCGCCGCCGTCGAAGGCGGCGCGCATGCCAAAGCCATCGAGGACTACTACACCGAAGATGCGACCATGCGCGAAAACCAGGCCGAGCCGCGGCGGGGCCGCAGCACGCTGGTGGCGCAGGAAACGGCCGTGCTGGAGCGCACCGAGTCGGTGGTGTCCACCTGCGTGCGGCCGGTGCTGGTGAATGGCGACCACGTGGCCATTCACTGGATCTTCGAGTTCAGCTTCAAGGGCGGCGGCAAGATGCGCATGGAGGAAATTGCCTGGCAGCGCTGGGAAGGCGAGCGCATCGCCGAAGAGCAGTTCTTCTACGACCCGGCGCAGAAAAAGCCGGCCTGAGCCTTTTCGCATGCCGCCCGGTCATGGCGCTGAACACTCCCTAGCCCCATGCGATACCTCCGCGCCCTGATCGCCGGCACCCTGGCCATTGCATGCGCGGAGCTGGCGGTGGTGCGGCGCTTTCCGCGCATCCTGCTGGCGATCGTCGCGGTCGGCGTGGTCCCGGCGATCTATGCGCTGATCTATCTCACGAGCGTGTGGGACCCGGCCGGCCACACGGCCGACCTGCCCGCCGCGATCGTGAACGAAGACCGAGGCGTGACCTACATGTCGCACTCGGTGAATGTCGGCGAGCAGCTCACGGCCACCCTGCTGGCCAAGCGCGCCTTCGGCTTTCGCGTGATGACCAACGAAGAAGAGGCGCGCGCCGAGGTGCGGCGCGGCACGCTCGCCTTCGCCCTGCTGATTCCGCCGGACTTCAGCGCCGACGCCGTGCCCGGCGCGCAACGCGGCGCGGGGCGGCTGGTGGTCTACACCTCCGAGGGCAACAACTACAGCTCCGCCGGCCTCGCCCGCCGCTTCGCGGGCGAACTGGGGCACCAGGTCAACGAGATGCTCAACGAGCAGCGCTGGACGCTGGTGCTCAATGCGGCAGCGGGCTCTCAGCAGCGGCTGGAGCAGCTCAAGCAGGCGCTGCTGGCCCTGCGCGACGGCTCGCAGACGCTGGCCTCCGGCGCCGCCCAGTACAGCACCGCGGCGCGCGAAGTGGGCAACGGATTCAAGCAGGTCAACGGCGGCATCCGCCTGATCCAGTCGAAGCTGCCGGCCGACGCGGACCTTCGCGCGCTCAAGAGCGGCGCTCAGCAGCTCGCGGCGGGCCAGCACGAACTGGGCTCGGGCCTGGTCCAGATCGGCGAGGGCCTCGACCAGCTCCACGGCGGCGCAGGCCAACTGGGCGACGGCGCGCGCCGGCTGCAGCGGGAATCGGCTGACATTCCCTTCGTGGGCGAGCGCATTGCCAGGGGCGCCGGCGAACTCGCGGGCGGCGCGGACAAGCTCCGCGGCGGCCTCGAGCAGGCCCAGGCCGCCATGTCCAAGACACAGGACGGCAACCTGAAGCTCACCGACGGCGCCACGGCTCTGGAAGGCGGCGTCGGCAAGCTCACCGACGGCATGGGCGCGCTGTCCGCCGGCATCCGCACCATGGCCGGCAAGCTGCCCGAGGACCGCAGGCTCGACGAATTCGTGCAGGGCGGCACGCAGCTCGCGCAGGGCGCACAGAGGTTGCTGACCGGCGTGCGCACCATCGAGGCCGCCCTGCCCGCGTCCATTACCCGCATCCAGGGCAGCGCCTCGGGCCTGGCCGATTCGGTCGAGCCCAGGGTCGAGGTGGTGGCGCCGGTGGCCAACAACGGCAGCGCCTTCGTGCCCAACATGGTGTCGGTCGCGCTCTGGATCGGCGCGGTGATGGCCGGCTACCTGTTCAACATCCGCATCGTGCTGTCGGACCACACGCACTACCCCAAGCTCGCCAAGACGCTGGGAAAGATCACCGTGCCCGCGCTGATCGTGCTGCTGCAGGTGGCGCTGGTGCTGGCCACGCTGCTGGGCGTGCTCGAGGTTCAGGCGCCGAACGTGGCGGCGCTGGCGCTCACGATGGCATTGGCATCGCTGGTGTTCCTGGTGGTGCTGTTCGCCATCCTGCATGTGTTCGGCGACTTCGGCCGCATCCTCACGGTGCTGCTGCTGACCTTGCAGCTCTCGGCCGGCGGCGGCGTGCTGCCGGTTGAACTGTCGGCCGGCTTCTTCCGCACGGTGCACAGCTGGCTGCCGTTCAGCTGGGTGGTACAGGCCTTCCGCGCTGTGATGTTCGGCGCCTTCGACAACGGGTGGGTCCATGCCTGCGGCGTGGTGCTGCTCTCGGGCGCCGTGGCGGTGGGCCTGATGGCCATCTTCGGCAAGTGGAAGGACGTACTGCTTGCAGACTACAAGCCCACGATCCAGGTCTGATTGATGCAACACTTTCGATGTAACATACAATCTGTCAGATGAACACGCCCGCCGTGCCCGCTGCCGACGCCACGCCTGCCGCCGACGATCTCTCCATCGAGGCACTGGCCACGCGCACCGGCGTCACGGTGCGCAACATCCGCGCCTACACCACCGCCGGGCTGCTGCCACCGCCCCGGTTGCGCGGCCGCCTCGGGCTCTATGGCGACGACCACGCACAGCGCCTCGCCCTGATCCGGGAACTGCGCGAGCAAGGCTTCGGCATCGAGGCGATCCGACGCATCTTCGGCCGCGCGCCGGCTTCGGTGTGGGGCGACCTCGTCTCGGTCGCCCGCTCGATGTCGGGCAGCCTGTTCGCCTCTGAAACGCCCGTGGTCGTGTCCGCCAAGGCCCTCTCCGCCAAGTGGAAAGGCCAGATGACACCCGCCCTGCTCGCCCGCGCCACCAAGGCCGGCCTGATGCGCGAGCTGCCCGACGGACAGGTGCAGATGCTTAGCCCCGCCCTCGGACAGGTGGCCGAGCAGCTCGCCGCACTCGGCTTGCCGCTCGAGCAGGTGATCGGCATGCAGGAAACCATGGCGCGCACGCTGCGCACCGTGGCGCGGCACTGGCTGCGCACCCTGGCCGACAGCCTGCTGTCGGGCGACGCCATCGACGCCGAACGCATGGCGCAATTGCTGGAGCAGGCCCGTCCGCTCGCCACCGGCGCGGTGCAAGCCGCGTTCCCCGTGATCCTGCAGCAGGAGCTCGACACCCTGCTGCACAAGACCGCCTGACCGATGACAAGCACCCGCCCCCTTCACTCATCCTTGTTGCTGCTGCCGGCGCTGCTCATGCTGTGCGGCTCGGCTTTTGCGCAAGCACAGGCGCGCAGCGACGGCACCCTGGCGCTGAGCTTCGACGCCGCCCGCGCCCGCATGGTCGACCGTTCCGACAAGCTGGCCGCCGCCCGCGCGGCCGTCGATGCCAAGGAGCTGCAGAGCCAGGGCCTCAAGGGGCTGGGCGGGCCGACGGTCGCCGTCTCTGGGCTGGCCTATGCCTACAACGCCAACCTCAACCTCGACCTCGATCCGCTCAACCAGAAGCTCGGGCAGATCGGCTCGGCGCTGCCGTCGTCGATCCAGAGCCTTGTCTCGCGCGTGCCGATTCCTCAATTGCCCAACAGCTACACGCTCAACCGGCACGACAGCGGCGCCAACGCTTCGATCTCCGCCGTGTGGCCCATCTATCTCGGCGGCGCGACCGACGCTGTGCGCGGCTTCGTGTCGGCGCAGACGCGCGAGGCCGAAGCGGATGCCGAACAGGCCGGCCACGAGGTCGACACCCTGCTGGTGCAGCGCTACTTCGGCGCCCAGCTCGCGCAGCGCGCCGCCACCCTGCGCGCACAGGCCGAGCGCACCATCGCGCAGCACGATTCGGCCGCGCAGAAGATGCTGTCGGCCGGCGTGATCTCGCGCGTGGAGCGGCTGCAGGCCAGCGCCGCGTATGAAGAAGCCCGGCGCAACGCCCGCAAGGCGGAAGACGACGCGGCCCTGGCCGGCGTGGCGCTCGCCCGCACGCTGCGCGCCGACGGCACCGTGGCCCCGCAGACGCCCCTGTTCCTCATCAGCACGCCGATCGAGCCGCTCGGCTACTTCATCGACTCTGCGCTCACCCGGCATCCGGGCCTGGGCAAGGTCGCGGCCAAGAAGTCGCAGGCCGAGCAGTTGCACGAAGGCGAGGAAGCGCTGCGCCGCCCGCAGGTCATCGCCTTCGGCACGCGCGAGATCAAAAGCGGCAACGCCGACTGGGTGGCGGGGCTGGGCGTGCGCTGGACGCTGTACGACTCGGTCGACCGCGACGCGCTGTCCGCCTCGTCGCTCAAGCAGGTCGAACAGGCCGAGCGCACCGACGCGCAGGCGCGCAGCGACATCTCGCTGCTGGTCGAGCGCAACTGGCGCGCGCTGGAAAACGCGCGGCGCCAGTACCTGGAAATGAAGGCCTCGGTCGAGCTGGCGCAAGAGGTCGTCAAGCTGCGCACTTCCGGCCTGCGCGAGGGCACGAGCACCACGCTCGACCTGATCGACGCCGAGACCAACCAGGCCAAGGTGCTGACCGAACGCGCGCAAGCCGCCAACGACTACGTGCAGGCGCTCGCGCAACTGCTCGAAAGCGCCGGCCTTTCCGAGAAGTTTTCCGACTACATCGCGCGTGCCGACGTGAAGGTGAATTGATGATGAGTGCCAAGACCCGAAAACTGATCGCGATTTTGGTCGCGCTGCTCGTGCTCGCGCTGCTGGTCTGGGGCTTCTGGCGCGCGTCGCAGCCCGCGCCCGAGGTGTTCCAGGGCCAGATGGAAGCACGCGAGACGGACGTTGCCGGCAAGGTGACGGCGCGCGTCGCCGAAGTCGCGGTGAAGGAAGGCGACCGCATCCAGGCCGGCGCCGTGCTGGTGCGCATGGACAGCCCCGAAGTGCGCGCCAAGCTCGCCCAGGCCACCGCCGCCGAACAGGCCGCGCAGGCCGTGGCCGAGAAGGCGCAGAACGGCGCCCGCCCGCAGGAAGTCGAAATGGCCCGCATGCAGTGGCAGCGCGCCGAAACCGCAGCGCAACTGGCGCAGACCTCGTTCCGCCGCGTCGACGGTCTGGCGCGCGAAGGCCTGGTGGCCGACCAGAAGCGCGACGAGGCCGAAGCCAACTGGAAGGCATCGCGCGACGCCGCCATCGCGGCCAAGGCGCAGTACGACATGGCGCGCACCGGCGCCCGCCCCGAAGACAAGGCCGCTGCCAGCGCACAGGCCCGTCAGGTGGCCGGCGTGGTGGCCGAGGCGAAAGCCGCCAAGGCCGAGACCGAACTGCGCAGCCCCGTCGGCGGCGAAGTGGCGAAGGTGCTGGCCAAGGTGGGCGAGCTGTCGCCGCAGGGCGTGGCCGTGGTCACGGTGGTCGACCTGAACGACCAGTGGGTGGTGCTCAACGTGCGCGAAGACCGGCTGTCCCGTTTTGCGCTCGGCAACGAGTTCGACGCCCGACTGCCCGCGCTGCCCGAAGGCAAGCGCACCGCCCGCTTCAAGGTCTACTACAGCGCCGTGCTGCCCGACTTCGCGACCTGGCGCGCCACCCGCGGCGGCGCGGGCTTCGACGTGCGCACCTTCGAGGTCCGCGCGCGCCCGCTCAAGCCCATCGACGGCGCGCGGCCCGGCATGAGCGTGCTGGTCGACTGAGCTCGCGATGAGCCTGCGCGGCTTTTCCGCTGCCAGCGCACGGCGCGAGTTCGCGCTGCTGCGCACGCGCCCCTGGGACCTGGCCATGATCTCCTGGGTGCCGCTGCTCGCGGTGTTCCTGATCTGGTGGATCTTTTCCGCCGGCCTGCCCGAGCGCCTGCCCATCGGCGTGCTCGACCAGGACCACTCCTCGCTCTCGCGCCAGTTGGTGCGCTTTCTTGATGCCACGCCGGGCCTGCGCGTGGTGCAGCAGTACAGCGACGAAGGCGAGATGGCGCGCGCGCTGACCAGCGGCGCCGTCGACGCGGCGGTGCAGCTGCCGCGCGACCTGAGCCGCGACGTCAAGCAGGGGCGCGTCGGCCAGGTCGTGCTGCTGCACAACGCGCAGTTGGGCACGCATTCGAGCCTGATCCAGCGCGACGTGCGCACCGCCGTGGCCACGGTGTCGGGCGGGGTCGAGCTCGCCGTGCGCAACAAGCGCGGCGAATCGATGACGGCCGCGCGCGTAAGCATGGAGCCGATCAAGGCGAGCATGGTCGCGCTGTTCAACACCTCGACCGACTACGAGCAGTTCCTTGGCGCGGCACTGATTCCCGCGCTGCTGCACATCCTCGCGATGACGGCCGGCGCCTGGGCCGTGGGCCGCGAGCTGCGCGACCGCAGCATCGGCGCCTGGCTCGGCGCGGCGCCGCGCTGGCACGAGGCGCTGGCCGCGCTGGCGGGCAAGCTGGCGCTGCCCTTCCTGAGCCTTTCCGCGGTGGCGATCGCGGCCATGGTGTGGATCACGGCGGGACGCGGGTGGCACCCCGTCGGTTCGCTCGGCTGGACGCTGTTCGCGCTCGTGGTGTTCCTGGCGCTGTCGATCGCGCTCGGCGCGTTCGCGTCCAGCCTCACGCGCTCGCTGCGCACCGCGCTGTCGGCCACCGGCTTCATCACCGCGCCCGCCTTCGCTTTCGGCGGCGTGGGCTTTCCGCTGGTCGCGATGCCGTTCTTCGCGCGCATGTGGGCCAACCTGCTGCCGTACACGCACTACATCCGCGTGCAGATGGAGCAATTGCAGATGGGCGCGCCAGTGCTCTATTCGGTGGCAACGCCGCTGTGGATGGTGCTGGGCACCGCCGTGCTGCTCGCCGCCTCGGCCGCCGCGCTGGTGCGCGCGGCCCGCGCGCCCGACACCTGGGGAGGCCGCTGATGCCGACGGACGACCGCACCCGCTTCGGCGCCGCCTGGCGCGACACCGCCCTGGCCGTTTTGCGCGACAAGGGCGTGCTGCTGATCATGCTGATCGCGCCCATCATCTACGGCTTCTTCTACCCGTGGCCCTACGGCACGCAGGCCGTCACGCGCGTGCCGGTGGCGGTGGTCGACCAGGACCACAGCGCGCTGTCGCGCCAGATCGCGCGCTTCGCGATGGCCAATCCGCGGCTGGACGTGCGCATGGTCACGTCCGACGTGCACGAGGCGCAGCAGGCGCTCTGGCGCGGCGAGATCGAGGGCTACGCGCTGCTGCCCGCGGACCTCAAGCGCAGCGTGCTGCGCGGCACGTCGGCGGTCGTCACCATCGAAGGCAACGGCGCGTATGCGCTGCTGAACAAGGCGGTTCTGTACGGCTTTTCGGAGGCGGTCGGCACCGTATCGGCGGGGGTCGAGATCCGCAAGCTGCAGGCCGGAGGCCAGAGCGCGGTCCAGGCGGCACGCAGCCGCAGCCCGCTCAACACGCAGCTGGTGGCGCTGTTCAACCCGACCGAAGGCTACGGCAGCTACGTGGTGCCGGCGGTGGCGCTGCTGATCCTGCAGCAGACGCTGCTGATGGGCGCGGCCATGCTGGCGGGCACCTGGGCCGAGGCCGGACGGCTGCGGGCGACCATGGGTGCGTGGCTGGGCCGGCTGGGGGCGCTATCGGGCTTCGGCTTCCTGAGCGGGCTGTTCTATTTCGGCTGGGTGTTCTTCCTGCAGGACTATCCGCGCGGTGGCAACCCGCTGGGGGCGATGGTGCTGCTCGCGTTCTACGTGCCGGCCATCTGCACGCTCGGCCTGCTGCTGGGCTGCTGGTTCCGCGACCGCGAGCGGGCCTTGCAGGTGCTGTTGTTCACCGCCCTGCCGATGGCGTTTCTCTCGGGCTTCTCATGGCCGGTGGAGGCCCTGCCGGGGCCCTTGCAGGCACTGCGCTGGGTGTTTCCGAGCACAGCGGGCATCCAGGGCTCGCTGCGCCTCAACCAGATGGGCGCGCCGCTGCACGACGTGCTGCCTTACATCGGCGTGATGCTGGCGTTGACGCTGGCGGGGCTGCTGACGCTGTGGCTGGCCGCCACACCGCGCGGCAATACCGAGCCCAGGCGCGCCTAGCGCAGGCTCTCGGCCGCCACAGCACGCACCAGCCGCGTCGCGGGCACCACCAGTTCGCGCAGATCGCCCGCGCGGTCCTGCTCGATGGCCTGCAGCACCAGTTCGTTGATGCCGCCGACCACCGTCATCGCCATTTCGCTCGTCAGGTGCGCAGCGGGCTCTTCGGCGCAGCCGGCGCTGTTGATCGCGACCTGGATGAAGTTGGCGATCTCGTCGTTCACGCGGCGCCGCACCACCAGCCCCGGCATGCCCAGCCCGAGGATTTCCACGAAGAGCGTGCGCAGCAGAACCGGATCTTGCGCGAGGTAATCGAAATACGCCGTCATGGCCTGCTCGACCTGCGCATGCCAGGGCTGCACCGGGTCGAAGGCTTCACTCACCGCCTGCAGCGCAAGCCGGCTCGCGGTTTCGTAGAGCGCGATCAGGCACTCGGTCTTGGTGCTGAAATGCTCGTAGAAGGTACGGCGCGACACGGCGGCCTCGCGCACGATGTCCGCGATGGTCGTCTCGGCGTAGCCCTTGGCCGCCACCGCCTGCGCCATGCCCTGGAGCAGCCGGTTGTAATGCTCGCTCCCGGGGCCCTCGGGAGACTTCGGCGTGACTGCCTTTTCGATGGTTTCGCTCATGGATGGCACATTTTCCTACGTCTCGGTACTTGACAGTACCAACAAGCGATTGCACCATGGAGGCATGCGGTACGAAGATGTACCAACCCTCCTCCCACGCATTCCGTGTATTTTTCGAGGCTTGATTTCATGACTGAACTCGTTGTCCGACGCCTTCTGATCGACCTGCAACCGCCGTTCGCACGCGACTGGTGCGGCGGCGATGCATTCTCGACCGCTTTCTTCAACGCCCTGTCGATGAGTTTCCCCTTCGGCGAGCAATTCTTCATCGACGCCGTGCGCGACGCCGTGGCCACCCTGCCCCCCGAGGTGCAGGAACAGTACCGCGCCGACGTGCGCGGCTTCATCGGCCAGGAAGCGACGCACCGCCGCATTCACTCGCTGTTCAACAGCCATCTCGAAAAGCAAGGCCTTGTCGACGGCTGGACAGCGCGCGCCAGCAAGCGCCTGACCCTGATGGAAGACGCCGATCCGCGCCATGCGCTGGCGGTCACGGCGGCCACCGAGCACTTCACCGCCATGTTCGCAGAATGGCTGCTGGCCCATCCCGAGATCCTCGACGGCGCCGAGCCCCGCTTGCGCACCATGTGGCTCTGGCACAGCGCGGAAGAGCTGGAGCACAAGAGCGTCGCCTTCGACATCTACAAGGCCGCTGGCGGCTCCGACGAGTGGCGCAAGCGCTGGTTCCGACGCGTGACGATGATGTTCCTGGGCGACCTGATGCGCCAGACCATCGACAACCTGCGCCACGAAAAGCAGCTGTGGAAGTGGTCGACATGGAAAAGCGCGGCGCGCGTGCTGCTGAGCCGCGACGGCCTGCTGCGCGGCAACCTCGCCGGCTGGCGCAGCTACCTGCGCGCGGATTTCCATCCGATGCAGCAGGACAGCACCTTGTCCGAACGCTGGCTGGAGAACAACCGGGCGCAGTACACGCCCGTGGGCGCGGCGCCGGAAGCAGCCGCGGCCCGCTGAAAGCTCAGAAGAAGGTGGCGCGCTGCGTCGTGTTGCCGGCGGGCTGCTGGTGCTCGGGGCGCAGCGTCAACTCGTGCAGGGTGTCGAAGTCCGACGGGGCGTCGGGCACACGCATCACCACTTCGAGTTCGTGCAGCGACGTGACCCAGCGGCCGGCCGGCGACTCGGCCGGTTCGTCGTTGGCGAACACGCCGTCGCGGATGTAGAGCGTTTCGCCTTCGGTGCGCTCGGCATGCAGCTCGATCAGGCGTGCAATAGAAAAGTTGTACGTCACGAGCTTCTCGCGCGTCTTGCGGTCCTTGCCACCGCAGTTGAACGAGCCTTCGGCCGCGATCACGATGCAGGAGCCGTCCACGCCCCCGTCCGCGTCGATCTCGTTGCCCGAGCGCCAGATGGCATTCGGCAGGCGCACGCGCACCTTGTCGATGACAAGATCCCGCTGTTTGTTGAGGCTGCCTAGGGGCGGCACCAGGGAACGCAGCTGGCGCAGCCGCTCCGCGAAGTTGTCGTCCATGAGGAATTCGACGTGGTGCGTGGCGCTGCCCGATGAACGCCTGACCACCTGCATGACAACGTGACGCGGCTTAGCCATGGCTGAACCCCTTTGCGAGCGTTGAAATCCACGCCCTGCGAAGGGCGTCAACGGCTTGGCTGCAATTCATTGAGTCGACTGAAATTAGAACTTTTGAATAAATGCAATTACGTGCATTATTTGTTTCCAACTGTATATCCAAATCGAGTCTCTGGGGAAGTCAATCCGCGACTGGCACGCAAGGAAATGTCGCCAAAACGTCTCGCCGCCGTGCTAGCGGCAACGAGCGGGCGACTTATTCCAGTGCTTCGTCTAGCGCCTTGCACGAAGGCGCGCAAACCGTTTGCGACTTGCCCAGCACCTGGCGGGTGCGCAATTGCGAGCGCACGCGGTGCTTGCCGCACATGAAGCAGGACATGGTCGCCCCGCTGAACGACGCCGAGGCGCGGAAAGGCGAACCCGGCGTCTTCGATTTGTAGCGCAGGCCGTCCGCCACCACTGCCGTCTTTACTTCACCCTTCGCCATGCGTCATGTCCTTGTTGTTCGGTTGGGCACCGCGCATGGCGCGGGCAATGGCTTCACGGGCACTGACTTCGGCCGAAAGAGAAGCATCGAGCGCCGACCGGCAGAGACCGGCGTGCTGATAGTTGATATTTTCGTACACCTCGGCCGCGGCCGGATAAGCGTCGAGCAGGCGGCCGAGTTCGGCGCCCTGTTCGACATCCTCGAACTCGTGGACGAGGTGCTCGACCACCGAGCGGTACTGCTCGGCGCCGACGGGCACGGGGCTGTGCTCGAGCTTTTCCAGCAGTTGAGCCAGCACGTGGGTCACTGCCAGATCGGTCTTTGGAGACGGATTGCGGGTCGTGTTCATGGTTTGCATCTGGGGGCAGCATACGCCTATGCAAGTGGCTGCTCGTACAGGGATGTCTCCTCTTCTCCGGCCTTCTGGGCCGCCTGCATGCGCTGGAGCAGGCTGTGCAGCATTTCGGTCGAAAGCCCGTGGATCACCAGCCGGTGCCCTGCCCGCAGGGTCGACAGGGGCACCAGCGGGTGCTTGTTGTTGACCAGGATCAGGTGCTCGGGCGCCGCGAGGATGGTCGCGGTGTAGATGCCGATGGTTTCGTCCAGTTGCAAGGAGTTGGCCGCGCGCCAGAAGTCGTTGTCCGTCAGCATCAGCTGGTACAGCGGCGTGAAAAGCTCGATGGCGCTCTGCAGGTCGAGGAAGTTGAGCCTGCCCTGGGGCATGTCCTCCAGCCGCAACCCGGGCTCCTTGATCATCGAGAAATCGACCTTTTCGGCCTTGCACAGCGTCAGGCCCTTGTCGCGCAGGGCCGTGTTCAGCCGGATCACGAAGTTGAAGAGGTTCAGGTCGTGCTTGAGGAACATCTCGTCCTTCAGCGCGTCGATGTCGGCCGGCTCCAGCGGGTTGGTGCCCACGGGCGCCGGCGAATTGCGCCCGATGAAGGCCAGCACCTGCGAGCCCAGGTGAAAGTGCCGCAGGATCAGCCAGTTGGCCTCGGGCGACACAAACCGCTTCAGCCCCCAGGCCAGGAAGCGGTGCAGCAGCATCGAGTGCGACCAGTTGCGCGGCACGAACACCTTCACGATCTGGATCAGCACGATTGTCAGCCGCGCCAGCGGCCGCAGGAACGGCAGCAGGTACTGCCGCGAGCCCGAACTCGAATCGGCCAGCCAGGCCTCCTTCACGTTGTCGGGCAGCGGCGTGCTCTGGTCGAGGTAGAGCGCCAGCCAGGGGCTGGGGTCGCGCTCGTCGTGCGCCTGGGTCAGGAAATCAGGCGTTCTGCTGCTGGGCATCGGTCATTCGCTCCGTGATGTGCTGGAACTGCATGAGGTACAGCGCGGCCGTGTGGCGCGCGGTGTCGGTGATCTGGCGGGCGGCACGGGCCTGCCCTTCGACGGCCATGACCATCTCGACGGCCGTGAGCCAGCGGCTCAGGTGGTGCTCGTCGTTGTGGCCGTGGTATTCGAGAAATCGGAAAGCGTCGGGCGGCAGCTTCAGGCTGGCCTTGAGCAGCGGCAGCAGCGCCGGCACGATGCGCTGGCCCGTGCCCTCGATGATGTAGATCGCTCCCAGCAGGCCGATCGGGTCGCGCGTGGCGGCCAGGCCGTGCAGGTAGGCGTTGAGCGCCTCGCCGCCGGGGTTGCGGCGCAGCTCGTCGATCGATTCGACCGTGCCGCCGGCCTTGCGGTAGTCGCTGAACAGGATGTTGAAGTCGTTCTGCTCCTCGCCCGCGTGCACGCCGATCAGCGAGGCCAGCATCTGGTACGGCTCGCTCAGCGAGGCCGCGCCTTCGCGCATCCACAGGCTGCCCTCGCGCACCTGTGGCACCCACTGCTCCATCCAGTTCAGGTAGTCGGGCACGGCGAAGCGACGCTCGCGGATCTGGCGCACCAGCGGTGTGCGCCACACGCGCGAGCGGTAGTCGTGCCAGATGGCGGCCAGCTCGGTCAGCAGCGCGCCGAGGCCTTCGGGCGCGGCCGCCGGGTCGTGCGGCGGAGCGATGACCAGGTCGTCGTCGGGCGCCGCCACCGCCGCGCGCGGCGCGACCACCGCAGGCGCGGCGTCCACCGCTTCCACCTCGAGCAGCATGTACGCCGCCATGAAGCGCCCCGACTCGGGCACGTAGCAGAAGATCTGCTCGCCGGGCTTCAGCGCCTTGGTGTGCAGGAACTCGGCCAGCATCACGAGGATCGAGGCCGCGCCTGTATTGCCGCGCCACGCGAGGTTGCTCCACCAGCGCTCGCGCGGAATCGACAGGTCGGCCTTGGCCATCAGGTCTTCCACCACCGGGATGAATTTCTCCGATGAGTAGTGGCACAGGAAGTGGTCGACCCGCTTCGGATCGACCCAGCCGTCGCGCACCAGCCCCGCGTATTCGTGGATGCCGATGTCGAACAGGTGCGGCAGCAGGCGGATGTCCTGCCGCAGCGAGAGCGCACCCGCGGCTTCTGCCTCGGCCCACGAGCCGAAGTCGAGGTGGCCGCGGGAACGGTCTTCGGTCAGGCCAAGCTGCATGCAGACCGGGTAGTCGCCCGAGAAGGCGCGCTGGTGCACCCACTTCCGCCGCAGCCGCAGCCCCGGCGAACCCGCCAGCGCGGGCGAGCCGTCGGACAGGAGCAGCGCGCCCGCGCCGTCGGACAGCATCCAGCGCAGGAAGTGCGAGTCGAAGTCGGTCTCGTAGCCACGCGCCGCGAAGCGCGAGCGCTTGAAGAGGCGCGACGGCATCTCGCTGGCCACCGCCAGCGCCGAGCGGTGCGCGCCCAGTTCGATGCCCTGCGCCGCCGCCTGGATCGCCGACACGCCCGCCGCGCAGATGCCGTGCACCGAATGCGTTTCCATCGGCTGCGCCGCGAGTTCGCCCTGGATCATGTTGGCGAAGCCCGGCATCAGCGTGTCGCCGCCCGAGGAACCGCTGGCCAGCATCGACACCCGCGACAGCTCCGCCCCGCCTCGCCGCATGCAGTCGCGGATGGCGCCGGCCGCCAGTTGCGCATTCGTGTGCTGCGTCACGCCTTCCGCATCGATCGCGTAGTGCCGCGTGAGGATGCCGTTCTCGGCCAGGATGCGCCGCTTGATGCGCTCCGACATGCGGTTGAGCGGCGCGATGTACGCGTCCATGCGCTCGTTGGGAATGGGCTCGCCAGGCATGAAGTAGCCGGCGCTTTCGAGGTACACGCGTTGGAATGAAACAGGCATGGTTCAGTGGGTTGAGGAATCGGGAGGCATCAGCGAGCGGCTGCGAAAACGCGGCCACACGGCCCCCAGCACGAACACGCGCACCATGTACGGAACCAGCCCGCCCTCGTTGAGCACCGGATCGACCTGCGCGCGGTAACGCGCGCTGTGCAGATGCGTGAGCTCGGACCAATGGGCATGCGGGTTCTCGTGGTGTGCGGTGTGCAGGCCGATGTTGAACAGCAAAGGGTTCACCAGCCCCTCGAAATTGCGGGCGTAGTTCAGCCGGCTACCCGGGGTATCGCCCGGCGCTCCCGTGCGCGCCGGCTTTCGCCCGTCGGCGTGCGCATGCTGCAGGTAGTTGGTCGCCAGCAGCCAGTGCAGGCCATGCAGCTGCGGCACGATCACGAAGAGCAGCGCCTTGCGCCAGTCGATGGCCAGCAGCAGCGCCCAGCTTCCCAGCCACAGCGCGTACTGCGCCATGCAGTAGCGCCACGCTCCGCGCTGGTGTCGCCGCAGCCGCGCGAGCCAGCCGAAGAACACCGGCATCAGCACCCACACCGCCTGGAACGGATGCAACAGGTAGCCCCAAAGGTGATTGGTGTCGCCGCCGAAGCGATAGGTGCGCGCCACGTCCTTCGGCCCGTGCCTGTGGCGATGGTGGTTGGCCACGTGCGCGGGCCAGAACACGAAGGTCGGGTGCCCCTGCAGCAGCGTGATCCAGAAGTCGGTCAGCCGGTTCAGGCGACGTCCGCGCCACATGCGCAGATGCACATGGTTGTGGTGGATCACGCCGATGCCGAGCGTGAGGAACAGCATCAGTGCGTACATCGCGACGTTGAAGCCGTGCACCCACTGCCAGGCCGCCAGCGCGGGCAGCGCCGCGAGGTAGACAAGGCTCTGCCAGTCCCGCCAGTGGCGCAACCTCGGCATGCGGCGTCGCGCGTCAGGCCGCGGCGGTGCCATGCTTCTTGCGAAAGGCCTGGAAAAGCGGCTCGGCCGCATCGGCGGCAATGCGCGTGCGGAACAGCCGGTCCATGAAGGTGAACTGGAAACCGTAGTTGCCGTTGTGCACGGCATGGTGCAAGTGGTGCCGCCGGCTCGCCGCGAACCAGTGGCTGTAGGACACGCCCGTGAAGAAATCGTAGTTCGAGTGCCCCACGCAGTTGAAGAACAGGCTGAACACGGGCACCGCCGCGAGCGACCAGAAGCTGAAGTCGTGCACCACCATCGGCAGCAGGATCACGTTGCCCAGCATCAGCGCCTCGATCGGGTGAAAGCTGTAGGTGGCCCAGGGCGTGGTCACGAAGGAGCGGTGATGCGGCCCGTGAAAGCGCCGCAGCCAGCGCGTGTGCAGGAGGCGATGGTTGACCCAGAAATGCACGTCGTTCCAGATCGCCAGCACGAGGATTTCGAGCGTGATCCGCAGCCACCCCGCGTCGCCGTCGAGCCGCGCCCAGCCCAGCTGCAGCAAGCCCCACGGGAACACCATGCCCAGCCCGAAGATCAGCACCGACACGCCCGACTGCCCCAGCTCGCGCCGCAATTGCCCCGGCTGCAGCGGCCGCGGATCGAGCACCCGCCCGATGCCCAGCGCGGGCAGCAGGCGCTTCGTCAGCAGCCACGTCAGGCCGCCGAAGCCGAGATAGATCCCGCCAAAGAAAAGCAGGCCCCACAGCATGACCTGCGGGGCCGACAACGAAGTAAAAATCTGCGCCATCCCCCGAGGCTACAACAGCATCTCGGGGACCACGGGCGCGATGAGCATGTTGTAGAAGCGCTGGAAGAAGCTCGACTCCGGCTCGGAGGTCAGGATCATTTCCTTCTCGCCGTCGTTCGTCAGCCACTGCAGCGTGCCAGTGCCCTTGGCCAGCCGCAGCCGGTAGGAGTTCTGCAGCTTGCTGATGTTGATGACCCGCAGCATCTCGCGCGCGAGCTGCGGGCTCTCGACCACCAGCCCCATCTCGGTGTTCTGGCTGGCCGAGCGCGGGTCGAGGTTCATCGAGCCGATGAAGATGCGCGTCTTGTCGATGGCCGCGGTCTTGGCATGCAGCCGCCCCAGCGACTTGCCGAACATGCCGAAGCGCTCGCCCGCGCTGGTGCGCTGCGGGCTCAGCTCGTACAGGTCGGCGCCGCTTTGCAGCAGCCTTTCGCGGTAGCGCGCATAGCCCGTGTGCACCAGCGGCTCGTCGTTGGCCGCCAGCGAGTTGGTGACCAGCGTGAGCTTGACCTTGCGCTGCGTGAGCTCCTGGAAGGCCGCCATGCCGCGCTCGCCCGGCACGAGGTAGGGCGAGGTCAGGTCGACCTCGGTCTTGGCGTCGAGCATCAGCGCCCAGACCTGCATGGTCACGCTGGTGGCGATAGCTTCGTCGGCGGTCATGGTCGCGGGCTTGGTGGGCGGATCGGCGATGGCGCGGGCCTCGCCCCACAGCAGGCCCATGCGGCCGCCGTCCAGTTCTTCGGCGATGGGGCCGTAGCCCAGGATGTCCGAGGGCGGCAGCACGATCTTCGGCGGCGGCGCGGCCATGTTCACCCAGTCGTCGAAGTCGGCGGTGCCGGGCTTGCGGCCGCCCTCGCCCGCCACGATGTCGGCAATCGGCCAGACCTGCACGCTGTTCCAGTAGGCGTCGAAGATCGACTCGAGCTGCGGCACCACCTTGCCGACCACCAGCGCGTCCATGTCGATGAAGTTCTGCGCCTCGCTCAGCACGAAATATTCCTCGGCGATGTTGCGCCCGCCCACCACGGCCATCACGCCGTCGGCGATGAAGAGCTTGTTGTGCATGCGGTGGTTGAGCCGCCCGATCTCGAAGGGCGACGCCGCGAAGCGCGACAGGAAGCCGTTGCGCCCGCAGCAGAAGGGGTTGAAGAGCCGCACCTCGACGTTCGGCGTCTCCGACAGCGCGAGCAGCAGCTGCTGGCTCTTCACGGTGTAGAGGTCGTCCACCAGCACCCGCACCTTCACGCCGCGCGCTGCTGCCTCGCGCAGGGTGCGCAGCAGCAGGCGGCCGACGGCGTCGTTCTCCAGCTGGTAGTACTGCACCACCAGCGAGCGCTGGGCGCGCTGCGCGAGCTGGATACGGGCATCGAGCGAGTACACGCCCAGCGGCATCAGCCGGAAGCCCGAATGCTCCCCGGGCGGCGTGGAGGCGGCCACGATCGCGGCGAGCGGGGTGGTGAGGTCGGCGGCCGCGGCGTTCTCGGCGGGCCGCTCGCGCGCCACCGGCAGCGAGCCGCAGGCGCCGAGCGCCGCGATCAGCAGGCTAGCGAGCGCGATGCGCAAAGGTAGAAGCCAGGCATTCATGAAAAGTGCTTCCGTTGGTCCATCTATGTCCGTGCTTTCTGTACGTCGGCCGGTGGGTGCCGGTTTCAGGCGCCGCCCCCGAAGCCTAGAATTCCGGCCACACAGCTGCGGAGTTGCATCATGGCCCGAACGAACCTCTCACGCATCGCCTTGACGGCTGTTTTTGCGGTGCTTTCGCACCCCGCCTGGGCGGCCCTCGACATCGGCGACCCGGTGCCCCGCTTCACGGCCGACGCCGCGCTGGGCGGCAAGACCTTCCGCTACTCGCTGGCCGACGCGCTCGCCAAGGGCCCGGTGGTGGTGTATTTCTTTCCGGCGGCCGACTCGAACGACTGCTCCATCGAGGCTCACGCCTTCGCCGAAGCCATCGACAAGTTCACCGCGCTGGGCGCCACGGTCATCGGCGTCTCGGCGGACGACATCGGCACGCTGTCGAAGTTCTCGGTCAAGTCGTGCCAGAACCGGTTTCCGGTGGCGTCCGACGAATCCAAGGCCGTGATCCAGGGTTTCGACGCCCTCATGCAGACCCGGCCCGACTTCGCCAACCGGCTTTCCTACGTGATCGCGCCGGACGGCAAGGTCGCCTACTACTACCAGAACCTGAACCCGGACAAGCACGTGGAGCGCATGCTGAACGCCGTGCGCGCCCTGCCCCGGACCAGCGCCGCCGCCAAGTAGGGCTTGCCGCCCCGGGGCACCCACGTTTTTGCGCGCTTCGCGCAAAATCCTGCCCCATGCAGCTCAACTACATCGCCAACGCGGACGTTCCGTCCTCCTCCGGCCGCACCCTGCCGGTCATCGACCCCTCCGACGGCCAGGCCTTCGACGAAATCCAGCGCAGCAACGCCGCCGACATCGATTCGGCCGTGCGCGCCGCCCGCGACTGCTTCGAGGGCGTGTGGCACAAGGTCAGCGCCGCCGACCGCGGCCGCCTGCTCTTCAAGCTCTCGCAGAAGATCGCCGAGCACGTCGACGAACTCGCGCTCATCGAGCAGCGCGACTGCGGCAAGCCCGTCAAGCAGGCCCGCGCCGACGCGGTGGCGCTGGTGCGCTACTTCGAGTTCTACGCCGGCGCCTGCGACAAGCTGCACGGCGAAACCATTCCCTACCAGGACGGCTACAGCGTCTTCACCTGGCGCGAGCCGCACGGCGTGACCGGCCACATCATTCCCTGGAACTACCCGATGCAGATCTTCGGGCGCAGCGTGGGCGGCGCCCTGGCGGCGGGCAACGTGTGCGTGGTCAAGCCGGCGGAAGACGCCTGCCTCTCGCTGATCCGCGTGGCGCAACTGGCGGCCGAGGTCGGGTTCCCGGCCGGCGCGCTGAACATCGTGACCGGCTACGGCCACGAGGTGGGCGACGCGCTGGCGCGGCATGAAGGCATCGACCACATCAGCTTCACCGGCAGCCCGAAGATCGGCACGCTGATCCAGCAGGTGGCGGCCGAGCGGCACTGCCCGGTCACGCTGGAGCTGGGCGGCAAGAGCCCGCAGATCGTGTTCGCCGATGCCGACCTGGACGCGGTCATTCCGGTGGTCATCAACGCCATCGTGCAGAACGCCGGCCAGACCTGCTCGGCCGGCTCGCGCGTGCTGATCCAGCGAGACATCTACGAGCCCCTGCTCGAGCGCCTGGGCCACGCCTTCGAGGCGCTGCGGGTCGGCCCCGCGGCCATGGACCTCGACGTCGGCCCGCTGATCCGCCAGACGCAGCAGCAGCGCGTGTGGGACTTCCTGAGTGATGCACAACATGCCGGCATTCCGATGGTGGCGCAGGGCATCGTGGTCGAGGAAGCGCCCGAGACCGGCTTCTACCAGGCGCCCACCCTCCTTCGCGACGTGCCGGTGAACCATCGCCTCGCCCAGGAAGAAGTCTTCGGCCCGGTGCTGGCCGCGATGCAGTTCGCCGATGAAGACGAGGCCGTGGCGCTCGCCAACGCCACGCAATTCGGCCTGGTGGCCGGCGTGTGGACGGCCGACGGCGCACGCCAGTTCCGCATGGCCAAGCGCGTGAAGAGCGGCCAGGTGTTCATCAACAACTACGGCGCCGGCGGCGGCGTCGAGCTGCCCTTCGGCGGCGTGAAGTCTTCCGGCTACGGCCGCGAGAAAGGCTTCGAGGCTCTCTACGGCTTCACCACGCTGAAGACCGTCGCCGTCAAGCACGGCTAGTACCTTGGCGCTCCCCCAGGCTGCGCGCACTTCGTGTCGCTTCGCCACCCCCCTCGCCGGGGGCGACACCTGCGGCCCGGCAAAGCCGGTTCCGCGGTGTCCTGCGAAGGGGGCCCTACCCCAACGCGGTATCTAACAGCATCATCAGCACAAAGCCGATCATCAGCCCGCTGGTGGCAAAGGCCTCGTGCCCCTTGCGGTGGGATTCGGGAATGATCTCGTGGCTGATCACGAACAGCATCGCCCCCGCCGCGAAGCCCAGCCCCCAGGGCAGCAGCATCGCAGAGTGGCCGACCACCGCCGCGCCCAGCACGGCGCCCAGCGGCTCCACCAGCCCCGACGCCATGCCGATCAGCACCGCAAAAATGCGGCTGTAGCCCGCGGCCAGCAGCGCCACGGCCACCACCAGCCCCTCGGGCACGTCCTGGATCGCGATGCCGGTGGCCAGCGCGTCCGCCCGCAAGCCGTTGTTGGCCGCGTAGCCGACGCCGATCGCCAGCCCCTCGGGTACGTTGTGCAGCGCGATCGCGAACACGAAGAGCCATGTGCGCCGCAGCTGCCGCGCCGTCTGGCCCTCGCGGCCCTTGATGAAGTGCTCGTGCGGCAGCACGCGGTCCATCAGCATCAGGGCGGCGCCGCCCAGCAGGATGGCCGAACCGATCACGCCGCCCGCCGCCCAGCTGCCGCCGCCGAACACACCCACGTTCCTGGCCGCTTCCAGCCCGGGAATGATCAGCGAGAAGGCGCTGGCCGCCAGCATGACGCCGGCGCCGAAGCCGAACAGCGTGTCCTGCAGCCGGTCGGGCAGCTTCTGCGAGAACAGCATCGGCAGCGTGCCGAGCGCCGTGGCCAGCGCCGCGACCGAACCGCCGAGCAAGGCGTTCCACACGATCGGGTCGCCGCGCACGAACGTCCAGAACTGCAAGAGCCCCACCAGCGCGCCGGCGGCGACGATGGCAAGGCCGATCCACTCGCGCATCGGGCGGCCGGGCCTGGCCCGCGTGCCCGCCACCGTCACCTGCCGGGGGTCGTTCATGGCCGTGCCTCAGCCGCCGGTCGCGGCGGCGTGGCGCCGGGCCACCTCGGCCCAGTTCACCACGTTGTAGAAGGCCGCGATGTATTCGGGGCGGCGGTTCTGGTACTTGAGGTAATACGCGTGCTCCCACACGTCCAGCCCCAGGATCGGCGTGTTGCCGGAGCCGATGCCGCGCATCAGCGGGCTGTCCTGGTTGCCGCTGCTTTCCACAGCCAGCTTGCCGCTGGGGCCCACCGTCAGCCAGGCCCAGCCGCTGCCGAAGCGTGTGAGCGCGGCCTTGGTGAAGGCCTCCTTGAAAGCGTCGAACCCGCCCAGGTCGGTGTCGATGGCCTTGGCCAGCGCGCCGGTGGGCGCACCGCCGCCGCCCTGTCCCACGGGTGCCATCACGGTCCAGAAGAGGCCGTGGTTGGCGTGGCCGCCGCCGTTGTTGCGCACCGGGGCGCGCAGCGATTCGGGCAGCTGCTCGACGCCGGCAATGAGTTCCTCGACCGGCGTTCCCTCGTGCGGCGTGTCTTTCAACGCCGCATTGAGGTTGTTCACATAGGTCTGGTGGTGCTTGCCGTGGTGGATTTCCATCGTCTGCGCGTCGATGTGGGGTTCGAGCGCATCGAAGGCATAGGGCAAGGCTGGGAGGGTGTAGGGCACGGTCGAAAAGCTCCTTGGTTGGAAGAGCCCTTTGCGTTGTCGACGTGCTGCGTACTCAGGCACCTGGATGATAGGAATTCTCATTGGCTGCGTCAAGACATCCCGGCCGCGATGGCGAAAACCGGCCACTGCCGGAAAACTTTCGGCAACGATCGATACACTGGCCCGCGGCACGTTTCCCGGGAGATTCCAACGATGAAGATCAAACACTTCCTGCCGTTCGCACTGCCTCTTGCCCTGCTCCTCGGCACCGGCATGGCATCTGCCCAGGCCAGCACCCCGCCGGCCGGCGAATACATCTACCAAGGCGGCAGCGGCGCCCTGCGCGTCAAGGCCGACGGCCGCTTCGACATCACGACCATCGGCGCCAACGCCCACACCTGCGCGCTCGACGGCAGCATCGTGCGCGGCAAGGCGAAGATCGCCGACTCCGGCTGCATAGTGAGCTTCGCGGTCAACGCCGACAAGGTGGAGGTCGCCACCAACGGTGCCGAGCAATGCCGCGACAACTGCGGCATGCGCGCCACCTTCGAGGGCACCTACACCCGCCCCGCCCCGGCCTGCACCGACAAGGCCGTGGCCAACTCCCGCAAGAGCTTCAAGCGCCAGTACGACGCCAGGGACTATTCGATCGCCCTGGCCACGCTGTCGCCCTTGCTCTCGGAGTGCGACAAGACGCTCGACTGGATCACCAAGGGCTGGATGCGCAACGACATCGCGCTGACGCAGTTCAAGCTCAATGACCGCGCGGCCTGCCTCAAGACGCTGCAGCCGCTGTCCGAGGATGCCGCCCGCACCGACGACGGCATCAGGGAAAACTACCCGCCCGCCGACGCCGACATCTTCCTGCCCGTGGTGCGCGCCACCCGCACCAACCTGAAGCTCTGCAGGGGATAACCCCCGGGCGCGCCGCGGCGGGCGCAAGTAGCCTGCTGCGAATGGGCCCATGGGCGATGGCGCAAAATCGGGCCCTCCCCATGACCCTCATGAAGCACAGCAGCAGCACTGTCATCCCGATCTCCGCGGTCGGCCGCGCACGACCCGCCGTGGCCGTGCCGGAAGTTGCCGTGCCCGCCACCGGCCAGTTGCTCGACCGCCTGGGCCGGCCCATGACCGACCTGCGCATCAGCGTGACCGACCGCTGCAACTTCCGCTGCAGCTACTGCATGCCGAAGGACGTGTTCGACAAGGACTACCAGTACCTGCCGCACGGCTCGCTCCTGAGCTTCGAGGAAATGACCCGGCTGGCCCGCCTGTTCGCGACCCACGGCGTGCGCAAGATCCGCCTGACCGGCGGCGAGCCCCTGCTGCGCAAGAACATCGAGGGGCTGATCAGCCAGCTCGCCGAAATCCGCACGCCCGCCGGCGAGCTGCTGGCGCTGACGCTCACCACCAACGGCTCGCTGCTGCGGCGCAAGGCCTCCGCGCTCAGGGCTGCCGGCCTGCAGCGCGTGACCGTGAGCCTGGACAGCCTGGACGACGCCGTGTTCCGCCACATGAACGACGTCGACTTCCCGGTGGCCGACGTGCTCGCCGGCATCGACGCCGCGCTGGCCGCCGGCCTGGGGCCCATCAAGGTCAACATGGTGGTCAAGCGCGGCACCAACGAGCAGGAGATATTGCCGATGGCGCGCTACTTCCGCGAGCAGCACGGCGGCAAGGTGGTGCTGCGCTTCATCGAATACATGGACGTGGGCGCCACCAACGGCTGGCGCATGGACGAGGTGCTGCCCTCGGCCGAGGTCATCGCGCGCATCCATGCCGAATTCCCGCTGGTGCCGCTGCAGGCCAGCACGCCCGGCGAAACCGCCCAGCGCTGGGCCTATGCCGACGGAAGCGGCGAGATCGGCGTCATCAGCAGCGTCACCCAGGCCTTCTGCCACGACTGCAGCCGCGCGCGCCTTTCCACCGAGGGCAAGCTCTACCTCTGCCTGTTCGCCAGCGCAGGCCACGACCTGCGCCCCCTGCTGCGCGGCACCGCCAGCGACGAAGACATCGCTTCCGCCATCGGCCACATCTGGCAGGGCCGCGCCGACCGCTATTCCGAACTGCGCGCCCTGCGCACCACCGACGCCGAAGGCGATGCCGCCGGCCAGACGCCCCGCCGCGTCGAGATGAGCTACATCGGCGGATGACGCAGGCGCCCGCCATGCCCGCGCACGCCATCGCGCCAGCCGACATCACCGGGCTGCTGCTGGCCGGCGGCCGCGGCTCGCGCATGGGCGGCGTCGACAAGGGGCTGCAGCCTTTCAACGGCGAGCCGCTGGCGCTGCACGCCATACGCCGGCTGCGCCCGCAGGTCGGCGCGCTGATGCTCAATGCCAATCGCAACCTGAAGGACTACGAGGCCTTCGGCGCGCGGGTGCATGCCGACATCCTGGCCGACTACCCCGGCCCGCTCGCCGGATTCCTCACGGGACTCGTGCACTGCCGCACGCCGTGGCTCCTGACCGTGCCCTGCGACACCCCGCTGTTTCCGCCAGACCTTGCCGCACGGCTGGCCGAAGCGGCCGCGACCGGCGACGCCGAGATCGCGATGGCCGTCGCGCCCGAAGCCTCGGAAACCGAAGGCGCCGCCCCCGTGCTGCGCCCCCAGCCGGTCTTCTGCCTGCTGCGCGCCGACCTGCTGGACAGCCTGCGCCGCTACACCGAAGCCGGCGGCCGCAAGGTCCAGGCATGGGCCGCGCAGCACCGCACGGTGCGCGTACCCTTCGACCGACCGGGCGACGCGCCCGACGCCTTTTTCAACGCCAACACCCTTGCCGAACTGCACGCACTCGAAAACCGATGAGCCCATGAGTCGCATCGCAGACATCGCCTCCACCCTTTCGGGCTACGACGCCGCCGACCTGAGCGTCGGAGCCGTCCACGCCTTTCTCTCGCAGTTGACGGCCCCGGCCGTCGTCACTCAGCGCGAAAGCGTCTCGCTGTTCGACGCCCTCGGCCGCGTGCTGGCCGAAGACATCGTCTCGCCCATCAGCGTGCCGCCGCACGACAACTCCGCCATGGACGGCTACGCCTTCGACGGCGCTTTGCTGCCCGCCGACGCGCCCAGCGACGCCTCCGTCACGCTGCGCGTGGCCGGCACCGTGCTGGCCGGAGCGGCCTGGCGCGGCGCGCTGGCGGCCGGCGACGCGGTGCGCATCATGACCGGCGCGATGATGCCGGCGGGCCTGGACACCGTCATACCGCAGGAGTTCTGCAAGATCGATGGCGACCAGGTGAGCTTCCCCGCGCGCGTGCTGCGCCGAGGCGCCAACCGCCGCCTTGCCGGCGAAGACCTGATGCAGGGCCGGCCCGCGCTGCGCAAGGGCGAGCGCCTGTCGCCCGCCGCGCTGGGCATGGTCGCCAGCCTCGGCCTGTCGGGCGTGCCTGCGCTGCGGCGGCTGCGCGTGGCGTACTTCTCGACCGGCGACGAGATCCTGAGCCTGGGCGACACGCCGCGCGAAGGCGCCGTGTACGACAGCAACCGCTACACCCTGTTCGGCCTGCTCACCAGGCTGGGCTGCGACATCGTCGACCTGGGCCTGGTACGTGACGACCCGGCCACGCTCGCCGCCGCATTGCAGCGCGCCGCGCGCGAGGCCGACGCCATCGTCAGCAGCGGCGGCGTGAGCACGGGCGTGGCCGACCACACGCGCGACGTGATGCAGCAGCTCGGCGACATGGCCTTCTGGCGCGTCGCGATGCGCCCCGGCCGCCCCTTGGCAGTCGGACTGATCGCGCGCGAAAGCTCGCCGCAGCCGGCCGTGCTGTTCGGCCTGCCGGGCAATCCGGTGGCGGTGATGGTCACCTTCCTGGCCTTCGTGCGGCCGGCCCTGCTGCGCATGATGGGTTGCCACGAAGCGGCTTCCGCACCGCCGCCACTGTTGCGCGCGCGCACCACGTCGCCCCTTCGCAAGAAGCCGGGCCGCACCGAATACCAACGGGGTTTCGTCAGCACGGTGCCGGGTGCGTTGCCCGAAGTCAGCGTGGCCGGCAACCAGGGCTCCGGCGTGCTGAGTTCGATGGTCGAGGCCAACGGGCTCGTGGTGCTGCATCACGACCAGGGCAGCGTCGCGGCGGGCGACGAGGTCGACGTGATGATGTTCGACGGCGTGATCTAGCCGCCGGCCGCCCTTCGGCGGCCTACGCCGAGGCAGATCGCTCGCGGGCGCGCTCTTCGAGCCTGGTCACCACCTGCTGCGCCAGAAAGCGCAGTTGTTCCAGCACTTCCGGTGCCAGCGTGCGCGGGCGGGTGTCGATCACGCAGACCGTTCCCAGGGCCTCGCCGTTGCTCATCACGAGGGGAGCGCCGGCATAGAAGCGGATGTTGGGGTCGCCGGTGACCAGCGGATTGGCCTTGAAGCGCTCGTCCTCGAGCGCATCGCCGACCACCATCACCTCGGCCGGCGCGGCAATGGCATGCGCGCAGAACGCATGCTCGCGGGGAGTTTCGACCGCCTTGAGACCGACACGCGACTTGAACCACTGCCGCCGCTCGTCGATCAGCGAAATGAGCGCGATGGGCGTGCCGCACAGCTGGGAGGCCAGCCGGGTGATCTCGTCGTAGGCGGCCTCCTCGCTGGTGTCCAGGATGGCCACGCGGTGCAGTTCCGCCAAACGTGAAGATTCAGTCATGCGCCGATTATCGAGGGCGGCACCGGGGTTCAGAGTCGCCCGAGCGCCTTGTCGACGCCTTTGTTGGCCAGCATGTCGGCGCGCTCGTTGCCGGGGTCGCCCGAGTGGCCCTTCACCCAGCGCCACTCGATCTGGTGGCCGCCCTCGGTCACCAGCTTGTCCAATCGCTGCCAGAGTTCGACGTTCTTCACCGGTTGCTTGCTGGCCGTGACCCAGCCCTTGGCCTTCCAGCCGCGTATCCATTCGGTGATGCCCTTGCGCACGTACTGGCTGTCGAGGTACAGCAGCACCTTGCACGGCCGCTTGAGCGCGGCCAGGCCTTCGATGACGGCGGTCAGCTCCATGCGGTTGTTGGTGGTGTTGAGTTCACCGCCGAACAGGTCTTTTTCGGTGGTGCCCGACTTGAGCCACGCGCCCCAGCCCCCGGGGCCCGGGTTGCCCTTGCAGGCGCCATCGGTATAGATCACGACTTCGGTCAAACTGACTTTTCCTTCTTCATTCGATTCGTCCATTTTCAATTCTTGTCGGGTTCGCTGCGATGCACCTTGCCGGCAATCGGCACGGGCGCCTTGGCCCGCGCGCCGGCGCGGCGCCAGTCGGCGCTCAGCAGGCGCATGCCGCGGACACGCTTCACCGCCACCAGGAAGTAGGCCGCGCCGAAGATGGGCCACCAGCGCTCGCCGGCCACGTCCATCCAGCGCGAGCGCTCCAGCCAGGCCTCGCTGCGCACCGCCGGCCGGTAGATGCCGAAACGGCCCGATTCCACCTCGAAGCCCAGCAGCCGCAGCCAGTCGCGCATGCGCCAGTAGCCGATGAGTTCGCCGCCCTCGGGCAGGTAGAGATCGCCGATGCCAAGGCGCCGGTAGATGTGCGCACGCCGTTGCCGCATGCCCCAGAGGCTGGTCGGATTGAGCCCGCAGATCACCACCCTGCCTTCGGGCACCAGCACCCGCTCGACCTCGCGCAGCGTGGCGTGCGGGTCGGGGCTCAGTTCCAGCGCGTGCGGCAGTACCACCAGATCGAGGCTGTTGGCCGCGAACGGCAGGGCCGCGAAGTCGGTCAGCAGCGTGGCCTTGCCGCCCCGGGCGGGGTCGTCCAGCGCCAGCCAGCGGTGCGGCATGCGGTTGGCGCGCAGGCCGTCGACCTGCGCCGCGCCCAGCTGCAGCGCGTGATATCCGAAGACATCGGCCACCGCCTGATCGAACTGGGCCTGCTCCCAGGCCAGAAGGTAGCGCCCCGGGGGGGTCGCGAACCAATCGTGCAAACCTATAATTTGACCGCTCATGACCCTCGTTCCGCTGCCCGCCTTTGCTGACAACTACATCTGGATGCTGCACGACGGGTCCCACGCCATCGTGGTGGATCCGGGCGATGCCCAACCGGTGTTCGACGCGCTGGCGCGCCACAAGCTGCAGCTGGCCGCGATTCTAGTCACGCACCATCATGCCGATCACACGGGCGGCGTGGGGGCGTTGCACGCCGCCACCGGCGCCCCGGTGTGGGGTCCCGCGCGCGAGCGCATCCCCGAGCCGTACACGCCGCTCGTGCAGGGCGACGTGGCTGAAGCACTGGGCCTGCGCTTCGAGGTCATCGACGTACCGGGCCATACGGCCGGGCACATCGCCTACTTCCTGCCAGCGGCGCCTTCCCAGGCGCCGCTTCTCTTCTGTGGCGACACACTGTTCTCGGGCGGCTGCGGCCGCCTGTTCGAGGGCACGCCCGCGCAGATGCTGGCTTCGCTCGACGCGCTCGCGGCGCTGCCCGGCGACACGCGCGTCTGCTGCGCCCACGAGTACACACTTTCTAACCTGCGTTTCGCCCTGGCCGTGGAACCGGCCAACGCCGATCTGACTCACTACAACGCGCGCTGCGAAAGCCTGCGCGCACAGGGGCAGCCCACGCTGCCATCGCAACTGGCGACCGAACGCCGGATCAACCCCTTTCTTCGCAGCCGCGAAGCCACTGTCCTTCGAGCGGTGCGTGCCTACGCCGAGCTGGCTGCCGATGCAGCCGAGGCCGACGTGTTCGCCGCGCTGCGCCAATGGAAAAACGACTTCCGATGAAACTGATTGCTGCCACCTGCCTTGCAGGTTCACTGGTGCTCGCGGGCTGCGCGGGCACGAACAACAGCTCCGCACCGTCTTCCTCCTCCCCCAACGCCGGCGCCACTGCCGGCGGCAGCGCAAGCCCCGTCTACCCGCGCGACGCCCTCTCCCCCCTTGCCACCAGCCAGGCCCATTCGCAGAGCGTCGTCACGCTCGCCCCGCCGGCCGACATGTGGGACCGCATCCGCCGCGGCTTCAAGATGCCCAACCTGGACAACGACCTCGTGCGCGACCGCGAGCAGTGGTATGCCAGCCGGCCCGACTACATCCAGCGCATGACCGAGCGCTCGAACAAGTACATCTTCCACATCGTCGAGGAACTCGAGCGCCGCAACATGCCGACCGAGCTGGCGCTGCTGCCCTACATCGAGAGCGCGTTCAACCCGCAGGCCATCTCCAGCGCGCGCGCCGCGGGCATGTGGCAATTCATGCCGGCCACCGGCACCGACTTCGACCTCAAGCAGAACATCTTCCGCGACGATCGCCGCGACGTGGTGGCCTCCACCCGCGCCGCGCTCGACTACCTGCAGAAGCTCTACGGCATGTTCGGCGACTGGCAGCTGGCCCTGGCCGCCTACAACTGGGGCGAAGGCAGCGTGAGCCGTGCCATCGCCAAGAACCAGCGCCTGGGCCTGCCCACCACCTACAGCGACCTCACCATGCCCGCCGAGACGCGCATGTACGTGCCCAAGCTGCAGGCCGTGAAGAACATCGTGGCCAATCCGCAGGCGTTCAACACCGAGCTGCCGCTGATCGCCAACCACCCCTACTTCCAGACCGTCACGCTCACGCGCGACCTCGACGTCGAGCTTGCCGCCAAGCTGGCCGACGTTCGCCTCGAAGACTTCCGCGCGTTGAACCCGGCCGCGCACAAGCCCGTGCTCATTGCCGCCGGCACGCCGCAGATCCTGCTGCCGTGGGACAACGCGGCCGTGTTCCAGCGCAACTTCGACGCCTATTCGCAGGGCCAGTACGCCAGCTGGACCGCCTGGGTCGTGCCCAACACCATGACCGTGGCCGACGCGGCGCAACGCTCGGGCATGAGCGAAGCCGACCTGCGCGCCATCAACAACGTGCCGCCGCGCATGCTCATCAAGGCCGGCTCGACGCTGCTCGTGCCGCGCGGCGCCCGCGTGAAGGAAGACGTTGCGGCCGTGGTGGCCGACGACGGCCACCTGAGCTTCCAGCCCGAGATCGTCACCCGCCGCACCACCGTGAAGGCGGGCCGCGCCGACAGCGTGGCCACCATTGCACGCCGCTACAACCTCAAGCCCAACAACGTCGCCGAGTGGAACGACGTGAAGCCCAACCACGCGTTCAAGCGCGGCTACAGCGTGGTGGTGTACCTGCCGATCCGCGCGACCGTCGCGTCGCGCGTGGGCACCGGCATCCCGCCCGCGCGCGGCCATGCGGTGGCATCGTCGAAGCACGCGACGGCAAAGGCGGGAGCACCGCGCGGCGCCAACATCGCCAAGGTGCCCGCGAGCAGCAAGCAGCAGGTGGTGCGCGAGAAGCGCGGCGGCACGCCAGCCAAGAAGAAGCGCTGATAAAAGCGCCGCCGTCTTCAGTGCGTGGGCTCAGCGGCCCACGCCCTGCGGCGCACCACGGCTTCGAGCGCGGCCACGGCGATCATGACGAGCGTCGTGAGCGTGCCCACCACGATCACCGACAGGTGCGGCGCGAAAAACGCGAGCACAGCCAGCAGGCCCAGCCCGTAGAGATGCGACTGCGGCAGGAAGCCGCGCACCACGCGCTTGAACAACGCATTGCCGAACAGGTAAAGCGCCGGCCCGCCAACCAGCGCGCCGAGGTACTTGAGCTCGGCGTGGTGCGAGCCTTCGTTGATCGTCAGTTCATCCGCCACCGCGCACACGATGATGCCCGCCACCAGGATCACGTGCGTGTAGTGGAACTTGGCGCCGATGCCGCCGGGGTCGGTCGAATGCTCGATGGCGTGGGTCGCTTCCTTGGCGCTGGTGTCGAAGTACATCCACCACATCGCCAGGCTGCCAGAAAAGCCCACCATCAGCGCGAACAGGTCAGGGCCGTGCCATTCGGCGTGGTGCCCGAAGGCAATGCCGGTGGCCAGCACCGATTCGCCCAGCGCGACGATCACGAACAGCTGGCAGCGCTCCGCCAGGTGGCCGCCGTCGATGGTCCAGTCGCTCGTCAATGAACGGCCCAGGCCCGGAAAGCGCAGGCCGATCATCGGCGCGATGTACTCGCACAGCACGCCGCCGAGCCACAGCGCAAGGCGCGCCTCCCCTTGCGCGAAGCCGCCCGCGATCCAGAACACGCCGGCCACGCAGTTCCAGGCCAGCAGGCGGCGGAAGTTGGGCGTGAGCGGGTCGTTCGGGCCGATGGCGATCAGCATGCACAGCGTGCGCCCCGCCTGGATGCCCACGAAGCACAGCGCGAACACCAGCCCCCGCTCCGCGAAGGCGCCCGGCAGCGCCGAGGCCATCACCATGGCCAGCAGCATGATGGCGAACAACACGCCGCGGATGCGCAAGGTGCCGGGGTTGAACCAGTTGGTGGTCCAGGCGGTGTACTGCCAGCCCAGCCATACCGCGAACCACATCACCAGCGTCTGCAGCGCCCCCAGCAGCGTGAGGTGGTCGAGCAGGTAGTGGGACAGTTGCGTGACGGAAAACGCGTAGACCAGGTCGAAGAACAGCTCTTCGTTCGAGACCCTGGCCGCCTCGCTGCGCGAGCGCAAGGTCGTGGCCCGCTTGTTGTCGTGGCTCATTCTTTACCCCTGTGAAGTCGTTGTGGCGCTCCTTGATGCTCCAGGGCGCCGCGCGGAATCATCGCACGAGGGTTGCTACAGCTTCTCTGTCTCGCCCGTCTTGGGCTGCCACTTCATGAGGCGCTTCTCGATCAGCCCGACGATGCCGTCGAGCACCAGCGCAAATGCCGTGAGCACCACGATGCCCGCGAACACGGTGTTGACGTCGAAGGTGCCCTCGGCCTGCAGAATGAGGTAGCCCACGCCCCGCGCCGAGCCCAGGTACTCGCCCACCACCGCGCCCACGAAGGCCAGCCCCACCGACGTGTGCAGGCTGGAGAACACCCAGCTGGTGGCGCTGGGCAGGTACACAGTGCGCAGCAGCTGCCGCTGGCTGGCGCCCAGCATCTTCGCGTTGGCCAGCACCACCGGGCTCACCTCGCGCACGCCCTGGTAGACGTTGAAGAACACGATGAAGAACACCAGCGTCACCGCCAGCGCCACCTTGCTCCAGATGCCCAGGCCGAACCACAGCGCGAAGATGGGCGCAAGAATCACGCGCGGCATCGAGTTGGCGGCCTTGATGTAGGGGTCGAGGATCAGGCTCGCCGTGGGCGCCAGCGCCAGCCACAGCCCGCAGGCCAGCCCCAGCACGGTGCCGATGCCGAAGGCCAGCACCGTCTCCAGCAGCGTGGTGCCCAGGTGCAGGTAGATGTCGGCGTTGCCCTTGAGCCCTTCGGGAAAGAGCGCGTTGGCCGGCACCTCGAACGGCAGGAACCAGCTCCAGATGCGGCCCGCGACCTGGATCGGCTCGCCCACGAAGAAAGCGAACTGCTGGTTGCGCGAAGCCAGGTGCCACGCAATCAGAATCAGCACCAGCAGCGCCAGTTGCCAGAAGCGCGCATTGCGCTCGTTGAGGCCGAAGTTCGCGCGCGGCATCAGGCGGCCTTCCTCAACTGCTGGGCATAGCCCTTGAGCACCTCGTCGCGCAGCACCTCCCAGATCTGGGTGTGCAGCTCGACGAAGCGCGGCTGCGTGCGCACCTCGGCCACGTCGCGCGGACGCGCCAGGTCGATGGCGAACTCACCGATGGGATGCGTCGCCGGTCCGGCCGACAGCACCACCACGCGGTCGCTCATCGCGATGGCCTCGTCCAGGTCGTGCGTGATGAACAGCACCGCCTTCTTCTTCGCGCTCCAGAGGTCGAGCACTTCGTTTTCCATCAGCTGGCGCGTCTGGATGTCGAGCGCGCTGAAGGGCTCGTCCATGAGGATGATGTCGGGGTCGAGCACCAGCGTCTGCGCCAGCGCCACGCGCTTGCGCATGCCGCCGGAAAGCTGGTGCGGATAACGGTCGCCGAAGCCCGCCAGGCCCACACGCGCGAGCCATGCTTCGGCCTGCCTGCGCGCATCGGCGTCGGGCACGCCGCGGTACTGCAGCCCGACCATCACGTTGTCGATGGCGCTGCGCCAGGGCATCAGCGCTTCGGTCTGGAACATGTAGCCCGCTCTCGCGTTGACGCCCTCCAGCGTCTTGCCGAACACCTTGACCGTGCCCGATGAGGGTTCCAGCAGGCCCGCGCCCACGTTCAGCAGCGTCGACTTGCCGCAGCCGGTGGGGCCGACCACCGACACGAACTCCCCGGCCCTGATGCGCAGCGTGGTGTCGGCCACCGCGGTGTAGCGCTGGCCGGGATCGTCCTTCGAATGGAAGGTGCAGCTGATGGAGAGGAGTTCGAGTGCGTGGTCGGACATGGTCGGACGGGGCATAAAAAACCCGGCCAGGGCCGGGTCGCGAGGACGTTCGGAATCAGGCTTTGAACCTGTCTTTCGCGCGCCGGGCAAAATCGTTGGTGTAGGTCTTGGCGAGGTCGATCTTGTCGGCCTTCACGGTGTTGTCGAAGCTGGCGATCGCGGTGAGCGCGGTCTTGGGGCCGTCGGCCGGCACCAGGCCGTCTGTCGCGATCGACTCGCGCACCTTGTCGAAAGAAGCGAGGTACAGCGCGCGGTCGCCCAGCAGGTAGGTCTCCGGCACCGTCTTGATGATGTCGCCCGGCCCCGCCGTCTGCAGCCATTTCAGGCCGTGCACGATGGCATTCGCCAGCGCCTGGCAGGTGTTCGGATTCTTCTGGATGAACTCGGTCGACGCATACAGGCAGGCCGCCGGCATCGTGCCGCCGAACACCTGCTGCGTGCCCTTGAGCGTGCGCGTGTCGCTGATGATCTTCACGTCACCTTTCTGCTCGAGCATCGTCATCACCGGATCGGTGTTGCTGATGGCGTCGATCTGCCCCGAGCGCAACGCGGTGAGCGCACCGGCCGCCACGCCCACGCCGATGTAGCTCACGTCGCTGGCCTTGAGACCGCCGCGCGACAGCACGAGGTTGGCCACCATGTTGGTCGACGAGCCCGGTGCCGAGACGCCGATCTTCTTCCCCTTGAGATCCTGGATGCCGGTATAGCCGGCCATGTTCTTGGTCGACACGCCCACCGCGATCTGCGGTGCGCGGCCCTGCAGCACGAAGGCCTGGAAGAACTGGTTCTTGGCCTGCAGGTTGATGGTGTGTTCGTAGGCGCCGGAGCAGACGTCGGCCGAGCCGCCGACCACGGCCTGCAACGCGCGCGCGCCGCCGGCGAAGTCGGAGATTTCCACGTCCAGCCCCTCGGCCTTGAAATAGCCGAGCTGCTCGGAGATGGTCAGCGGCAGGTAGTAGAACGCCGCCTTGCCGCCCACCGCGATGGAGACCTTGGTCTTCTCCAGCTTCGCCTGCTGCGCAAAGACGCGCGGCAACGCGATGGTTGCGGCGGCAATGGCGGAGGCGGAAATGAGGGTGCGGCGATGGAGCATGAAACGGTGCCTGGAGGCTCTGTGATTCGTCTGGACTGAATCGAGCTTAGGGGCCGCATCACGCGACTGCATCGGGGTCATCCCGTGCGGGTTTCCACGTAAGCATGAAGGCCTCCAGAAGGCCCTGCGCACGGGGCTTATCGCGCGATGAAAAGGATCGCGGCGTTGACCAGGAAACCGAGCGCCCAGACCGCGCTGCGCGCGCTGCCGATGCCCTTGATGTAAAGGCCGATATAGATCACGCGAAGCACCACGTAGGCCACTGCGAGCATGTCGAGCCGCCCCTGCGCCGCGCCGAGCTGGTGCGCGATGATCACGGCGCCGATGAAGAACGGCAATCCCTCGAAGCTGTTGGCCTGCGCGCTGTTGGCACGCGCGCGCCAGCCGCTCTGCTTCGCGGCCCATTCGCGCGGCTGCATGTTGTCGCGCGGGCCGAAACTGCCCGCCTTGGCGATCCACGCGGCCAGGTACGGCAGCCCACAGGCGATGAACACGCACCAATAGGCTACCGTGAGCAGTGAAAAAGTCATTTCGTTTTGTCTCCGCCGGCGGCGTGGCTACCGCCGATCCACCAGCGCGTGCGCGATGGTGCCGAGGTCCACGTACTCGAGTTCGCTGCCGGCCGGCACGCCGCGCGCGAGACGCGTCACCATCAGGCCACGCTGCTTGAGCGCTTCGCCGATCACGTGCGCCGTGGCTTCGCCCTCGGCCGTGAAGTTGGTGGCGAGGATGACCTCGCTCACCGTGCCGTCGAGCGCGCGATTGAAGAGCTTCTGCAGCCCGATGTCGTTGGGCCCGATGCCGTCGAGCGGACTGAGCTTGCCCATCAGCACGAAGTAATAGCCGCGGAATGCGCCGGTGCGCTCCAGTGCGGCCTGGTCGGCCGGTGTCTCGACCACGCAGAGCTTGGTCACGTCGCGCCGCGAGTCCATGCAGACACTGCAGATCGGCGCTTCGGTGAAGGTGTTGCAAAGTTCGCAGTGCCGCACATTGCCCGCCGCCTGCTGCAGTGCGCGCGCGAGCAACTGCGCGCCGTCGCGGTCATGCTGCAGCAGATGAAAGGCCATGCGCGAGGCCGACTTGACGCCGACACCGGGCAGGCGGCGCAGCGCATCGATCAGGGCGTCGAGCGAACTGGCGTCGGCCATGTGCCGCTTAGAACGGCAGCTTCATGCCGGGCGGGAGGCCGGGCATGCCGGCCGTCAGCTTGCCCATCTTCTGCTCGCTGGTTTCCTCGGCCTTGCGCACGGCGGCGTTGAAGGCGGCGGCCACCAGGTCTTCGAGCATGTCCTTGTCGTCGGCCAGCAGGCTCGGATCGATGGTGATGCGCTTGACGTCGTGCTTGCAGGTCATGACGACCTTGACGAGACCGGCGCCGGATTCACCCTCGACCTCGATGTGGGCCAGCTCTTCCTGGGCCTTCTTGAGGTTGTCCTGCATTGCCTGCGCCTGCTTCATGAGGCCGGCCAGTTGTCCTTTGTTGAACATCGTTGGTCCTGATTGTTGGGTTGGAAAAATGGGAGAAGGATAAGAGAGACGAAAGCTCAGGCCGGTTTCAGGGTTCCTGGGACGATCTTCGCATCGAAGTCGCGCATCAGCGCCTGTACTTCGGGGTCGTTGTGAATGGCGTCCTCGGCCACGCGCTGACGCTCGTCGGCGGCCTGCCTGTTGCGGCGCGCAGGGCTGTCGACCACGCCACCGATCTCGATCGTGAGCTTGATGTCGTGGCCCAGGCCGTTGAGCGCGGCCGTCAGCTTCTCGCGGCTGGAAGGCTGGTTGAGCGTCTCGCGCTCGATGCGCAGCATCCATTGGTCGGTGTCACGGCCCACCAATTGCGACTGCAGCGCCAGCTCGCGCGTCAGGGCGTTGATGGCCTCGGACGCGACCAGTTGCGTGACCGTGGCATGCCAGAAGTCGCCGTCTTCGCTCTGGGGAATGGGGGTGTAGGGAACGCGCTGCGAGCCCTCGGCAGGAGGAATGTCGCGCGCACTCGGCGGCGGCTGCACGCGGATGGGCACGCCGACGACCTTGGCCGGTGCGTCGGGCGGCTCCGGGCGCTGCTCGGGCTGGCGGCGGGGTTCGTCGACCACGGCGAGGCGTTGGCCCGCGGGTGCCGGCGGAGAAGTCGGGGCTGGCGAAATCGGAGCCGGCGCGGGGGCTGCGGCAGCCGGCTGTTCGGCCGGCGGACGCACGACCGGCGCAGGGGCCGGAACGGGTGCCGGGGCACGTGCCGGCGCCTGCGGCGCGGCGGCCGCGGCTTCATTCAGAGTTTTTTTTTCCGTGGAGGCCGTCGAAGCAGCCGCGTTGGAAGGCTTGAAGGCCAGGAGCCGCAGCAGCACCATGGTGAGCGCCGCGTATTCGTCGGGAGCCAGGCCCAGCTCGCCACGGCCGTGCAGGCAGAGGCTGTAGAGCAGTTGCGTCTCGTCGGCGGGCATCAGCGCGGCCAGGCGCGCGGTGTCGGCCGCGTCGGGGTCGGTGGCGGCATCGGCGGACTCGGCACGCGAAGGCACAGCCTGCAGCACGGCCATGGCCTGCAGCACCGCCGTCATTTCTTCGAGCGTGGACGCAGCCGACATGCCGTCGACGCGCAGCGCCTCCGAGGTCTCGACCACCGTCTTGCCGTCGCCTTGCGCCAGTGCCTCGATCAGGCGGAACACATGGCCGCGATCGACGCTGCCGAGCATCTGCCGCACGCCGGTTTCGACCAGCTCACCGTTGCCGAAGGCGATGGCCTGGTCGGTGAGCGACAGCGCGTCGCGCATCGAGCCGCGTGCCGCGCGAGCCAGCAGGCGCAGCGCCTGCGGCTCGGCCGGAACGTTTTCGGTCTGCAGCACGCCCGTCAGGTGTTCGAGCACCGTCTCCGGCGCCATCGGCCGCAGGTTGAATTGCAGGCAGCGCGACAGCACCGTGACCGGCACCTTCTGCGGATCGGTCGTGGCCAGCACGAACTTGAGGTACTCGGGCGGCTCCTCGAGCGTCTTCAGCATTGCGTTGAACGCGGTGTTGGTGAGCATGTGCACTTCGTCGATCATGAAGACCTTGAAGCGCCCCTGCACCGGCTTGTAGACGGCCTGTTCGAGCAGCGACTGCACCTCGTCCACGCCGCGGTTCGAGGCCGCGTCGAGCTCGGTGTAGTCGACGAAGCGGCCGGAGTCGATGTCGCGGCAAGCCTGGCAGACCCCGCAAGGCGTGGCGGTGATGCCGCCCTGCCCGTCCGGCCCCTGGCAGTTGAGCGACTTCGCCAGAATCCGCGAGACCGTGGTCTTGCCCACGCCCCGGGTGCCGGTGAAAAGATAGGCGTGATGCAGGCGCTGCGTGGTCAACGCGTTCTCGAGCGCCTGCACCACATGCCCCTGACCGACCATCTCACCGAAGGTTTTCGGACGGAACTTGCGAGCGAGCACGAGATAAGACATTGCGGGCATTCTAAAAGGCGCGGCGTCCCTCCCACCCCAGCTTCAACCCCGCAATCAAAAAAG
The DNA here is from genome assembly GCF_022009635.1 of Variovorax paradoxus. Lineage (NCBI taxonomy): Bacteria > Pseudomonadati > Pseudomonadota > Betaproteobacteria > Burkholderiales > Comamonadaceae > Variovorax > Variovorax paradoxus. The sequence continues at coordinate 4,423,990 of NZ_CP091716.1, forward strand.
CCCCCGTCTTTTCGTGGGCCACCGCGGAACCGGCTTCGCCGGGCCGCCGGTGTCGCCCCCAGCAGGGGGAAGGAGAAGCGACACGAAGTGCGCGCATCCTGGGGGGTTACAATAAGCGCTGACGGGCCTCCCTGCATGGTGAAGTGGCCAACCGGGTCAGGTGGGGAACCAAGCAGCCCTAACTGCGTAGTCAGTGCCAGGGGTAAGGCTCGTCAACCTCTTCCGCAGCTTCGTTTCATTCCACGCGAAATGAAACGGAGCTTGCAAACTCACTCAGCGAAAACTCCGATACGGCGCGGGGCTTCTACAGCCCCAGCCGCTGAATAGCGCCGCGCGCCGCGGCAGCGCCGCTCGCCATCGACGCCGTGAGCAGGTAACCGCCGGTCGGCGCCTCCCAATCCAGCATCTCCCCTGCCGCGAACATGCCGGGCAGCGCATTCGCCATCAGCGCCGCGTCCAGCGCGTCGAAGCGCACCCCGCCCGCCGTGCTGATCGCCTCGTCCACCGGACGTGTCGCGACCAGCTTCAGCGGCACGGCCTTGATCGTGGTCGCCAGTTGCACGGGGTCCTGCATCGCTTCCTTGCTCAGCGCCTCGTGCAGCACGCCCGCCTTAATGCCCTCGATGCCGAGCCGGCTCTTGAGGTGGCTGCTCAACGAGCGCGCACCGCGCGGATGCTTCACCGCCGCGAGCACCTGCTCCTGCGTGCGATCGGGCAGCAAGTCGAGCAGCAGCGTCGCGCTGCCGTTCGCGGCAATCTCGTCGCGCAGCAGCGCAGATGCGGCATAGACCAGGCTGCCTTCGATGCCCGTGGCTGTCGCGACGAACTCGCCCTTGCGCGCGAAATGACGTCCCTGGCTGTCGGTGAACGAGATCGCGACCGATTTGAACGGCTGCCCCGCGAAACGGCTCGAAAAATGCTCGCTCCACCCCGCGCCATCGAAGCCGCTATTGGCAGGCAACAGAGGTGCCACTTCCACGCCCTTGGACAGCAGCCACGGCGCCCATGCCCCGTCGGAGCCAAGGCGCGCCCAACTCGCGCCGCCCAGCGCCAGCACCACGGCATCGGCTTTCACGGTGACCTCGCCGGCCGGCGTCGCGAACCGCAACGCGCCCAGGTCGATTGCGCCCTCGCCCAGCCAGCGATGCCGCATATGAAATTGCACGCCCGCCGCGCGCAACCGATGCAGCCACGCACGCAGCAGCGGCGCAGCCTTCATGTCGGTCGGGAACACGCGGCCCGAGGTGCCGACGAAAGTCTCGATGCCCAGCCCCGCCGCCCACTCGCGCACCTGCTGCGGACCGAACTTCTCGAGCATCGGCTGGAGTTGCGCGCGGCGCTCGCCGAAGCGGCTCATGAACACGTCGAAAGGCTCCGAGTGCGTGAGATTCAGGCCGCCACGCCCGGCCAGCAGGAACTTGCGGCCCACCGAGGGCATTGCGTCGTACACATGCACTTGCGCACCGGATGCGCTCAGTACTTCGGCCGCCATCAGGCCGGCGGGTCCGCCGCCGATCACGGCAACGGCAGGAGAAACATTCATTCGAGATTTACCAGTTCGCCCTGCCCGGTCAGGAACGCGACGCGCACCGTGGCACCGGGATAGGCATGTTGCACTGCCGCGCGGTAGCGCTGCATCTGTGCGATCAGCGCGGCGTCCCGTTCGGGACGCGCCGCGGATTTGTAGTCGAGGATCCACCAGGCGCCGCCGTCGCGCTCGCGCACCAGACGGTCGATGCGCAAGGTCTCGCCTTCATGCACCAGCGTGACTTCATTGCCATGCCAGTCGACCCTGCGATCGTCCCACACCCAGGCGCCCTCTCCGGCGCGGATGCGCTGGGCCAGTGCGGCGGCGCCGCGTGCCTGCTGCGCATCGAGCATGAATTCGCGGGCGGCGGCACGCACATGGGCGGCGGGCAGAGGCTCCCCCGGCACTGCCCATTCGAGCAAGCGGTGCATGGCCTGGCCGAAGGCCGCGGCGCGGGCGTCGACGGTGGCGGTCGCGGCGGCTTTCCTGGTGGAGGGCACTTCGACCGGCACAGGCGCCTCGGGCATTTTCTTCATCGAGAAGCTGCCCGCGCCGCTCTCCGTCGGCAGCGCGACCAGCGGCTCGTCGGCCTCCGTGGGCTCGCACAGCGGCTCCAGCCGCGTCCACCAGCTGCCCTCGTTGGCCCGCGCGGGGCGCACCGAGGACAACACCAGCCGCTCGCGCGCCCGCGTGGTCGCCACATAGAGACCGTTCAGCTCCTCGCGATGGCGGGCGCGCTGCTCCTCCTCGAGCAACGCCGCGGCACAGGCCGGCGGCGTCTTTTCGCTCGCAAGGAACACGAAGCGCGTCGGCGCGCTGTCGCTGCCTTTCCACTCGACCAGCACGCCCATGGTCTGGGCGCGCGGCGGCGGGGCATCGCAGTCGAGCATGAGCACGGTATCGGCCTCCAGGCCCTTGGCGCCATGCACGGTGAGCAGTTGCACCGCGTCGGGCGCGGCGACGGACGGCGCCCGCACACCGCCTGCGCGCAACGAGCGCACCAAGGCATAGGGCGTGGTGAAGCGCGCGCCGTCGATGTCGAGCGATGCGGTCAGCACGCCACGCAGATTGGCCAACGCGCTTTGCCGCATCGGCGCCGGCACCGCCGCACCGAATTTCGCGAGCAGATCCCCATCGTTGAAGATCGCGTCGAGCGCATCGTGCGGCGGCAGCGTCATCAGCCAGCGCTGCCATTTGCGCAGCTTGACGCCCGCCTCCGTCAGTTCCGCTGGCAGGTCTTCGCTTTTCTGGATCAGCGAGAACCAGTTGAACGACGGGCGCTCCCGCTGGCGCAGCGCCAGTTGCACCAACGCGTCGTCGCCGATGCCGAACACCGGCGACTTCAGCGCCCGCGCCAGCGAAAGATCGTGGGCAGGCGACACCAGTGCGTCGATGAGCGCGACCACGTCCTGCACTTCGGGTGCGTCGTGCAGTTCGTTCTTCTCGGGCTGCTGCACGGGGATGTGGCGCTGGCGCAGCGCGTCCTGCATGGCCGACAACCGGCTGCGACGACGCGCGAGCACCATGATCTGCCGCGGCGGCGTGCCGTCGGCGATGCGCTGCGCGACCCACTGCGCGGCCTGCTCGCATTCTTTTTGCAGCAGTTGCTCTTCGGGCAGCACGCGCGGCGTGACGAGGCTGTCTCGCCAATGCAGCATGCCGTCGTCGGCTGGTGCGGCCTCGGCGGCGCCGAGCGCATCGCGGTCGATGGCCGGGAGCTTGAGCAGTTCGCCCTCGTCCTTGCGCTCGGTGGTGTGGGCGCGGTAGCCGTCGAATTCGCCGGCATCCTGCGCGGCCAGCATCGCCGAGTTGACCAGACCGACCACGGCGCGCGCATTGCGGTGCGTGTGGTCGCAGTTCAGCAACTCGCCGTCGAGACCTTCGCGCACGAACTTCTTGGCGGCAATGAACACCTGCGGCTCGGCACGGCGGAAGCGGTAGATGCTCTGCTTCGGGTCGCCCACGATGAACACGCGCGGCGCCCGGCCCTGCGCGCCGGTGTAGGCGCTGAGCCAGCCGTAGAGTGCCTGCCACTGCAGCGGGTTGGTGTCCTGGAACTCGTCGATCAGCAGGTGCGCGATGCGCGCGTCGAGCCGCTCCTGCACCCAGCCCGAAAGTGCCGACTGGCCGAGCAGCAACTGGGCCGCCTGCTCCACATCGTTCATGTCGACCCAGCCGTGCGCGCGCTTCACGTCGGCGAAGGCCGCGATCAGGATGCGCGTGAGGCGCGTCATGCGCTGCTGGTAGAGCCAGGCGGCATGCTGGGCCTGCGCGCCGCACAGCACCTGCAATTCGGCCTCGGCCTCCTGGGCGGCGGGGAACTTCTGCAGGTTCTTGTTGAGCCGGTCTTCCGTGGCCACGAAGAAGTTCTTGCGCAGGTGCGCCAGCGCGGCCGGCAGTGCGCCAGCTTCGGGCTCGCCCGTGCCGAAGATGTCGATGATGGCCTCGGCGGCCTTCTGCGGCGTCTTGTTGGACTCCTTGCCCAGTGCGGCGGCACGGTCGAGCCAGCGCTGTCGCACCGCACTGCCGCGCAGGGCGTCGGTCGGCTCCTCGAGCCCATCGAGCGAGGGATAGAAGGCGCTGAAATGCTGCACCGCGTTCTCTGCGTCGGCCAGCGAGAACTCGACGCGCTTGGACAGCGCCTCGCCCAGCGCCTTGGCCGTCTGCGAGCGGCCGTGCGTGGCGACGACGGCGTAGTAGTCGGCCAGCGCATTCCTGTCGGCGGTGACGGCCTCGAAGAACGGGCGCCACGTGTGGCTGCGCGCCTCGGCATCGTCCTCGAGCAGCTCGTAGTTCGACGGCAGGCCCAGTTCGCGCAGCACCGCCAGCGGCGCATTGCGCAGCAGGCCCGCGAACCATGCGTGAAAGGTGCGGAACTGCACCGGCCGGCCGCCTTCGAGCAGGCGACGGTAGAGGCCCTTCAGGCGTGGAACCGCCGCAAGTGCCGCCGCAGGCTCGACGCCGCGCATGACGAGTTGCGCGACCAGCTCTTCCGGCGTGCGCTCGACGAAATCTTCGAGCCACTGATCGAGCCGCTCGCGCATTTCGCCGGCAGCCTTCTTGGTGAAGGTGATGGCCAGGATCTCGTGCGGCTCGCAGGCGGAATCGCCTTCTTCGAGCAGTGCGCGCAGGATGCGCGATACCAGCATCCATGTCTTGCCCGCGCCCGCGCAGGCCTCGACGGCCACCGACCGGCGCGGGTCGCACGCGACGACGTAGAAGGCTTCGCGCGTGACGTGCCGGCCGTTGTGTTCGTAGGCTGCGCCGTTCATTGCGCCACCTCCCAGAAGTCTTTTCGGCAGAGGCCGCGTGCGGCGCAGTAGTCGCAGACGGCGCCCTCCCCCAGCGGCGGCAGCGGCGCACCCTGTGCGATGCGCGTGAAGTCGCTGATGATGCCGGCGACCAGCGCGTCGCGCGCTTCCACCACGGCAGGTTGCTCGACGGTCTGCGTGCCGGAGGACTTTTCACCCACGTTCACGTAGGCCGCGCGCAAGGTGTCGTCGGCCACCAGCGCCGCGTAGAAGGCCAGCTGCGTGTCTTCGGTCGGGTCTTTCACCCGCTCCTTGCTGACGGAGGCGGACTCGGTCTTGTAGTCGATCACGAAGGGCTGGCCGTCGGGCATGCGGTCGATGCGGTCGAGCCGGCCGATCAGGCGCAGGTCGCCCAGCGGCTGTTCCTTCCAGGGCTCGGATTCGACGAAGACCGCGCCGCTGGCCTCGTGGCCCGTCAGCCACTGGAGGTAGCCGTCGCGCACTGCGGGCCATGCCGCCGCGAACGGCAGGAACTCGGCGTCGGACAGGCCGAGTTCGCGCGTGGCCCGGCGTGCGGCCTCCTCGATGAACGCGGCGCGCTCCTGGGCGTCCTGCGTCGGTGTCTCGGTCAGCGCCTGGTGGAAGTGGCCGAGCACGGCGTGCAACCAGTTGCCGAAGTCGCGCTTGTCGACCTCGGCATCGAGCTCGTCGGCGCTGCGCAGGCCAAGCTGGCGCAGCGCGAAGAAGCGGTACGGGCAGCGCCGCAGGTCCTCGTACACGCTGGTCGAGATGTTCTGCAGCGGCAGCAGCGCGCCGGAAGGCTTCGGGTATTCGGTCGGCTGCACGGCGACCTCGCGCGGCAATCGCGGGTCGGTGGCGGGCCGCAAGGCGTGGTCGAGGTGCAGGGCCTGCACCAGCGGGCTGGGGCGCACGGGCTCGCCGTTGGCATCGGACTGGCGCCACAGCAATTCGCATGACGGGTTGTGCAGCGCCATGGCCCAGGCCGCGCGCTGCGCGGCTTCCAAGGCGTCGCGCGAAGGCAGGCCCAGGTCGGCGCGTTGTGCCGCGCTCCAGTTGCCGGGCGGCTCGGGCGATGCGGGCAGACGGCGGTCGTCGCAGCCAGGGATGACGACCGCGCCGAAGGCGCGGCCCAGCAGTTGGTAAAGCGGCAGCACCACGACCTTCGGTGCCTGGTCGCCGGCGGGGGGCACGAAGCTCGCATCCTCCAAGACATCGCGGACCCAGGCGGTGAACTCGGCGAGCGTGTGGCGCCCGCCCGGGAATTCTTCGTCGTCGCCATGGGCGCCGGCATCGAGCCACAGCGCGCCGATGACCTTGCCGCCGGCCATGTCCTCGCTGAGCGGCTCCCACTGCTCGCCCGCCTCCAGCAGCTCGCGCAGCGCGCGCAGCCACTCGGCCAGGGGCCGGGAACGGGTCATGGGGGCCCGGCGGGCCTCGATGGCCTCGGTGAAGGTCATCAGCGTGGCGTCGTGCGGTTTCTCGCTGCGTGCCACCAGCGCGCACCAGGCGGACCAGGCGGACCAGTCGCGTACGCCTTCACGGCGCAGGCGGGCCTCGAGCGACTGGATGATCAGCGCGTCGCCGTCGGCACCGCTCTTGAGCCATTCGAGCACTTGGTCGCTGCTGGCGTCATGGGTGCAGGCGCGCAGCGAACTCATCAACGTGGCGGCGGCGCGCGTGGTCGAAAGTTTCCATCCGGTCTCGTCGTGGGTGATGACGCCCTGTGCCTTGAGCTGGGCGCTGATACGGCGCGTGAGCGCGCGGTCGGTCGCCACCAGCGCGACCGGCGCGCGGTCTTCGGCCAGGTGGCGCAGCACGCAGGCGGCCGCGCGCTCGGCCTCGTCCTCAGGATCGAGCGCTACGTGCGAGGCTGCGGTTTCGGCCGGCGCATCGGTGGGAACCAGCGAGAGATGCAAGGCACGGTCTCCCCAGAGGGCGCAAAGCGCCTGGGTGAGCGGATCGGTCTGGAAGCCTTCGAGCACGATGAGCGCATCGACCTGTGCGCGCGTGCTCTCGCGCTGCAGCACATCGGTGGCATAGCCCGATGTGGCGACCCAGGCCACGGCGATGCGGATGAGCGCGCTCTCGGTGCGGAACCACTCGGACTCGCTGCCCGCCTCCGCCACCTGCGCCGCGCGGGCGGCCCAATCGCCCACGCGATCGTCGGGCGACACGGCGGCCGCGAGCGGTACCAACTGATAGGCCAATTCGACCACACGGCCGGCCAGCGCGAAGCGCTCGGCGCTGAAGCCTGCCTGCGACAGCAGCGCCTGTGCCGTGACGAGATCACGCGCCATGTCGTGCGCGATGTCGTAGCCGGTGGGTACGAAGCCGCCTGCGCTGCGGGCCCAGTTGTGCGTGGTTTCGAAGCGCGGCACGAAGCCCGGGCTGCCGCAGCGCGCCCACATGGCGCGCGCCACACCCATCAACTGGGCGTAGGGCACCAGCACCACCGTGCGGGCGGCGTGCAATTCGCGCTCGGCGAGCGCGCGGACGATCCGCGCGACGACGCCGTCCGCGGGGTCGCACCACAGGGCCTGGACGGGGTGGCCTTCATTCATGTTCTATCGAGGGATTTGAGAGCGTGGGAGAGGTGACGCACAAGGGCTTTGGCTATCGCCGCCATAGCGGCCGCCCATGGCACGCCACCCCTTGGTTTCTGTCACAATGACCTGAACTTTAGCTGCACCGAAACTCTCTGCGCACAAGGATCCATCACATGGCCAGCGAACTCATCAAACACATCTCCGATTCCTCCTTCGAGGCCGACGTGCTCAAGTCCAGTCAGCCCGTCCTGGTCGACTACTGGGCCGAATGGTGCGGCCCCTGCAAGATGATCGCCCCGATCCTCGACGAAGTGTCCGCCACCTACGAAGGCAAGCTGCAAATCGCCAAGCTCAATGTCGACGAGAACCGCGACATCCCCGCCAAGTTCGGCATCCGCGGCATCCCCACGCTGATGCTGTTCAAGGACGGCCAGCTGGCCGCCACCAAGGTCGGCGCCATGAGCAAGGCGCAACTCACGGCCTTCATCGACCAGCAACTCGCCTGAGCGACATTTCATCCCGGCCAGCGCGCAATGCGTTGGCCGGCGCGTTTTTCCTGTCATAATCTCCAACAGATCACCGGCCCTTACCTAGGCAACCGGTTCGAGTTCCCCGGTTGGTGAAGCAGTTCTCGCTTCACACCCAACCTCCCCCCGTTTTCCGTTCGATTACCCCGCGAGGGGTCATTCCATGCACTTAAACGAACTCAAGGCACTCCACGTGTCTGAAGTCCTCAAGCAGGCTGAAGCGCTTGAGATCGAAAACGTCGGCCGCATGCGCAAGCAGGAGCTGATGTTCGCGATCATCAAGAAGCGCGCCAAGGCCGGCGAGCAGGTCTTCGCCGACGGCGTGCTCGAAATCCTGCCGGACGGCTTCGGCTTCCTGCGCAGCCCCGACACCAGCTTCACGGCCAGCACGGACGACATCTACATCTCGCCCAGCCAGGTGCGCCGCTTCAACCTGCACACCGGCGACATGATCGAAGGCGAAGTGCGCACGCCCAAGGACGGCGAACGCTACTTCGCGCTGACCAAGCTCGACAAGGTCAACGACGGTCCGCCAGAGCAGAACAAGCACAAGGTGATGTTCGAGAACCTGACGCCGCTGTTCCCCAAGGAGCAGATGAAGCTCGAACGCGACGGCATCAAGGGCGAAGAGAACATCACGGGCCGCATCATCGACATCATCGCCCCCATCGGCAAAGGCCAGCGCGCCCTGCTCGTGGCACCGCCCAAGAGCGGCAAGACGGTGATGATGCAGCACATCGCCCACGCGATCAGCGCCAACTACCCCGACGTCCACATGATGGTGCTGCTCGTCGACGAGCGCCCCGAAGAAGTGACCGAAATGCAGCGCACGGTGAAGGGCGAGGTCATTGCCTCGACTTTCGACGAGCCCGCAGCGCGCCACGTGCACGTCGCCGAAATGGTGATCGAGCGCGCCAAGCGCCTGGTCGAACTCAAGAAGGACGTGGTGATCCTGCTCGACTCGATCACCCGCCTCGCCCGCGCCTACAACAACGTCGTGCCCTCGTCGGGCAAGGTGCTGACCGGCGGTGTCGATTCCAACGCCCTGCAGCGCCCCAAGCGCTTCCTGGGCGCCGCGCGCAACGTGGAAGAAGGCGGCTCGCTGACCATCATCGGCACCGCGCTGATCGACACCGGCAGCCGCATGGACGAAGTGATCTTCGAAGAGTTCAAGGGCACCGGCAACTCCGAAATCCACCTCGACCGCCGCCTGTACGAAAAGCGCGTGTTCCCCTCGATCCAGCTCAACCGCAGCGGCACCCGCCGCGAAGAGCTGCTGCTGGCACCCGAGATCTTGCAGAAGACCCGCATCCTGCGCCAGCTCATGTACAACATGGACGAGATCGAGTCGATGGAGCTGATGCTCAAGAACATGAAGGCGACCAAGACCAATGTCGAGTTCTTCGACATGATGCGTCGCGGCGGCTGAGCACCACTTCGCTCTGTCCGCGAAAGCGCGTTGACCCGTTGGGGCCAACGCGCTTTTTTCATGGGCGCGCTACAGCGATTGCACGGCCTTCGAGCGCACTCTGGCGGCCAAGGTCGAGCAGCTCCATGAGCGCGACGGCCTGCTCAGGCGGCACAGGATTCGGGCCCTTGCCCAGGATGGCGTCACGCACCGCGGCGTAGTAGTCGACGTAGTTGCCCGCGCGCGTGGGCACGCCGCGTTTGCCGGACGTACCGTCGCTTTCGGCCAGCGTGAGTTCGCCATCGAGCGGGTCGGCGCCCCACCCTTCGGCCGGCGGCCTCTGCCCTGAGCGCAGCGCGTCTTCCTGCGTGTCGACGCCATGCTTGAGGTAACTGCCGCGCGTGCCATGCACGATGTAGCGCGGTGCGGCTTCGGCTGCCAGCGTTGTCGAGTGCAGTACCACGCGCAGCGGCGCATGCGGTCCGCTTTCGTAGCGCAGCACGGCGTGAAAGTAGTCCTCGACCACGGCGCCGTCGCGCAGCACGGCGGTGTCGAGCTGGATCGTGTCGGGACGGCCGAACAGTTGCACGGTCTGGTCGACCAGATGCGCGCCCAGGTCCACCCAGAGGCCGGAACCCGGCACCGCCTGCTCGCGCCAGCGCACTTTCACCTCGGGCCGGAAACGGTCGAAATGCGACTCCATGTACACGGGACGCCCCAGTTCGCCGCTTGCCAGGATGTCTTTGAGTGTCAGGAAGTCGGCATCGAAGCGGCGGTTCTGATAAACCGCCAGCACGCGCTTGTTGCGCTCGGCCAACGCATGCAGCGCCCTGGCCTCGGCCACATCGAGCGTGAAAGGCTTGTCGACCACCACATGCTTGCCGGCTTCCAGCGCGGCCTTGGCGACCGGAAAATGTTGGGCATTCGGTGTCGCAACTACGACAAGATCGATGTCCGATCGGGCCACCAGCGCCGCCACGTCGGAAACCACGGCCACGCCCGGCCAGTCTTTCTGGACCTTGGCCGGCTGCGAACTCGCCACCGCGGCCAATTCGAGCCCTGGCACCGCAGAAAGCACGGGCGCATGGAAAGTCTGGCCGGCAAAGCCATAGCCGACGAGGCCGGCGCGCAAGGTTGTAACAGTCATGGGAGGGCTGGTTTGCTCGGAAAAGCGGCAGTATGCGATAATCATGGGCTCCGCGAAAAGTGCGGCCGGGCAGCGTCGCCCGGCTTCCCAGGCTTGCCTGGGGCGGCGCGTCAAAAGACTGGCGCACTGGTGGCTCTCGCATCGACCGCGCATTGATTCCAACAGCGCAAAAGGAAATAGCATGGCAAAAGAAGGCATCCACCCGAATTACCGCGAAGTTCTGTTCGTCGACATGTCGAACGGCTTCAAGTTCGTGACCCGTTCGTGCGCGAACACCAAGGAAATGGGCAAGACCGAAGACGGCCGCGAGCTCCCCCTGTTCAAGCTGGACACCACCAGCGAATCGCATCCCTTCTACACCGGCACCCAGAAGTCGGTCGACAACATGGGCGGTCGCGTCGAGAAGTTCCGCAACCGCTTCGGCAAGACCACCGGCGCCGCTTCGAAGTAAAGCACGCGCTTTTGCGTCGAGGGCAGCCCGGTTTACCGCGCTGCCCTTTTTGTTTCTGAAACCTGCCTCCCGCCACTTTTGAACCAACCCACCCCAGCGATCGTTGCCCAGAGTGCCGTGCGCCGGCTGCCGCGCATCGCACTGCTGCTGCTGTGCGCGGCCTACCTGCTGCCGGGCCTGGTCGGCCGGGGGCCATGGAAAAGCGCGGACATCACCGCCTTCGGCTACATGGCCGAACTGGCCCGCACCACTGAAGGCATCTCGCGCTGGTTCGACCCGTTGCTGCTGGGCCTTCGCCCCGAGACCCCCGCGCTGGTTCCGTACTGGATCGGTGCCTGGGCCATCAAGATCGCTCCCTCGTGGCTCAACCCCGATCTGGCGGTGCGCATCGCGTTTGCATTCCTCCTCTGGGGCACGTTCACCGCCACCTGGTACGCCGTCTACTATCTGGCCCGCACCGCGCGCGCCCAGCCCGTGGCCTTCGCTTTCGGCGGTGAAGCGCGTCCTACCGACTACGCACGCGCCATCGCCGACGGTGGGCTGCTGGCGCTGATCGCCTGCCTCGGCCTGGCCCAACTCGGCCACGAGACCACACCCGCGCTCGCGCAGCTATTCTTCGCCTCGTACCTGTTCTACGGCGTCGCCGCGCTGCCGTACCGCCGAGCCGGCCCGGTGATCGCGCTGATCGTGGGCACCCTGGGCATCACCTTGAGCGGTGCGCCCACGGTCGGCCTGGCACTGGCCATCGGCAGCACGCTGTACATCGCCTACGAGCGCCGCAGCGTGGCAAAGAACCGGACCGAATTCGATATCGATTCCGACGACGGCCCCGGCTACACCCTTGGCGCCTTCGCAACGATGGCGAGCGTCACCGCGCTGGCCGCGGTGCTGGTGTTCGCACTCGGCCTCCCGCAATGGAAGATCACGCTGACCGGCGGCTCCTTGTTCGGCGACATCCGCGGCCAGGCCAAGCTGCTGCTGTGGTTCACATGGCCGGTCTGGCCTCTCGCGATCTGGACGCTGTGGCGGTGGCGCCGACAACTCAATGCGCGCCATGTGGCGCTGCCGTTCTGGTTCGCGCTGGTGCCGCTGGCCGCGACCTGGACGACCGACTTCTCCGACCGCTCGCTGATGCTGGCGCTGCCCGCCTTTGCCACGCTGGCGGCATTCGCGCTGCCCACCTTCCGCCGCAGCGCTGCAGCACTGGTCGACTGGTTCAACGTGCTTTTCTTCAGCGGACTGGCGCTGCTCGGCTGGATCTACTGGATCGCCATGCAGACCGGCGTGCCGCCCAAGCCAGCAGCCAGCGTGACCCGGCTGGTGCCCGGCTTCGTGCCCGAGTTCTCGCCCATCGCCGTGGTGCTGGCTGCAGCCGCGACCATTGCCTGGTGCTGGCTGGTGCGCTGGCGCACCGGGCGGCATCGCGCGGCCCTCTGGAAAACGCTGGTGCTGCCGGCCGGCGGCACGGCGCTGTGCTGGATGCTGCTGATGACGCTGTGGCTGCCCCCGATCGACTACGCGCGCAGCTACGTGCCGCAGGTGCACGCCGTGGCCGAACGCGTCGGCCAGCCGAACTGCATCGCGGAACTCGCGTTGAGCCGCCCGCACATCGCAGCACTGCGCTACCACGGCCAGTTCAACCTGCAGCCACTGCTGCTGGGCACCGATTGCCCCTGGCTGCTGGCGAGCCCGGAGACCATCGAGCGCCTGCACACGATCATCCCCTTCGATCAATGGCGCTTCAGCGGCACCCTTCGCCGTCCCAGCAGCCCGGCCGACGACCTGCTGCTCTACCAGAAGATCACGCCCCAGTGAGCGCACCCAGCGGCGAAAGGGGCCTGATCGCTCGGCACGCCGGCACCGTGCTGGTCGGCCAGTTGGCCGTGATGGCCTTCGGCGTGACCGACACCATCATCGCCGGCCGCTACTCCGAGGGCGCACTGGCCGCACTGTCGGTCGGCGCCGCGATTTTCGTCAGCGTGTACGTCTCGCTGATGGGTGTGCTGCAGGCGCTGCTGCCTGTGTGGGCTGAACTGCACGGCGCCGGGCGAAGCAACGAAGTGGGCCGCTCGGTGCGGCAATCGCTGTACCTCGCTGCCATTGCGATCGTGGTGGGCATGGCCGCGCTGCTGGCACCCGCCGCGGTGCTGCGGCTGACTCAGGTGCCCCCCGAAATGCGCGGCGACGTGGAGATGTACCTGCGCGTGCTGGCCTTCGCCTTGGCACCAGCCCTGCTCTTTCGCCTGTTCAGCACGCTGAACCAGAGCCTGGGCAAGCCGCAGCTCGTGACGTGGCTCCAGTTGGGCTCGCTGTTCGTGAAGCTGCCGCTTTCGATCTGGTTCACCTTCGGCGGTGCGGGCCTGCCCGCGATGGGGCTGGTGGGTTGCGGCTGGGCCACGCTGTGCGTGAACTGGGCCATGCTCGCCTGCGCGATCTGGTTGCTGCGCAGCAGTCCCTTCTATCGCGGCTATCGGTTGTGGGAACGCCTCGAGAAGCCCGACTGGCACCAGATCCGCCTGTTCGCCAAGCTGGGCGTGCCGGGAGGCCTGGCCGTGCTGGTCGAAGTGACTTCGTTCACGCTGATGGCGCTGTTCATCGCGCGCCTGGGCACTGCTGCGGCGGCGGCGCACCAGATCGCGGCGAACCTGATGGCGGTGGCATACATGGTGCCGCTGTCGCTCTCGATCGCGACCAGCGCGCGCGTGAGCTTCTGGCTCGGCGCCGGCGATGCCATGCGGGCGCGCCACGCATGCAGGCTGGGATTCGAGCAGACCGTGTTGTGCGCGCTGCTGTTCTCGACTGCGCTGGTCACCTTCCGCCATCCGTTGGCCAACGTGTATTCAGACAACCCCGCAGTGGTCGCCTTGGCAGCGTCGCTGATGCTGGCCGTGGCTGCCTATCACCTGGCCGACGCCATGCAAACGCTGTGCGTGTTCCTGCTGCGTTGCTACCGGGTCACGCTGGCGCCGCTGGTCATCTACTGCACGATGCTCTGGGGCCTGGGACTCGGCGGCAGCTACCTGCTTGCGTATCACGGCCTGGGGCCGTGGACAGCCATGCGATCGCCGCTGGCGTTCTGGATGATGAGTGCTGGCGCACTGGCGCTGACGGCCATGTTCTTCATCAGCCTGCTGCGCTGGACCATGAAGAAGCGCGCGGCCTGAAAGCCGCCGTGCCGCCTGCTTAGTGCTGCTTGGCCAGCAGTCGCGCTTCCCGGACACGCGCAGCCGGGAACACCAGCGCGAAGCGAGAGCCCTTGCCCACCGTGCTTTCGATGCGCAACTCGGCGCCGTGGCGTTGCGCGATGTGCTTCACGATGGCAAGGCCCAACCCGGTACCACCGGTCTCGCGCGAACGACTGCGGTCGATGCGGTAGAAGCGTTCGGTCAGGCGGGGAATGTGCTCAGCCGCGATGCCGGGGCCCGTGTCCTTCACCGCATATTCACCGCGCCCGTCAGGCAGCACCCGCCAGCTGACGGCCACCTCGCCGCCACCGGGCGTGTAGCGGATGGCGTTGCTCAGCAGGTTCGACATCGCGCTCTGCAGTTCGGTCGGCGCGCCCGACACCTCGGACTCTGCATCGATGGTGAACGAAAGGCGGTGGCCCAGCGGTGCCAATCGGCCCGACAGTCCTCGGCCCTCATCCTCGCAATGCGCCAGCAGGGCCCGGATGCGGATCCACTGGTTGCCCGAAGGCGCCGCGCTGCCCTCCAGCCGCGACAGCGTCAGCAGGTCGTTCACCAGCGTTTCCATGCGGTGCGACTGCTGCCCCATCAGCGACAGGTAGCGCGTGCGCTCGTCCGCATCGAGCGGCAGGTTCTGCAGCGTTTCGACAAAGCCCGCGAGCACGGTCAGCGGCGTGCGGATCTCATGAGACACGTTCGCCACGAAATCGCGGCGCATGGCTTCCGCCTGCTCCAGCGCCGTGATGTCGCGCGTCAGCAGCATGCGGCGGTTGCCCGCATAAGGATGCACCTGCACCGACAGCCGCACGAGGTGGCTGCGCTGGTGCGCATGACCCGGGCCGAAGGCGTCGATGATGACGTCGCGGCTGTAGTTCCACGACGCGAGGTAGGCAACGAAAGCCGGGTCTCGCACCAGGTTGGCCAGGTGCTGCGCAAGGTCGCGCTCCGCGTCGATGCCGAACTGGCTGGCTGCCGTCTGGTTGCACCATTCGATGCGGCCTTGCTCGTCGAGCAGCACCACGCCGTTCGGCGATGCCTGGATGGCGGCCAGGAACTCCTGCAGCCGGTCTTCGGCCTGCCGGGTCTGCTGCTCGCGGTCTCGCAGCAGCTTGCGGATTCGCTCGGACAACTCGCCCCACACACCCGGCCCACGCGCCGGCAGGCCCACTGCGTCGTTGCGAAGCACCTGCAGCAGCCGCTGTGCGCGCCAGGCATCGAATCCCAGCCACAGCACCGCGCCCAACCAGGCACCCAACCAGCCGAATTTCCAGCCGAAAGCGGCAACAGCGCCCGCTCCGATCGCAAGGGACGCTATTAAAAATGTAGCAATACGGAAAGGCATGGCGGGCGATTATCCGCGCCCGCAGCCAAAGGAAGCCACGGCGCTCAAACCGTGACTTGAGCGGTCAGGCGGTAGCCGGCTCCGCGCACGGTTTCCACCATGGGCGCTGCCGCGCCCAGCGATTCACGCAGGCGCTTGACGTGCACATCGACTGTGCGTTCCTCGATGTAGACATGGTCGCCCCACACCTTGTCGAGCAACTGGGCCCGGCTGTGCACGCGCTCGGCATGCTGCATCAGGTAAGCCAGCAGCTTGAATTCGGTCGGGCCGACCTTGAGGGCGCCGCCCTGCCAGGTCACGCGATGAGTGGAGGTGTCGAGCGCCAGTTCGCCGATTTCGACGCGCTCCGTCACTACTTCCGGCGCCCGGCGGCGTAGCACCGCGCGGATGCGGGCCAACATTTCCTGGGTAGAGAAAGGCTTGGTGATGTAGTCGTCGGCACCGGCGTCGAGGCCCGCGACCTTGTCTGGCTCGTCGCCGCGCGCCGTCAGCATCAGGATCGGGATGGCCTTGGTGCGCGGGTCCTTGCGCCACTGGCGCGCGAGCTGCAGGCCGCTTTGGCCGGGCAGCATCCAGTCGAGCAGGATCAGGTCCGGCAGGAAGGCGTCGATCTCGCGCTGGGCTGCGGCACCATCTTCCGACCAGATCGGCTCGAAGCCGTTATGGCGCAGGTTGACGGCGATCAGCTCGGCGATCGAGGACTCGTCTTCGACGATCAGGACTCGGGGTTTCTTCATTGCTTTCTTGGGAGTCTTGCCGCCGTTGTTACTGCAGCGCGGACTCTATTTCTTGCATCGAAGTGTGCCGCACATCGGCACCCTTGACGATGTAGATGATGAATTCGGCGATGTTCTTGGCATGGTCGCCGATGCGTTCGATGGCCTTGGCCAGGAACAGCAGGTCGAGGCTGGCGGAAATCGTGCGCGGGTCTTCCATCATGTAGGTGACCAGCTTGCGCACGAAACCGTCGAACTCGCGGTCGATCAGGTCGTCGTCCTTCAGGATCGACAGCGCTGCGGCGGTGTCGAGCCGGGCGAAGGCGTCGAGCGCGGTGCGCAGCAGGCCCGAAGCCAGGTCGGCAGCGATGCGCAGCTCGGTCGTGGGCAGTTGGCGTGCCGCGCCGCTCTCGATGATCGACTTGACCATGCGCGCGATCTTGTTGGCCTCGTCGCCCACGCGTTCGAGGTTGGCGGTGGTCTTGCTGATGGCGATCAGCAGGCGCAGGTCGCGAGCCGTGGGCTGGCGACGCGCGATGATCGACGACAGCTCGCGGTCGATGTCGATTTCCATCGCATTGACACGGTGCTCGGTCTCCATCACGCGGTCAGCGGCTTCGGAGTCGAACTGCAGCAGCGCGTACACGGCCTGGTGAATCTGCGACTCGACCATGCCGCCGAGTTCCATCACGCGCGACGAGACGCCGTTGAGTTCGCTGTCGAACTGGCTGGAAAGGTGTTTCTCGGTCATTTTGTCTCCTTTGACTTCAACCGAAGCGGCCGGTGATGTAGTCCTCGGTCTCCTTGCGCTGCGGCTTGAAGAACATCTGTTCGGTGGCGCCGAACTCGATCAGGTCGCCGAGGTACATGTAGGCGGTGTAGTCGCTGCAGCGGGCGGCCTGCTGCATGTTATGCGTCACGATGACCACCGTGTATTCATTCTTCAGTTCGGCGATCAGTTCCTCGATC
Source organism: Variovorax paradoxus (assembly GCF_022009635.1). NCBI lineage: Bacteria > Pseudomonadati > Pseudomonadota > Betaproteobacteria > Burkholderiales > Comamonadaceae > Variovorax > Variovorax paradoxus. The sequence continues at coordinate 4,441,081 of NZ_CP091716.1, forward strand.
TTCGCGGTGGAGATCGGGTCGAGCGCAGAGCAGGGTTCGTCGAGCAGCAGCACTTCGGGCTTGATGGCGATGCCGCGTGCGATGCACAGGCGCTGCTGCTGGCCGCCGGAGAGGCCCGAGCCGCTTTGCTGCAGCTTGTCGCGCACTTCGGTCCACAGGGCGGCCTTCTTCAGGGCCCATTCGACACGGTCGTCCATTTCGCTGGCCGAGAGGTTCTCGAACAGCTTCACGCCGAAGGCGATGTTGTCGTAGATCGACATCGGGAACGGCGTGGGCTTCTGGAACACCATGCCGACCTTGGCGCGGATCAGCGCCACGTCTTGCTTGGAGGTGAGCAGGTTCTCGCCGTCGAGGGCGATGGTGCCTTCGGCGCGTTGCTCGGGGTAGAGCTCGAACATGCGGTTGAAGGTGCGCAGCAAGGTCGACTTGCCGCAGCCCGACGGGCCGATGAAGGCCGTGACCTTGTTCTCGGGGATCTCGAGGTTGATGCCCTTGAGCGCGTGGAACTTGCCGTAGTAGAAGTTCAGGTCCTTGACCGAAATCTTCGAGCGCGACGGTTGTGCGACGGTGTTTGGCATGTTGGCGTCTTCTTGATTTAGTGTTTGTTGCGCGTCAGGACCCGCGCCAGGATATTGAGGGCGAGCACGGCGACGGTGATCAGGAACACGCCGGCCCATGCCAGCTGTTGCCAATTCTCGTACGGGCTCATTGCGAACTTGAAGATCGTGACCGGCAGGCTGGCCATCGGCTGGCTCACGTCGGCGGTCCAGAACTGGTTGTTCAGCGCGGTGAAGAGCAGCGGCGCGGTCTCGCCAGCGATGCGGGCCACGGCCAGCAGCACACCGGTGACCACACCGGCGCGGGCCGCGCGCAGCGTGATGCTGATGATGACCTTCCACTTCGGCGTGCCAAGTGCGTAGGCTGCCTCGCGCAGGCCCGGGGGCACCAGCTGCAGCATGTTCTCGGTGGTGCGGATCACGACCGGAATCACGATCAGCGCCAGTGCGATGGAGCCGGCAAGGCCGGAGAAGGTCTTGAAGTAGGCCACCACCACGGCATAGACGAACAGGCCGATCACGATCGACGGCGCCGACAGCAGGATGTCATTGACGAAGCGAGTGATCGAGGCCAGCCAGCCCTTGGGGTTGTACTCGGCCAGGTAGATGCCGGCCATGATGCCGATGGGCGTGCCCACGAAGGTGGCCAGCATCACCATCACGAACGAACCGAAGATCGCGTTGGCGATACCGCCCGCCTCGTTCGGCGGCGGCGTCATTTCGGTGAAGGTGGCGATGGCCAGGCCGCCGACGCCCTGGCGTAGCGTTTCCCACAGGATCCAGACCAGCCAGAACACGCCGAATGCCATCGCGGCGAGCGACAGCGTCAGTGCGATCTTGTTGACACGGTTGCGCGAGGCGAACTTGGCCTGGCGCATTTCGGCGAGCGCCTTGGCGCTCAGGAGGTTTTGCGCGGTGGTGCTCACGACTTGGTTCCTTCGCTCTTCTTCATCTTGGCAAGCAGCATCTTCGACAGCGACAGCACGACGAAGGTAATGAAGAACAGCACGAGGCCGAGGTACATCAGTGCAGCCTGGTGCAGGCCGGCGCCGGCTTCGGCGAATTCGTTGGCGAGTGCCGAGGTGATGCTGTTGGCAGCCTCGAACACGGAAAGGGAATTGAGCTGGTTCATGTTGCCGATCACGAACGTGACCGCCATCGTTTCACCCAGCGCCCGGCCGAGGCCGAGCATGATGCCGCCGATCACGCCGGCCTTGGTGTAGGGCAGCACGACCTTGGAAACGACTTCCCAGGTGGTCGAACCCAGGCCATAGGCCGATTCCTTGAGAAGCGGTGGCGTCACTTCGAACACATCGCGCATCACCGAGGCGATGAACGGGATGATCATGATCGCGAGGATGATGCCTGCCGACAGAATACCGATGCCCACGGGCGGGCCGGACACCAAGGCGCCGAGGTACGGCACGCCGGTCAGCAGCTTCTGCAGCGGCTGCTGCACCCAGGTCGACAGGATCGGGCCGAACACCAGCAGGCCCCACATGCCATAGACGATGGACGGCACCGCCGCCAGCAGTTCAATGGCCGTACCCAACGGGCGCTTGAGCCAGTTGGGCGAAAGTTCAGTAAGAAAGAGTGCAATGCCGAAGCTCACCGGCACAGCGATGACCAGCGCGATGATCGAGGTGGCCAGCGTGCCGTAGATCATGACCAGGCCGCCGTACTCCTCCTTCACCGGGTCCCACACGCTGCTCGTGAGGAAGCCGAGGCCGTACTTGGAAATGGCGGGCCATGCGCCGACGATCAGCGACACCAGGATGCCGATGAGCATCGCGAGCGTCAGCAGCGCGGCGCCCTTGGCAGCCCAGCCGAACAAACGGTCGGCCATCGGGCCGGAGCGCGGGGCCTTGACGGGGGGCGGAGGGGCGGTAACGCGGCCGCGCTCGGCCGCGAGGTCGAGGGAGGCGCCTGCGGCGGGAAAGGTGGATGACACGGGTCGCTCCGGCAAAGACGAAAGCGGCGCGTCCTCGAGCGAAGAATTGCTCATGGGCGCGCCGTTCTGGACTGATGGGTTGTTTTACTTGTAAGCGACGGCCTTGCCCGACGCATCCTTCACATCACCCCATGCCTTGGCGATGGATGCCTTCACGGCGTCAGGCATCGGCACGTAGTCGAGTTCGTCGGCCGTCTTGTCGCCGCTCTTGTAGGCCCAGTCGAAGAACTTCAGCACGGTGGTCGCGTTGGCGGGCTTGTCTTGCACCTTGTGCAGCAAGATGAAGGTCGCGCCGGTGATCGGCCATGCGCCCTTGTCGGACTGGTTGGTCAGCACCTGGTAGAAGGTCTTGCTCCAGTCGGCGCCGGAAGCAGCGGCCTTGAAGGCGGTGTCGTCGGGCGACACGAAGGTGCCAGCGGCGTTTTGCATTTGCGCGTACGTCATCTTGTTTTGCTTGACGTAGGCGTATTCGACGTAGCCGATCGAGTTGGGCAGGCGGTTCACGAAAGCGGCAACGCCTTCGTTGCCCTTGCCGCCCGCGCCGGTGGGCCAGTTCACGGCCGTGCCTTCGCCGACCTTGCTCTTCCACTCGGCGTTGACCTTGCTCAGGTAGTTGGTGAACAGGAAGCTGGTGCCCGAACCGTCGGCGCGGCGGACCGGGGCGATGGCGGCGTCAGGCAGAGCCAGCGAACCATTCAGCGCCTTGATGGCGGGGTCGTTCCACTTGGTGATCTTGCCGAGGTAGATGTCGCCCAGGACTTGGCCGTTGAGCTTCAGTTCACCGGGCTTGATGCCCTGAATGTTGACCACGGGGATCACGCCGCCGATGACGGTGGGGAACTGCATCAGGCCCTTGGCTTGCAGTTCGTCGTCCTTCAGGGGAGCATCCGAAGCGCCGAAATCGACGGTCTTGGCTTCGATTTGCTTGATGCCGGCGCCCGAACCGACCGACTGGTAGTTGATCTTGACGCCGGTAGCCTTGTTGAAGTCGGAAGCCCACTTGGCGTACAGCGGTGCCGGGAAGCTGGCGCCGGCGCCGGTCACGTCTTGCGCGAAGGCGGGAATGGTGAACATCGCGGCCAGGAGACCGGCGGTTGCAAATTTGAACGTCGTTTTCATGAAGCTTCCTTTTAGAAGTAAGAAGTAGTCCCTTTCGGGCTTGGGACGGACTCTAAAAAGCTTCTGTGACATCAATATGACACCCCTCTGTCGAGGGAAAATGACGGTAATCCCACGGTGACTTGTGTGACGCTGTCACACAATCGTCATGCACCACGCCTAGCCTCCACCCCCTGCTGTGATGAGACTTGAGGCGCGGCGCGTTCTGTCACGGCGCTACGATTCAGAGAACCGCCCTCTCCACTACAAAATGCAAAACGGCACCCGCCTCGCAGCGGTCGATCTGGGTTCGAACAGCTTCAGGCTGGAAATCGGACAGGTCGACCATGGTCAGATTCATCGCACCGAATATCTCAAGGAGACGGTGCGCCAGGGCAATGGCCTGGACAGCGCGCGCAACCTCACGACCGAGGCCATGCAGCGCGGCTGGGACGCGCTTGCGCGCTTCGGGGAGCGCCTCGCTGGCTTCAAACGCGCGCAGGTCCGCGCCGTCGCTACCCAAACATTGCGCGAGGCACGCAATCGCGAGGAATTTCTATTGCGCGCGCGCACCATTCTGGGGTTCGGCATCGACGTGATCCCCGGGCGCGAAGAAGCCCGCCTGATCTACCAGGGCGTGGCGCACATGCTGCCGCACTCCGACGCCTCCGATCGCGAACGGCGCCTGGTCATCGACATCGGGGGGCGCTCCACCGAAATGATCATCGGCCACGCACTGGAGGCCGACCGCATGGAGTCTTACCGTGTCGGCAGCGTGGCCTGGTCAATGAAGCATTTCGGCGAAGGCCTGTTCACCCCCACCGCCTTCCGCGCCGCCGAGGTGGCCGCCAAGGCCGTGCTGGACGACGCGCTTGCCACGTACACCCGCGACCAGTGGGACGTGGCCTACGGCGCCTCCGGCACGATCGGCGCGGTCGGCGACGTCCTGGCCGCGGCCGGCGGCGAGCCCGGGCTCGTCACGCGCGAAGGTCTCGACTGGCTGCTCGACCGCCTGCTGAAGGCCGGTAGCGCCGACAAGCTGCGCATGGACGGCATGCGCGAAGACCGCAAGGCCGTGATCGGCGGCGGCGTCAGCGTGCTGCGTGCGGTGTTCGAGCTGCTCGGCATCCAGGAAATGAAAGTCGCCCAGGGCGCGCTGCGCCACGGCGTGCTTTATGAATTGCTGGAACGCGACGAAAGCGTGGCCGACATGCGCACCGCCACGGTCGCGCGGCTGGCCAACCGCTTCACCGTCGATACGGCGCAAGCCAAGCGCGTGGGCGACACGGCCGCCAGCCTGTTCCTGCAGCTGTCTCCCGCCGCCCGCGGCGGCAACACGTCGAGTCGCGCCGGCCGCGCGCTGCGCAAGCTGGGCTGGGCGGCACAGCTGCATGAGATTGGCACCCAGATCTCGCACAGCGACTATCACAAGCATGGCGCCTACATCCTCGACAACGCCGACGCCCCCGGCTTCGCAGTGAACGAGATGCACGCGCTCGGCCAGTTGGTGCTGGGCCAGCGCGGCAAGCTGCGCAAGCTCGAGGTGGCACTGGACGACGAAACCTTCGTGATGCAACTGCTGTCGCTGCGACTCGCGATCATTCTGTGCCATGCGCGGCGCGATCCCGATCCGCAGGCGCTGCACCTGGCGGCGCTGGGAGCGCGAGCCTTCACGATCGCCTGCGCGCCGGACTGGGCCGAGGCCTATCCACAGTCGGCGCACCTGTTGCGCGAAGAAGTGCTGGCCTGGCAGAAGACCAGCAGCTGGCGCGTAGAGCTCAGCGGCTGCTGAGCCGCGCGAACTCGGCGCTCAGAGCAGTTCCGGCGACTGCACCGTCACCACGACGGTCTGCACGTCGCCGTCGCGCTCGCGCGTGCGGATCCACCAGAGCGCCCCCTTGCGCACGGGGCAGCTGTCCTGCTTGAGGCCCAGCAGCAGAGAAATCGCCTGCCCCACCGACGGCTGGTGGCCGATCATGAGCACGACCGACTTGCCATTGGGCCACCCGGCAGCGCCGAGCAACGCCTCGGCCGTGGTGTCGGGCGCCAGTTCGGAGCGCAGCTTGTACTTGCGGCCCAGCGCCAGGGCTGTCTGCTCGCAGCGCCGTGCAGGGCTGCAAATGATGCGCGTGCCGTCAGGCAGCTGACGGTCGAGCCAGGTCGCCATGCGCTTGGCCTGCTTTTCGCCGCGCGCAGTAAGAGAGCGCTGCAGGTCGTCGCAGCCCTCGGTCCAGTCCTCGGCTTCGGCGTGGCGCCAGAAGATCAAGTCCATGGTCATCGTCTTTCGGTCTTCAGTTGCTGGATGCATCCCGGAGGTGCCCTCGGGATGCATAGCGGTTCATCAGCGCGGCTTGCGCGCCGTGTGCTTCGATCATGCGGGAAGCGCCCGCCTCGCCTGAATGTGTGTCGTGGTTGACGCGGGTGTAGATGCCATCGCCGCCCAGGTCCCAGGCGTCACGCCCGTCGTGCAGGTAGGCCACCAGGCATTCGTCGATCAGGCGCTGGCGCAGGCCCGGGTCGGTCACCGGCCAGGCAAGTTCGATGCGCCGCATCATGTTGCGGTTCATCCAGTCGGCGCTAGAGAGATAGAGCGACTCGTCCTCACCGTTGCGGAAGTAGAAGACCCGCGAATGCTCGAGGAAACGCCCGATGACCGAGCGCACGCGAATGTTGTCGGTCAGCCCCGGCACCTGCGCCGGCAGCGTGCAGGCGCCGCGCACGATCAGGTCGATCTTCACGCCCTTCTGCCCCGCGCGGATCAGCGCGGCGATGATTTCCTCGTCGGTCAGCGCATTCATCTTGGCGACGATGCGGGTCGGTTGCCCCGCTGCAGCCGCCACGCCCAATGCATCAATCTGTGTGACGAGGTTTTTGTGCAGGTCGAACGGCGCCAGCCACATGCGGTTGAGCTTGGGCAGGCGGCTCTGGCTTGCGAGGTGGACGAACACGGTCTCCATGTCGGCCGTCAGCAGCGGGTCGGCCGTGAGATGGCTGATGTCGGTGTAGAGCTTGGCGGTACGCGGGTTGTAGTTGCCCGTGGAGAGATGGCCATAGCGGCGCATCTGCTTCCCTTCGCGGCGGGTCACCAGCAGCATCTTGGCGTGGGTCTTCAGGCCGACCACGCCGTACACCACCTGCGCACCGATCGACTCGAGCATCTCGGCCCAGTTGATGTTGGCCTCTTCGTCGAAGCGCGCCTTCAGTTCCACCACCACCGTGACTTCCTTGCCGCGGCGCACTGCTTCGCGAAGGAGATCCATCAGCACCGAGTCGGCACCGGTGCGGTAGATGGTCTGCTTGATCGCCAGCACCTGGGGGTCGAGCACCGCCTCGCGCAGGAACGCGAGCACGCCGTCGAAGCTCTCGAAGGGCTGGTGGATCAGCACGTCCCCGCGCTGCAGCCGATCGAAGAACGATTGCGACGGCGACAGCGTGACCGGGTACGACGCCGGATACGGCGGAAAGCGCAGCTTGGGCTCGTCGAGCAGGTCCGCCAGTTGGGTGAACCGGGCCAGATTCACCGGACCGTGCACGCGGTACAGCGCCTGCGGCGGCAGGTTGAACTGCGCCAGCAGGAAACTCGCCAGCGACTCCGCGCAGCTCGATGACACCTCCAGCCGCACGGCCTGGCCGTAGTGGCGGTGCTGCAGACCCTGGCGCAACGCGGTGCGCAGGTTCTTGACGTCTTCTTCGTCCACGGCAAGGTCGGAATGCCGCGTAACGCGGAACTGCGAAAAATCGCCCACCTCGCGGCCTGGGAACATGCTCGACAGGTGCGCACGCACCACGCTCGAAAGCGCTACGAACAGCGTCTTGCCGTCCGACACCTTGGCCGGCATCTTGATCAGGCGCGGCAGCACGCGCGGCACCTTCACGATCTGGATCGGGTTTTCTCGCCCGAAGGCGTCCTTGCCGCCCAGCCGCACGATGAAGTTGAGCGACTTGTTCGCCACCTGCGGGAACGGATGCGCCGGATCCAGCCCGACCGGGATCAGCAGCGGGCGCACTTCGCGCTCGAAATACTCGCTGACCCACTTGCGTTGCGCCGGGTTGCGCTCGCCATGCGAAATGATGTGGATGCCGTGCGTGGCAAAGGTCGGCATCAGCTCGTCGTTGTACAGCGCGTACTGGCGCGCCACGAGCGTGTGGGCGGCTTCGGCCAGGCGCTCGAACGATTCGACGGTATAGGTGCCTTTGTGGTCTCCGGCGCTGCCCGCGATCAGGTGCGGCGCGGCACGGACTTCGAAGAACTCGTCGAGATTCGACGAAACGATGCAAAGGTAGCGCAGCCGCTCGATGAGCGGCACTTCGGGCCGATGAGCCCAGTCGAGCACGCGCTCGTTGAATGACAGGATGCTGTGATCGCGGTCCAGCAGCGTGAACGTGGGCGCCGCGACGTCAAGCGACGGATCTGCGGGGTCGGATTGCATAGGCACTGATTCTGGAGCAAGCGGCACAGGAGAACACGTAGGCTGAAATATGACAGTGTCAGCCTCGCTTGTGTCAGTTAGATGACATTCTTGTGACGCCCCTGTGCCAACTGCGACAGGTTCGGCGGTTCCGCTGGGAGAAGCAAGCGGCCCCGGTTCGGGCCGGGCAGCCGCCGGCTTCATGCGCCCAGGAAGTGCTTGCGGTAACGCGCCGGCAAATCGTCAATGCGCATCAGCATCGGCAGATCGGCGGCATTGAAATCCGGATCCCAGGCCGGTGCGCCGAGCACCTTGGCCCCCAGGCGCAGGTAACCCTTGATGAGTGCAGGCGGCTCCACGTCGAGCGTGCTGTCCAGACGCTCGACCGGCAGCGGCAGGCGCGGCTGCACCTGATACTGGATCGGTGCCATGTGGCTGGCCGACACCTGGCGCCAGATGCTCGCGGCGGCATCGCCATTCGTCACACCATTGTGTGACATGGGAATGCTCGCGCAGCCGATCATGGTGTCGAGCTTGTTACGGTGCATGAAACCGGCCAGAGCACCCCACAGCGCCAGGATCACGCCGCCTTGGCGGTGTTCGGGGTGCACGCAGCTGCGACCCAGCTCGACCATGCGCTCGCGAAGGTCGCGCAGGCGGGTGAGGTCGAATTCAGTATCGCTGTAGGTGCTGCCGACGCGGCGCGCCTGCGCCGGGGTCAGCACGCGGTACGTGCCGATGACTTGCTGCGTCAGTTCGTCGCGCACCAGCAGGTGTTCGCAGAAATCGTCGAACAGGTCGATGTCGTGGCCGGCCAGCGGTGAGGACACGCGGGCGCCCATCTCGCCGACGAACACGTCGTAACGCAGGCGTTGCGCGGCGCGCACATCATCGAGGTGGCGGGCCCAGCCCACAGTGATGCCCTGACGGGCTTCGGTGGATGGCGGAAGAATGACAGCGGGCGCCTGGGGCACCGACGTGCGGGCAGCGGTGGTGGTCGAAACACCAACTGCGGGAGCGGGCCACAAGGCCGCGCGCAGCCCGATCTGCGAAAGCGGAAACGTCGGGTTGGGCAGTTCTTTCATGGGGAACCCTTTCTGCCGAGGGAGTCTCCGCACCTGCCATGAAGCCGGCATGTCAGGAACATTGCAAGCACATGACGGTGTTACAGCCCCTCTGGCGCACTTCGTCGTCTAATGCGGTGGACTCGCGAAAAGGAGCTTTTCACGCATGGCCACCGACGCACGCGGCACCGACAACGGCCGCCTCCAGCAGACCTTTCCCGTACTCAGTGACACCGAGATTGCGCGCATTGCGCGTTTCGGCACCGTGCAGCAGTTCGCGCGCGGTACGCGACTTTTCACGGCCGGCGAAACTGGCCCCGGCATGTTCGTGCTGCTCAAAGGGGTCGTGGCGGTCACGCAACGTGACGGGCTCGGGCATGTCGTGCCCATCGTGCGGCAGGGCCCGGGAGAATTCCTGGCCGAAGTCGGCCAATTGAGCGGCCGCCCTGCCTTGGTCGACGGACACGCCGATGAAGACGTCGAGGTGCTGCTCGTGCCTCCGGCGCAGCTACGCGCCCTGCTGGTCGCCGAAGCCGACCTGGGCGAACGCATCACCCGCGCACTCATCCTGCGGCGCGTGGCGCTGATCGAATCCGGCGCTAGCGGCCCGGTGCTGATCGGCCCTCCGCAGTCGCCCGACATGGCGCGGCTGGAGAACTTTCTTCGGCGCAACGGCTACCCCTATCACCTGGTCGACGCGGATGAAGACAGCGACGCCGCCGCACTCATTGCGCAGTACGGCGCGGGAAAGCTGCTGGCCGTGTGCCCCGACGGCTCCGTGCTGGTGAACCCTAGCGACGACGCGCTGGCGCGCTGCCTGGGCATGGTCGACACCGCCGAACGCGACGAGTTGTACGACGTGGCCGTCGTGGGCGCCGGGCCGGCCGGCCTGGCGACGGCGGTGTACGCCGCCTCCGAGGGCCTGCGCGTGATCGTGCTCGATTGCCGCGCTTTCGGCGGACAGGCCGGCGCCAGCGCGCGCATAGAAAACTACCTGGGCTTTCCGACCGGCATCTCGGGCCAGGCACTCGCGGGCCGCGCCTTCGTGCAGGCGCAGAAGTTCGGCGTGGAGATGCTGATCCCCGCCAAGGTGACATCGCTGGACTGCTCGCGCGACAACCCACAGGAGAGCTTGCGTATTTCGCTGGCCGATGGCCGCGCCATCAACGCGCGCACCGTGGTGATTGCCAGCGGCGCGCGCTACCGGCGGCCCGCCGTGCCGCGCCTGGCCGAGTTCGAAGGCCGCGGCATCTGGTACTGGGCCTCGGCCATCGAAGCGAAGATCTGCTCGCAGCAGGAAGTGGCACTGGTCGGCGGCGGCAACTCCGCGGGACAGGCGGCAGTGTTTCTGTCGCGCCACGCGGCCAAGGTCAACGTGCTGGTGCGCGGGCCGTCGCTCGCGGCCAGCATGTCGCGCTACCTGATCGACCGCATCGAAGCCACGCCCAACATCTCGCTGCAGCCTCACACCGAGCTGATCAGCCTGCACGGCGGATCGGACGAAGGCCTCACGGGTGCGACGTGGCGCTGCCACACGTCGGGCAACGAACACGACTGCCCTGCGCGCAACATTTTCCTGTTCGTGGGCGCGGAGCCTGAGACCTCGTGGCTCGAAGGCTGCGGCGTGTCCGTCGACAAACACGGCTTCGTGCTGACCGGCGCGGCTGCGAGCAGTGGCTTTCCGGCGCGGCCGGCGACCGCGCTCGAGTCCAGCGTGCCTGGCGTGTTTGCCGTGGGTGACGTGCGCTCGGGCTCGGTCAAGCGCGTCGGCGGCGCCATCGGCGAAGGCGCGGCTGCAGTCGCGCTGATTCATCAACACCTGTCGCAGGCCTCGACCACGGCCTGATCGATCTTGAATCACAAAGGAGCTGATTCGTGCCCATCAAACCCTGCGACCACGTGCCCGCCGACATCGCGCAACCGTACACCCTGCGCGGCTGCGAAGACTGCTTGAAAACAGGCGACACCTGGGTCCACCTTCGCCTGTGCGTGCACTGCGGCCACGTGGGGTGCTGCGACTCGTCGAAGAACCGGCATGCGACGAAGCATTCGCATGCGGAAGACCATCCGGTGATCCAGTCGATCGAGCCTGGGGAAGATTGGATGTGGTGCAACGTGCATCAGAAGCAGGTTGGCTGATCGGGGGCATGACCATAGGCCGCATCAACATCTGGTCGATAAGTAAGGCTCCGGGCTTAGGGATTCACTTTCGCGCCGTAACCATGCCGAGTTCAACAAGTAGAGGATTGAGGCATGGTTTTTCTGCGCATCGCGCTATTGGTGTTCTGGGTGTACTTTTCGTGGACCATGGGGCAGATCCCGTCCAATGAGATCAACACATTCGGCACGGTCGTATCCCTTTCATCCCTGTTGGCAGCCGCACTGCTCTATCTGCTGCCTACCTATGAAGCATTGCGCCGCAAGCACGCCAGCCTTATTGCGGTTTCCTTGATCAATGTATTTTTAGGATGAACGTTCGTCGCGTGGGCGGCGGCGATGGCATGGGCCTGCATTGGCGTCGACCGATCGAAAACAGACCAACAGGTCGATACAGAAGCTCCCATGAAGAGTTGCCCCTTCCGTGCGGAGCGCATCAAGGCTGAGGCCATCAAGTGCAAGCATTGCGAATCGATGCTTGCTGATGCCTAGGATCCGCGTTCTGAAAAGACTGAAAAGGGCGAGCCAGACGGCGTGCCGGCATTCGATCCACCCGATGGCGTGCCAAACGGTTCCCCGCCAGGCGAACGGTAGTGGCAGCCAACGGCACTGAGACCGCACTCTCAAATTGACATAGAAAGTTCACATTCTTGGGTCTTGCTACGGTACATTTGCTCGCCTTTCGACCTCGCGCGGAGAAGGTAGCTTTTGTGCCGAAGGCCATGCAAATAAACGCTCTCAAGAATTTTCAAGTCGCACTGGCCATCCTGCTTTTTTGCAATTCAGCCATCGCGTTCCAATGGCCGGAAAACAAGAAGAGTGCTGTCAGCCTGACTTCCGATGACGGATGGAACTCACAGCTCCTCCAGGCGGCGATCCTTGATTCCCGAGGAATCAAAGGCACCTTCTACCTCGCTGCAGTAGGCACGGTCACACTGCATGCCAAGCAGTGGGCCAAGGTCCACCGGCGCGGGCATGAGGTAGGAAACCACTCCTTCTCGCATTGGAACAACAAAATCCTGGCGACCAAAACGAAGCGAGAAGTTGCGATCGACATTGGCAGCATGGAGGCGTGGCTGCTCCATAACATCTACGGCAAGGTGCCTACCGACCACACTTACGCCTACCCTCATGGCAACGGCATGATGGGCTCGCAGGAGACGATCGGAAGCAGGCAGGCCGGCGCATGCGAGTACGAGATGCTCTTGTCCACCATGGTCACGGGCGCGCGCACGCTCGGCTCCGGAGAGAACGAACCCGAAACAGTGGCCAAGCGGCGCTTCGGCATCAGCGGCATTCCCGTCAACGGGGACGATACGACCGCATTCAACATCGCCAAGAACGCCATCGACAATGGCATCGCCAAGGGCACTTGGACGGTTGCTGTCTTTCACTCTCTCGGTGACGCAGGCGACGGCTACTCGATCAGCCGCGCGGCGTACACGCGAATTGCGGACTATCTAGTCTCACGCGAAGCCGATCTCTACATAGCGCCGGTCGTCACAGTAAAAAATCACATATTGGCCAACACGGTGCCCTCCGGCTCAGCCTGCGCGTCGCTGTAACCGGAGACTCCGCAGCACCCTCTCGCGGACAACTGCCCGCGCGACGAAGATCGATACCTCAGCCAGCGCCTTGAGTGCGGTGTATAGCGACTGGATCTGAAGGTCAGCAAGGCGTAGGGCTTGCGCACTGTTGGGCGGTTCGAGGTTCGAAGGCGGGGGGTGCATCGCGCAATCTCTGTGCAATGGACCGCACGCAAAATGCGGAGCTTTACGCCTAGCCGACAGCCTTCACGATGAAAACCTCCGACCTCTCGGGCGCATTGCTTGATTCTTGGGTAGCCAAAGCGGATGGGCGCGCGTCCGAATCGGATTTCGCTCCCTCCTCCAACTGGGCGCAAGGCGGCCCGATTTTGGAGCGGGAGGGCATCCATGTTGCGCCGATGCCTGCCAAAGGCGGCACTTGGTGCGCCATTTCCCTGGGACGCCTTCAGGACCGGTCAAACGGTGTCCGCGGCCCATGGGTAGAGGGGCCATCGTTCCTTGTCGCCGGCATGCGTGCCTACGTGGCAGCGAAATTCGGCTCCACCGTTAGCGCCTGAGGCCGTACACCCTGCGCTGCCGTCGATCTCCTTCTTGGCAGCAGCCGTCGCAGCGAGCACCGCAGAAGCCGAGCGGTACGACAAGCATCTCCGGGCAACAACTACCCGACTGATTAGGGACCAGTGGCATCGACGTAACGCTCGCAAATGGTGCCGGCGGCGCCGCGTTGATCAGCGATTGCGGCCAATTCTCCAGCTCGGGCGTCAGCCCAGCGGAGCAGCGCAATGCACTCGAAGTGCGGCGACAAACTTGGCACTGAAGGTGACGAGTAGGGCCCCAGTGCCTATCGCCTGCGGCCACCCACATAGTGGCTGCCCTTACCGCTGCTGTTACGGCCGCCGACGCGCCGGCTGCCTGAACGATTGGCTGTTTCGAAAATCGGCGCAGACGAAGCGCCGGCAGGGTTGAATCCCAGACTGCCTGGCATGCTCAGGGAACCTGCATTGGAGCTGCAGGCAGCGGCCTCAAGCAGGATGGCGAACAACATTGTTTTCATGGTTTTGGTCTCCTCGTGCCGAGCTGGGTTGGGCGCCCGGCTTTCCCGTATTTGATAACGGCTGGGCACGATGCTCTCATGCTGCAGGTGCGCTGGCGAGCCCATCGGGATACCACATTTGTGGGAGGCCGCACTTTGAATTGCGTGCCAGCGAGCCCTCGGCATCACCATCGAGGTCGCGCGTGAGGTCATCGCCACGCAATCACTGAAAGAAGCTTGACCATGAGCATGAGCAGCGCGTCAGAGTTGCAAGGTGCCCGCCCGCAGCTTTCCATTGCAGCCTACACGGCATCAATCAATGTTCGCGCGTGCGCGCCCAAGCTCTCAAGCGAAGCTGCGCAAATGTCGAAGATCAGTGCGCACTCGATCACTGCAGAAAAGTTCTGCTCGAAAGTTCGAACACCCGGGCAAGCGCGCCTCCGGCCATCACCGCACGTATCAGCCAATACTCCTCAGTGCGTGCCACGTCGAGCTTTCGAAAGGCCTCTGGAAATGGCTAAGCCTCACCGAGCATCTTCACAAGGAGAATACATTCCTAGGCCCGGAGGGGATTGAAGGACGAGCTGCAGGGCAGCGCCAACATTCGACTCCTCAGATTGGCGTGCCAGACGTTCCCCGTCTGTTCCCCCGCCTTGAAGGTACTAACTCGCCGTACGTGCTGTCGACTCTCTGGCATCGAAAAGCTCGACCGACGGCAGCTCGAGCATCACTCGGGCCTCCTCGACGGTGCCGTCAACCAGCGTTCGAAGTCGTGCATCTCGGGATCACAGAGCCCTTGTCCTGCTGGTGGGGCGGCAACCTGCGAACTGGGTCGCGGCGGTCGGGCCTGAACGCTCGGCAGAGGGAGCAGGTGTCGACGATGGAGTTGGCAGAAATCCGCGGCTCGTGGCCTAGATCGAGATGGCGCTGGCGGTAATGAACCAGACCGCTGTGCGGCGCAGGGCAAAGGCGATCCCGCCAGACGTTTTCTTGCTGCGCTTGCGTGGCTTCTTCTTGGGCATCGGGGGCAGGATGTTAACCCGCTCTGCGGAGGTGACTTGCGCTACGTCCGAGAGCCATCAATCAGGATCTGCAACGCCCACCCAGCTTGCAAATGCTGCGGATCGTTCTGCAATTGCTTTAGGCCTTCACCGCGCGGGGCATTGCGCGAACTCTGCAACGTCCCACGCGCAGAATTCGGGGCTTCACGCCTCGCCGACGACCTTCCATGAAAACCTCCGAACTCTCAGGCTCACGGCTCGACTTTTGGGTAGCCAAAGCAGATGGCCGTGCATCCGAAGCGGATTTCACGCCCTCCTCCAACTGGGCGCATGGTGGTCCAATCATGGAGCGTGAAGGCATCCATGTTGCGCCGATGCCTGCCAAGGGCGGCACTTGGTGCGCGATATCTATGGGACGTTTGCCAGTCCAGTCAAGCGGAGGCCGCGGTACGTGGGTTGAGGGACCGTCACTCCTGGTCGCCGCCATGCGTGCATACGTGGCAGCGAAGTTCGGTCCCTCCGTTATCGCCTAAGGCTAGACACCCCCGCGCTTCCGTCGATCTCTTTCTTGGCTGCGGCCATGGCAGCGAGCACCGCGGATGCCGAACTGCGCGACACGAATTCGTCCTTTCGCACCGGCAGCCCGCCATCGATCTTGAAGGCGTATTCGAATTGCCCGTCTTTCTCCAGCACGTCGACTTCGACCCGCTTGCCCTTGTGCGAAAAACTGTGATCCATCGTGCCTCCTGTATTTAGTCTTAGTTTGCAGCGCCACTCACAAACTGGGTTTGAATAGCCGGTAAGTTTTATCGCCAGCCGTTACCTCTCCGAGCAAGTTGTAGCCCGCCGGGAAGTCCATTTCGGCCGATCCAAGAAGCAGCTGAAGCTCCGCGTCGTGAGCATCCAAGTCAAGCAGCACGAGAGCCGCACGCACGCGTGCCTTCTCCGCAAAGCCCAAAGCCATCTTGCTGTACGCGAGATAGCCCGGCGTGCCGAGCAAGAAGGTTGGGTGACCAGGCGACCTACCGCCCATCGCGTAGACCAAGCCCGGTAGGTAGCTCACCGCCACGATATCGTCGCCAGGCGTGAAGCCGCTGCGCACCGCTGCCGCACGCAGCTGCTCGATCAGCTTGTGCGACTCGCTGTCCAACTTCATCCAGTGCGCAGGGAATCCGACCTCTGTCGGTATGGCTTGCAGCTGCAGCCCGGTCGAGACCTGTGATGGTGCCTGCACGCTGCCCTGCACTACTTGACTGCAGGTCACCCCGCCCATAACGGCCATAACGCCAAGCAGCAGCGCTGGCCGGGCCTTGTAGCGCGCAATCAGCGCAAGGCCAAGCAAGAAGACCAGTCCGAACCACGGAACGGCGTAGAAGGAGATGACGTTGTAAAGCGGATTGGCAGTGCCAACCGAGCCAGCAATCGGGAGGCCAAGCAGAAACAAAACCAAGCCGCGACACTGCATCGCGGCCGGGTCGCATTCGGGGCGTACGTCGGCGGGCTGCATGGCGAAGAGCGCATAGACCGCAATCAGCACCAGGATCCAGGCGCTGTAGAACGACAGGTAGATAGACACGCCGCCTGAGGCAGGCAGCCGGCTGGCCAGCACGTTCGCGCCAACGCGCCACGACAGCACTGCCGCGACAACGAGAACGAGCGCGGCGACGACCGACGGGCGAAAGATCGCCAACAAGGCAAACCGCCTGCGCGCGACTCGCGGTACAAGCAAAGCTGCGGCGACCAGCAAATGGCATGGCCAGAATGCCAGGAAGGCAGCGAGACCAAGAGCAAAAAGGTCTCGCGGGTAGGCGAAGATTTTTGCTCCAGGCGAGTGCGTGCCGATAGCTTGATACAGCTGCCAGCCGTGCGTAAACATCTCCCATTGCCGCACCGGCCCTTGCACTGCAATGAAATGAAAACCTGACCAAACCACCATCCCCACGCCCACCGTCAGCAGAAGCCGGATTCTGCGCATACGACCGACACCAGGCCAATACCAAAGCAGCGCGAACAGGCAGCCCAACACCAGCGCAGCAGAGGTGAAGCGGACGAAGACGCCAGAGCCCAGCGCCAAGCCGGCGACCCCGAAGAAAAAGGTTGTGTGCACGTTGCGAGGTTTCAGCGTCTCCAGCGCCAGCGCCCACATGACGAACCCAGCGAAAAGGTTGAGTGAGATCGCTGTCAACGTGTAGTAATTCGGCGTCGCAAACGCCCACTGGTAGTACAGGATGCCACCGAGTTGGATGAACAGAAGCGAGTTCAGGCGCAAATGCTGAGCATGTTTGGCCCCCGGGAACATGATCAGCAGGAGCTTCTGAAACCCGGCCCAGAACGCCACGGCCGAAAGCATGATCGCCGCCAGCCCAGCCAGTCGGAACAACGCTGGGTGATAACCCACCAGCCTGAAGACCGCCCCGGTGTAGTCGAAGACCGCTGAGACGTTTTGCTCAATCTCCATTGGATAGCGGGCAGCCAACAAGTAGACGCCCTCATCTGCGATGCCCAAGCCTCGATCGGCGCCCCAAGCAATCACGGCGGTGGCTACTACCAGCAGAAGCGCCAGCAGAACCCCGATTCCCCGCGCAGCAATGCACGCCCCAGATGATTTGGCTGATTGATTCAGTTGACCCTCGCTCCACGATGTTTGGCTCGCATTTTGACAGTAGGAATCGGGAGAGACCAGCAGATGTGAAGAACACCACCAATAGAAAAATCCCCCAGCGCGAACGCTGGGGGATGCGATAGGGGTAGAGACCGGCCACTATGGAGGGGCAGTAAGAGCTCGATCGTTCTTCAAGGTGCCGAGCAGAAGCCGCACTTCGTTGTCTCGCCCTTCAACAACGAGTCGGCCTCGCTCAAGAAGCTCTCGACTTCGAGCAGCCATGGCTGCGAGGACTGTGGATCGATCCGCGATACGCTGGCAGGCAGCGAGGTCGGTTGTGGCCTGCTCGCGATCACGGGCAGCGTAGTCGGCGTAATGCTTGCACACCCGGCCAAGATCAGCAGCAATAGTGCGGCCGCGGCCGGCCAGCGCTTCGAGGCCTGCTTCGTATGCATCGACGTTCTCCTGTTGAGTTTTGGCGTGCGCCGCCACCAGCGTGACGGTGCGCTGCAGGTCCGCCAGAACGGCCAGCGCCCGGGCGGTGTTTTCCTTCGCGCGGTCGCGCTGCTTGGGGCCAGGTCGGCCCGGGCACCAGCGGCCCGCGTGCGCTCGACGCCGGCCGTCAACAGCGCCGCGTCGTGTCCATCGCTAAGGCGCTTCGCGTGTCGCCGGAATGGCTGGAGACGGGCAGGGGGCCGAGGACCGAGCGCGCCTCGCTCAAGCTCGTGGGAGCCTATGCGGAGCCGTCAGTGCGGGCGCTGGAGGAGTACCTGGCCGAGATCGCCGCTCAGCAGCGGCTGACTCTTCGAAAGAACTTGGTCAACCTGCTGGTCGATTTGATCGAGCACCCCGAAGACACGGCTTATCGAGCAGACCATCGCGGACGTTGAGCGGTTCTGCCCTCCGCCCCAGAAATAACAGGGTTCCTGCTCAGTTCATCGCTGTAACGAAAAGTTATAGTCGCATGCAGCAAAGGAGAGAGGGAATGAAGGCATTTGGAATCTTCGCCATGACCATGGCTTTGACGGCATGTACTGCACCGTTGCGCCCAGAGGGGGTACGTCATCTGGGCAATCAACATGTGCTAAAGAGCAACTACGACGTTGGCAAGCCGCTCACTGTGAATGTGGGCGACCCCATGGTGAAGGTCCAGGACTACTGGGAGGACTCCTTCGAGGAGCCATCTGCCACACCCAACAAGTCATTCACGATGACGGGCGGCCCGGTGAACGTTGCTTTTCAGGAAGGACAGAGCTACCAAGTAAAAGGGCGCATTGCTGTTGATGGGAAAGACTACCAAGTAGTAGCGAATCAATCCAACCCAGTGCAATACCAAGCGGCCCTTCTCGGGGATGACGGAAAGCTCCTTCCGCGAATTGTTGCAACCAATCCTGGGATGAACGGGGACCACGTCCTGGTGATCTACACGCTGCAGATCTCACCACCGGACGGCACTCTCATTCGCCAGCCCAAAACCAAGGTGAACACCAACAAGGGCTTCGTGAACTATGAAATATTGTTCACAGGCATCACAGACAGCGCAATAAACCTTACCTATCGCGAGTTCAGTCCTGAAGGCTTGGCGCGCGTGGCGTTCTTTCAGAACCTTACTTACCCGCGAAACGCCCAAACCATTACGTTCCGGAACCTGAAGATGTCGATTGACCAAGTGTCAGGCAACAACATCACCTTTCGAGTCCTAGAGGACAAGCGTACGTAGTACACCGGTCCGACGGCCATCGCCATAGCCCTACCCTGCTCTGGCGCACCAAGGCACTTGATGCTCTTGAGATGATCAACGCCGAGTTGGGTCAGATCTTGGCATCAAAACTCGCAATGACTGAATCTCACTGACCTGCCTTCATTTGCCGATATAAGGCCACCCGCGAGGTGGCTTTTTTCATGAGCGCGCTCTACCCCCGCCCATCCAGCACGATCCTCGACACCCGTCCCCGCTTCAGCTCCGACCTGATCCCAAATCCAAGCGCAACGTAGTCAGCACACGTGGCCAGCAGCGCCTCGCGCTCGCGCTGTAGAGATCGGCGCAGACCTTGATCTTGAGTGGGGTGAATCGCCCCGGATTTTGTGGAGGCTCAACACTCTGAGAGGATTGAGCCATGAAGAAGTCGAACAAGTTCTCACCCGAGGTGCGTGAGCGCGCAGTGAGGATGGTGCAGGAGCACCGTGGGGAATACCCGTCGCTGTGGGCGGCGATCGAGTCGATTGCACCGAAGATCGGCTGCGTGCCGCAGACGCTGAACGAATGGGTCAAGCGTGATGAGGTCGACAACGGCGTTCGAGAAGGCGTGACGACCAGCGAGTCCCAGCGGATGAAGGAGCTCGAACGCGAGGTCAAGGAACTGCGCCGAGCCAACGAGATCCTGAAGCTGGCGAGCGCGTTTTTCGCCCAGGCGGAGCTCGACCGCCGGCTGAAGTCCTGAGGGATTTCATCGACAGGCATCGTGCCACCTTCGGGGTCGAGCCGATCTGCAGGGTCTTGCAGGTCGCCCCGTCGGGCTACCGGCGGCACGCGGCGCTGCTGCGCGAGCCGCATAAGCGCTGCGCCAGAGCACTCCGCGACGATGTCCTCATTCCGGCGATACAGCGCGTCTGGCAGGCCAACATGCAGGTCTATGGGGCCGACAAGGTCTGGAGGCAACTGGCGCGCGAGGGCACGACGGTGGCCCGCTGCACGGTCGAGCGGCTGATGCGGCGCCTGGGGCTGAGAGGTGTGATGCGCGGCAAGGTGGTGAAGACCACTATCAGCAACTCCAGAGCACCATGCCCGCTGGATCGGGTCAACCGGCAGTTCCGAGCGCAGCGCCCGAACCAGCTGTGGGTCTCGGATTTCACGTACGTGTCGACATGGCAGGGCTGGCTGTACGTCGCCTTCGTGATCGATGTGTTCGCCCGACGCATCGTGGGCTGGCGGGTCAGCAGCTCGATGCGCACGGACTTCGTGCTCGATGCTTTGGAGCAAGCGCTGTACGACCGTCAACCCGAACGCGACGGCAGCTTGATTTGTCACTCCGATCGTGGCTCGCAATACGTCAGCATCCGGTACACGGAACGACTGGGCGAGGCTGGCATTGAGCCATCAGTGGGCAGCAAAGGCGACTCATATGACAACGCCCTGGCCGAGACGATCAACGGCCTCTACAAGGCCGAGCTGATCCATCGCCGGGCGCCGTGGAAGACCAAGGAGTCGGTGGAGTTCGCGACGCTCGAATGGGTGTCCTGGTTCAACCACCATCGCCTGCTCGAACCCATCGGCTACATCCCGCCTGCAGAAGCTGAGGCAAACTATTACCGGCAACTCGCCAGTCAGTCCGCCAAGACGGCGGCATGACTTAAACCAACTGGCCTCCATGAAAGCCGGGGCGATTCAGGGGCAACGAAGCCGGCAGGCCAGTGAGTCGTTGCCTCCACCTAGTCAACGCTCCGCCTAGTGGCGCACGCGATGGCGGTCACTGCCAGCTCGCCCCAGCCCCGCCGCCGGAACGCAGGGGCCATCCAGGCCTGGTCGAGCTCGACCTCCAACTCGTCCACCTCCCCCATGCCTGTGCAGCCATCAGCGATCCACTTCAGGCCGAAAGACACGAAGCCGACAGCATCGCCGCCCGGTCGCTGGGTGACGATGGCCAGCAGATCAGTCGTGATGTACGCACGGACGGCAAAGCGCCCCGACTGCAGTTCACGCCCGCCTTCAACATACAGATCACGGCTCGTCCCGAGCGCGCAGGCTTGCATCTCGTAGTGGCGCATCGCTGAGCCTGCTGAGCCCGTGCTCCGTCTTGTAGGTCTCATCTGCATCGTGCAGCTTGCGTAGCTGGCGCGCCCAACTACGAATCCGCGCGCAGTGCCGCGTGACGATATAGACCGCGCCCTCCTCTTCATCCAGCGACCTGTCTTCATCCCAGGTGACAGGCGTCACGGCATCAGGGCAGACGGGGTTGATCGACTTCGTTGGATATGCTCACGCCCTACTACATGAGGAGCGTGAGAATGGATCTGCAGGTTTGGAAAGTTCAGAAGCGGGCGGCGATAAAACGGCCAGCCATCGCTCGGATCTTTGGTGCAGCGCTTATCGCTTCAGCGACTTGCCTCGCATCAGCACAAGTCCCGGAAACTGTGCAGGCAGGCTATGTGGCCAACGCTTGTTCCAAATTCCTGAAAAACACCGGCACGTCGAGCGCCGACGAGAAATGTGTCACGACCATTTCTGCGTTCATGACCGGGTGGATGAAAGGAACCCGAAGGGGTGTGATGTCTGCGACCATCGATCTGCGCCCCAAGAACGACAAGCGCGGCAACCAGGAACTTCTTGAGGCAGTAAACAGGATCTACCCGGATGCGACCTGTCTGCGTAAAACGAGATTCAAGTCGATCGCGCAGGGGTTTGTTGACTACGTCGCAGCCAACCCCTCTCGGTCGAGTGAAAGCTACGGCGATGTCCTCGCCGATTACTTCCTGGACAACCTTTGCGACCGCTGAGGGATACTTCGCTGAACTTCGACGTCAACGCATCCACCAGACAACATGTCAATCAACCACCGTCGTTCTATGAGCAAAGTCTTCTGCGCTCAGGTCCTGCTCGTCGTAGCTTGCGCTGCAGCCAGTTCGTTTGCTGCAGCTTCAGACTCAGTGTTTTTGAGGTGCGACGTAGAAGGTTTCATCGCACTCGATGATGCCGAAAAGCCTTTGGCGGAAACCGTAGCCGTTGAAGTAATGGGCGAAGACGGGAGACTTAATATCGACATCGCCGGCCGCGATGTCGCTGCGGTGTTGATGTCAAGAGACATGGAGAACGACAAGGCCAAGATGGCTGGCAAGAACCTTAGCCGTGATCATGATTGGTACTTAGTCAGCAACGTGAAATTGAAAGATCGCCAAGCCTCGTTTGAGACTTCTGTGCGAATCAACCGGCTCAGCGGTGCTTTTTCGTTCACCCAACGAGGGGTCATCAAGAAAACGCAGCACCTGAAAATCGTGGCGGATGGAACCTGCATCAAGCAAGAGCCTGAGCGCAAGTTTTGAGCGGCGGACGGTTCACTGTTGTTGAACTCGGGCTGCAGTCGTTCTGTTCTGTAATAGGTGGCTGCCGCTTGTTTGGGAAGAGCCAGAGTCCTCATGTTTATGGCAGCCCTTCCACACGGGCTCCTCGGCGTGCGTCTTAGCCCGCATCAAAAGGGCTTTTTCGTTCCGGGCCTGGCATCGACCCGGCACAACTTACGGCGGGGGATTTTGAGTCCCCTGCTCCACTGTGAGGCAGATTGCAGCAGCGGAGCTCGAACGCGGGGTTTTCGGTCGTGATCAACGAAGGCGAGCACCGCCAATCCTTCGCTATGCTTGCGGCCAACAAACAGGAGTGAAAAGAGGATGAAACTACGTTTGGGTATCTGCGCCTCGACGGTCGGCCTGCTCGCAATCTCGGGCTGCTCACAAATTCCGATTGAGTTCTCTCCCGATACTTTCGAGCCGGTCGCACAGGGGCAGTATGAGCCCTCCAAGCAGGCGCTTTTGGCAGATTGCGTTTTCGACGGCTGGGACACCGTGATGAACCTCGCCGCACCATCACAGGCGCGGCTCGTAAAGCGAGCGTGGGGTTATAGGGTGGACGCCATATCGCTCACCAACAAGCTCATGACGGCCGAACTCCGCGACGATGGAACGTACACCGTATCGCGCATGAAGGAGCGAAGGACTATAACCACGCTTGAGCCAGAGATCAAAGCGGCGACGGCATGCCTTCAAAAGTATGGAGCTACCGCTTCTAAACCCGGGTCGAAACCATAGGGCTAGAAGCTCGCCCAAACCCATTCTTCCCTGCGCATCGAAGATTCCGAAGCCCGCCCAATGCGGGCTTTTTCATTTCCGGGGCCGGCATCGAACCGAAATGCCTTTCATTGGAGGGCGCTACTTTCCCAGATAGAGTCGCACGTCGACGACCATACAGGATCACATTGATAAAGACTGTGCTGACTCGCACCCAGCCGGACCGACACATCGGCCACCTTGTGGCCGCGCTTGATGATTTGCTTGATCGCTTCGGCCTTGCCTTGAATTCTTCGGGATATCTCTGCTCACTCATGGCACCTCCTATTGGTGCCTCAGGTTTGAGGCTCAGAGGTGTATAAAAAAACGCGGGGCGATTCACTATTGGTTAGGATTGCGCCCGACTACAAAAATCGGCCGAACTTGTTGCTTGTCCGAGCAGTTTGAGGAGAAATGATTTGCAACGGAAGGTTTTATTCTTACTCGCATCTGCCACTTGTTTGGCCGGATGCGTAGCCCCAGCACTTCGCGGTGAAGAAGAGTATCGATTCAAGTTCAGAGCAGCGGGTCAAATTCAAGAGGGTCGAGTATTGCAGTTCGTGGAATGCGTGCAGGACGGATTCACGGCCGAACAGCGTTATGTCAATGCAACGGTGTATCAGACACGCCGAGCCAATGGCTACAGAATTAACTTGAACAGCGACAAACACATCCTGCTAAGCGCAGACGTGCTTGAGGACGGCAGAACTCAACTCGTGGAGGGCCCTGGCGCCTCGCTAATCCCAACTGGCGCAGAGATTGGACGATACACAGAGTGCGTTGCTCGATTCGGCCGCTCCCTTGATGCGAGCCCGATTAAGTAAGGTGCCAGAACGTGACTTCGCGAGAGTTTCGAGCCTCATCCTGTTGAGGTCGACTGCATTGCAGTGGATCAACGCGTTTTCCGCCTGTGTGGAGTTCTACAGAGGGAAAGTGGGTGATTATGGTGCCTTGAGGGGCTTCGTGAATCACTGAAATTGGCCTGCCCGGAGGGGATCGAACCCCCGACAACCTGCTTAGAAGGCAGGTGCTCTATCCAACTGAGCTACGGGCAGATGCGAGCCGAAGAGAACCCAGGAGAATCAACGACTTAGACGTCTTTGTTTCCGGGCCGGCAGCGGCTGCGATTCTACCCAGTTCCGCACTTTGCCTCGCGCGGCAACGCTGCCGATTCGGCACTCTCCATGGCCCGAAACGAAAAATGCACACAGCCCGCAAAAGACTGTGTGCATTTCGATTTTTTGGTCGGGGCGAAAGGATTCGAACCTTCGACCCTCTGGTCCCAAACCAGATGCGCTACCAGGCTGCGCTACACCCCGACAAGCCTTCTATTCTAGCCCGGATATTGCCCCGTTCCCGAAAGTTTCTCAGCGTTTCTCGTACTGCGTCTTGCCGAACAGAATTTCGCGCTCCTTGTCGCCGGTGATCGGCTGGCGCAGATCGGCCAGCACTTTCACGCCGCGCTGCACGGCCGGGCGCGCCGCGATGCCGTCGAACCAGGCCTTCAGGTGCGGGAAGTCGGTGAGCGTGATGCCCTGGTTTTCCCAGCTGCGCAGCCACGGGAAGATGGCGATGTCGGCAATCGAATAGCTCTTGCCGGCAATGAACTTGTTCTTCGACAGTTGCTTGTCGATCACGCCATAGATGCGCTTGGCCTCGTTCGTGTAGCGGTCGATGGCGTAGGCAATCTTCTCGGGCGCATACATGCGGAAGTGATGGGCCTGGCCGAGCATCGGGCCAACGCCGCCCATCTGGAACATGAGCCACTGAAGCACGTCGTAGCGCTCGCGGTCGCTTGCCGGCAGCAGCTTGCCCGTCTTGCCCGCCAGGTAGACCAGGATCGCGCCCGATTCGAAGAGCGAGATCGGCTTGCCGTCCGGCCCATCCGGGTCGGTGATGGCGGGGATCTTGTTGTTGGGGCTGATCTGCAGGAAGTCGGGCGCGAACTGGTCGCCCTTGCCGATGTTCACGGGGTGCGCGTGGTACGGCAGGCCGCATTCCTCGAGCATGATGTGAATCTTGTGGCCGTTCGGCGTGGGCCAGGAATAGACCTCGATGGGCTGTGCGGACATGTGTCTCGGGCTCCGGTGGAAGTGATGCGAGCCCGGCAGCATATACGTGGCCATCCGATCGCGTGTGCGACCGGGAATTGCTCGCCATCGTCACTGCTCGGCGGGTGCTTTCACCCGCGTGATCCGAACTCCGGCGGCTGTCAGCGCCCGTCGTAAATCAAGCGCCAGACATTGCATCCGCCAGCGCAGGGCGACTCCCCGTACGTCTGCGCCGCAACCACTTGCGGCGCCAGTGGAGAAAGATCCGAAACCCCGCCGTTCGGCGACGGAGTGCCCCCGATCACGAGGGCCGCCACGCCGGCTGCAACCACTTTTGTAACCATCAACATGTTTGTCTCCAGCAATTGGTCACAAATCCAAGATAGACCTGCTGCAGACAAAAATCGCCCGGGTTTACCCTCAGTTCGCTGCCGCCCCACCCGGCTTGGAAGGCAGATCGCCCTCTCGCAGTTTCCGGCCGACCCACATCATTCCCGTCTCGTAGTTCGCGGCACCGACCTGAATACCGCCCACGGTGCGAAGCGCGCCGGTTCCGTCATCGGTGGCGGGCCCCTCGCCCGTGTACTCGCCGGGAAGCAGCAAGCGGCCTTCCTTCAGGAAATCGGCGATACGCAGTTCGCGCATTGCACGGCCCCAGTGCCACTGCTTCTTGATGTCGTAGGTGCCCGCCTTTTTCGGGGGCTTGGATTTCTTCATGTGCCTCGGTCGCTCGCAAAACAAACAGGCGCCAGCATAGCTTGCGCCTGTTCGCTCATCAGAGCCGGCCGTTGGCACCCCGCTCTTCCGCGACCAGAGCTTCGTCGCCCTCTTCCCGCGGCCCGACATTCAAATCTTCCGACATCCCCTTCAGCACCACGTACCCCGCCTGCAGGGCCTCCACGTAAGTTGGAAAGCCCGTTGCCGCTTCCATCAGCGGCTCGAATTCCATCGAGTTGTCGAAGGATTCCAGGAGCACCCAGAAATAGTCTCCTGCGTCGTGTTGATCGACCGTCAGGGCAATAGAGATAAGTTGGCCAGCCATTCACACATGGTGACAACGCCAAGTGACAGTTCGGCTTCTGGGTGAAGTAAGCCGCGTGACTCGTTACCCGGCTGCCTCGAGAAAAGCGAAGCCCATGGTCCTCGCGTGATAGTGCAGTCCGCCGTCCTGCACGATCAGGAAGCGCGCGCCATGCGCACCCGGGTTGTGATGCGAATGCGGGGCACCCGGTGGCGTCACGAGGGTTGCCCACGGCGCCCACGGGCAATGCGCATCGCCGACGACCGAATGGCAGCCCTCGCCCTGCACCACCAGCGTCACCGCAGCGGAGTTATGGCGGTGCGAGCGCTGCCAGGTGCGGGGCGACAGCGTGTTGAAGCTCAGCGTCAATGTCGGCGTGAGGTTGCGCGCGGCGGCCTGCCGGTCGGACGAAAAGATCAGCGCCCTGCCCGAGGTCTCGTCGCGCGTCCCCGTCGAAAAGATCCGCGCAAACTGCCGCTCGATCTCTGCGGCCGGATAGTGCACCACGTCGATCGACGCATCGATCACCGGCGCAGGCTCGGCACGCTCGAACGCCAGTTGCGGCTCGTTCCCGACGGTCCACAGCAGCGCGCCCTCGGCACCGGCCGCAAGACGGTAGCCGCTCGCACCGGGCAGCAGGAAGACATCGCCCGCGCCGAACTCGAAGCCGTCGAAGGCGCCGTCGAGCCGCCCGCTGCCGGAGATCACATACCAGACCGCGCCGGTCGCGCGCACATCCAGCGGCAGCAGCAAGTCGCCGGGCGCGATGCGCACGTAGCGGGCCAGCATCAGCGGCGTGGTGGCCGCGAAGCCACTGCCCAGCGCCTCGGACTGGTCGCAATCGAACACGCCGAACTGCCCCTCCCCCGGCGGCGAAAAGAGCCGCGCCGGCACCTCGGGCAGCTTCACGTTGAAGGCATTGCCCGAGTTGAAGAAACGCGCACGCGCCTGCGCAGCGCTGGCCGGTGCGCTCGGATGCTGCATCGGCAGATCCGCCATGTCGGTGACGGTTTCGTTCATGGGGTCGCACCCTCCCCGACACCCGCGTACGGCAGCAACACGCGCAGCAGCACATTTGCGCCAGCGGCCACATGCTCTGGCTCGGCCCATTCGTGCTCGGCATGGCTCACGCCGTCGCGGCAGGGAATGAAGATCATCGCGCTCGGACACAGCGGCGCCATGTGCCGCGCGTCGTGCCCGGCCGCTGAAAGAATCGGCATGTGCAGCTGCCCGATGCTCTCGGCCGCATCGGCAATCGCCTGCTGCAGCGCCGGATCGAAGTCGTTGGAAGGCGCATCGACCAGTGGCGTGACCTTCGCCTCGCAAGGTGCCGCGAAGGTGTCGCACAGCATGCCGATGCGCTCGCCCAGGTACGCGAGCACCGCGTTGTCGGGGTGCCGCAGGTCGATGCGCAGCGTCACCCGCTCGGGCACGACCGAAGGCGCGTTCGGCTCGACCTGCAAACGGCCGATGGTGAACTTCACCGCTTCGTCGTAACCGCCGATTTCCGCGTACAGCGCACCCGCGATGCGCGTGAAGGCTTCGAGCGCATCGCGCCGGTAGACCATCGCCAGCGTGCCCGCGTGGCCGCGCTCGCCCTCGATCACGATGTCGAATGTCTTCTTGCCCTGGATGCCGGTGACGACGCCGATCACATGCTCTTGCGCTTCCAGCACCGGTCCCTGCTCGATATGCGCTTCCACATAGGCCTTCAATGGAAAGCCCAGCGTTCGCCGCGGCAGTTCGGCAAAAGCCGCATGCAACGCATCGAGCGCATCGGCCACCGACACGCCCTTGGCATCGCGCACCGCGCGCACGGCCTCGAGGCTGCGCACGCCGGCGAAGGCTTCGGAGCCCATCATGCCGGGCGCGAAGCGCGAGCCTTCCTCGTTCATCCACGCAACGCAGACGATGTCCACCGGCGGCCGCACGCCGCGCTCCGCCAGCGTGGTCAGCACTTCCAGCGCGGCCACAACGCCGTATACGCCGTCGAAGCGCCCGCCGCCGGGCTGGCTGTCGAGATGGCTGCCGGCGAGCACCGGCGGCGCCACGCGGCCGGTGCCTGGCAGCGCGATGAATAGGTTGCCCGCCGCATCGGTCGAGGGCTCCAGGCCGGCCTGCAAGGCCCAGTCGATCATGGTGCGCCAGGACGCTATTTCTTCCGCGCTCAGCGCCTGCCGGTCGACGCCGCCGCCCGGCGTGGCGCCGATGCGCGCGAGCGTCATGAGGCGGTCCCAGAGCCGCGCGGCGTCGATGCGCCAGGCGCCCTGCTGTGTATGGGTGATCGTGGCTGCGTCGGCGTTCATGGTCAGTCCGTCTTCATGATCTGGCTGGGCAGCGCGCGCGGATCGCGCGGCTTCCACTGGCCCGCTTCGACCTGCGCGAAGAACTCGGCCAGCAAGGCGTTGAAGGCGGCGGGCTCCTCGAGATTGAGCGTGTGCCCGGTCTTTGGCATCACCGCGAGGCCGCAGGCCGGCACGGTCTTCTTGAGGAAGATGCCGGGCTGTAGGCAGTGGTCATCTTCGTCGCCGACCACCACCAGCGACGGCACGGGCATCTCGCGCAGTTCGCTCTCCAGGTCGTAGATCGACGGGCGGCGCGCCTGCACGCCGCGCATGGTGTTGGCCGCGCCCACCGAATCGTGCTGGCCCAGCCAGGTCGCGAATTCCTGCCAGCCGCGCGGGTCCTTGTTCTGGAACTGCACGCGGCTCGCGCCCAGCGAATAGGTGCGCGCGAATTTCTCGGAGCCCTGCGCCTCGAACTGCCTGGCCACCTCGAGCGAAACGCCGCGGAAATACTCTTCGTGCTCCTTCTCGGCGCCGTAGCCCGCGCCGGCAATCACCAGCGAGGCAGCGCGCGCCGCGTGGCGCAGGCCGAAGTGAAGCGTCGCGAAGCCGCCCATCGACAGGCCCACGATGTGCGCGCGCCGCAGTCCCAGCGCGTCCATCACGGCCAGGATGTCGTCGGCGGCCGTGGCTTGCGAATAGCGTTCCATGTCGGCCGGCACGTCCGACGGCGGATAGCCGCGCGCGCCGAAGGTCACGCACTGGTGGCGTCGCGCGAAGAAGCGCATCTGCGGCTCCCAGCTGCGGTGGTCGCCGCCGAACTCGTGCACGAACACGATGGGCGTGCCGCTTCCGGCGGTCTCGTAGTACAGGCGAACGCCGTCGGGCGTGGTGGCGAAGCTCATCGTTCGCCTCCTCAGAACAGCGCTGCCGTGGCCGGCAGCGTGCGTGCTCGCTCGACCGCTTGCGGCAGCGCATCGCACAGCGCCTGCGCCCATGCCTTGGGCACGGTGGTCGAGATCTTGATGAAGCGATGGCCGAAGCGCGGCGTGTGATACGTGCCCTGCCGCACCATGATGTCGCGCTCGCCCAGCGCCGTGACCAGTGCCTCGGGCGTCACGCCCGCGCCGGTGCACTCGACCACGATGAAGTTGGCCTGCGACGGAAACACCGGCACCAGGAAGCCCGGCAGTGCATTGAAGGCGTCGATGATCATCCGCTGGTTCTCGCGCTGCTGCGCGATCACCTCGGCCATCCATTCGGCCTTGACGCCGAGGCCCGCGATGGCGGCGCGCTGCGCCAGCACGCTGGCACCCAGCGGCGCCTGCGAGTGCGGCAGTATGCGCGCCAGCAGCTGCGGCGACGCCACCAGCGCGCCCAGCCGCAGCCCCGCGAGGCCCAGCCACTTCGAGAAGCTCACGATGGTCACCGTGCCTTCCGGATAGAAGCGCGAAGCCAGCGTGTGGGTATCGGCAAAGTCGCGGTAGGTGCAGTCGTGAATGAGGATGGCGCCGATCTCCCGCGCGCGATCCGCGAAGGCGCGGATCTCTTCCTCGGTGTAAGTAGTGCCCAGCGGGTTGTTGGGGTCCACCAGGTAGATGACCGCGGTGTCCGCGTCGGTCGAAGCGGCCAGGGCCTCGGCCGACAGCTTGAAGCCGTACTCGGGCCCGTAGATCGGGATCTCGGTGATCGCACAGCCGGCCTTGGCCGCGAACTGCAGCGGCCACTTCCACCCCGGGTCGGTGGTCACGAAGCCCTTGCCCTCTTCGCAGAAGGCACGGCATGCCAGCGCGAGTGCCGCGACCGCGCCGTCCGTCACCACGGCCGACTGGCCGGGCACGCCCAGGTCGTCCACGATGGCCGTGCGCAGCGTCTCCATGCCCAGCGGCGGCGCATAGGCGTGAAAGCTCTCGTCGTCGATGGCATCGTGCAGCGCCTTGCGCACCGCCGGATGCAGCGGAAAGTGGTTGGTGTTCTGGCCCAGCCACATCAGCTCGGGGTTGGTGAAGAGGCGGTCGAAGTAGCGGTTGCGGGTTTCCGCGTCGCTCGTCACGGCCGGCACCGCCACGGTGGGGTTCAATGCCGCGTTCATGCCGCGAGCCTCCGGGCCTGCTCGGCCTCGACCACCTTCTTGCTGGTCTTGATGATCGAGCCGCGCGCGGCGATGCCGCCGTCGATGGTCACGACCGTGCCGGTGATGTAGCCCGCGCGCGCCGAGGCCAGGAACACCATCAGCTCGGCCACTTCTTCCGGCGTCGCGGGGCGGCCGCCCGGGTAGTTGTCGAAGAGCTCCTCCCAGCGGCCTTCGTCGCCGTGGGTGTCGAAGGCGCGGCGCTTCATGAGCTTGACCATGCGGTCGGTGGCCACGGGGCCGGGGTTCACGCCCACCACGCGGATGCCGTCGTCCAGGCTCACGCCGCCGAGCGCGCGGGTGAAGGCCATGACGGCTGCATTGCCGGTGGAGCCGGCGATGTAGTTGGCGTCCCAGTTCTCGCCGGAGTTGCCGATGTCGTTCACGATCACGCCGCCACCCGCGGCCTTCATTCGCGCGTAGTAGATCTGCGTGAGCTCCATGTAGCCCAGCACCTTGAGCTGGAAGCCGCGCCGCACCACCGCGAAGTCGAGCGACTCGATCGGGCCGGCGGGAATGTCACCCGCGTTGTTCACCAGGATGTCGACATCGCCGGCCGCTTCGGCCAGTTGCGACATGGCGCCGGGCGCTGCCAGGTCCATCGGATGGATACGCACGTTGATGGGATAGATCTTCTCGATCTCTTCCTTTGCGGCTGCCAGAGCCACGCCGTCGCGCGCGGCAAGATGCAGGTGGCAGCCTTCGGCCGCGAAAGAATGGGCGGCTGCGAGGCCGATGCCTTTGGAGGCGCCGGTGATGAGTACGGTCTTGCCTTCGAGTTCGAGTTTCATGGCGTGATGTCCTGGGGGATGCGGTCGAAAAATGGGTTTCGTTGAAAAGAAGAAGGCTGTCAGGCGCCGCCCGCGTCCTGCTCGGACAGCGCGGCGATGAGGTCGACGATGTCGTCCTCGAGCAGGCTCACGTGGTCGATGGCGGACGAGAACGCCGCGTCGGGGTCGTTGCGGCGGATGGCGTCGAGGATGGCCCCGTGCTCGCCGATGGTCGCGGTCATGCGGCCGGGCTGGAAGGTGACGTAGCGGCGGTACACGCGCACGCGCTTGCGCAGCGCGCGGGTCTGCTCCGCCAGGTAGTGCGTGTTGGAGGCTTCGTACAGCGCGTCATGGAAGTCCTGGTTCACGTCATAGAAGCGCGAGTGGTCGCCCGAAGCGAGGATGCTGGTCAGCTCGTCGTGCAACTGGCTCATGCGCAGCTTCTGCGCCTCGGTGGCGCGGCGCGCGGCGAACTTGGCGCACAGGCCTTCCATCACCGCCATCATCTGGAACATCTCGATGAGCATGGGCAGCGAGATGCGCGCCACGCACACGCCGCCCTGGCGGCTTCGCAGGTCGACGAGGCCGGTGGCGGCCAGCGCCTTGAGCGCCTCGCGCACCGGTGTGCGCGAGACCTTGAAGCGCTCGGCCAGCTCGGCTTCGTCGAGCCGCGCGCCGGGCTTCATGACGCCGCTGACGATCAGGTCTTCCAGCGTGTCCTTCAGTTCGTCGGACAGCGTGGCGCCCTTGCCGCGCTGACGCTCGCGTCCGCGCAGCGCCGTGGGTTCCACCATCTCGGGTTCGTCGCGTTCCATTTTCTTGCCTTCCTTTTTGTGGTTGTCGTCAGTCTTCAAGCGCGGGGGCTCCAGGGAATCGGTTCAGCTCGGGTGTCAGAACGGGCGGTCGCCCGCCACCGTGGTGCGGTGCATCACGCGGCGGTACACGTTGTCGTCGTACGGCGTGGCGCGGTGCATGGTGCAGCGGTTGTCCCACACCAGCAGGTCGCCGGCGAGCCACTTGTGGCGATAGCTGAATTCGGGCGAGATGGCATGCGCATTCAGCTCGGCCAGCAGCGCGGTGCTTTCGTCGGCGGGCAGGCCGTCGATCTGCTTGACCACGTCTTCGCCCACGTAGAGCGACAGGCGGCCGGTCTCGGGATGCGTGCGCACCAGCGGATGCACCACGTCCGGCGTGGCGGCCAGTTGCTCGGGCGTGAGCGGATTGCGGTCCGCGAAGGCCTTGCCGTAGTAATTGGCGTAGCTGTGCGTGGCCGTGAGGTGGCGGATGCGCGCCTTCATGTCGTCGTCCAGCGCGTCGTAGGCGGCGTGCATCGACGCGAAGAAGGTGTCGCCTTCCACCGGGGGCACTTCGAGCGCATAGAGCAGCGCGCCCATGGAAGGCTCGGCCTTGTACGACAGGTCGGAGTGCCAGTTCCAGCCTTCCTTGTGGTTGCCGATGGGCTTGCCGTTTTCCGACACGTTCGACAGCACGTAGACCTCGGGGTATTCCTTCTTGAGGAACTGCGTGAGCACATGGCCCAGCAGCGTGCCGAAGCGGCGCGAGAAGGCGACGTGCTGCGCCTCGTTGATGCTCTGGCCGCGAAACAGCAGCACCGAGCGCTGGTTGAGCGTGTCGCGCAGCACGGCGAAGTCGGCGTCGCTCACGGGCTCGCGCAGGTCGATGCCTTTGACTTCGGTGCCGATGAAAGAGGTGAGGTTCTCGAGTTGCATGGTTGAAAGATGTCTCAGGGGATTGAGGAAAGAAACGGCTGTCAGAGCCGGTAGTCGGGCTGGGTGCGCTCCAGCATGCGCAGGAACGCAGGCCATTCGCGCGTGCCGGGCGGCAGGATGTCGCCGGCGAATTCGGTGAACTGGCGCGCGGCCAGTTCGCTCGCTTCGGGCTGCGGATACACCAGCGACTCGCCAGGCGCCACGCCGCCCTGCGCGAGCAGCTGCACCTTGGCGGCCTTCTCGAAGTAGTACATGAGGATGAAGGCCTCGGGAATGGTCCGGCCCACGGTCAGGATGCCGTGGTTGCGCAGCACCAGCGTGTGGTGCGGGCCCAGGTCGCGCACCAGCCTTTCGCGCTCGCCGGTTTCCAGCGCCACGCCCTCGTAGTCGTGGAAGGCCGTGTGGCCCTGGTAGCGCATCGCGAACTGGCTCAGCGGCGCCAGGCCGTTGGGCATGGCCGCGATGGCGGTGCCGGCTTCGGAGTGGGTGTGCAGCACGCACAGCGCGTCGGGCCGGCCCGCGTGAATGGCGCTATGGATCACGAAGCCGGCCTGGTTGACTTCGGCGTCGGTGGCGTCCACCTTGTTGCCGTCGAGGTCGATCTTCACCAGCGAAGAGGCCGTCACCTCCGAGAACAGCAGCCCGTACGGGTTGATGAGGAAGTGATGCTCAGGCCCCGGCACGCGCGCCGAGATGTGGTTGTAGATCAGGTCGTCCATGCCGAAGTGCGCCACCAGCCGGTAGCAGGCGGCGAGCTGCACGCGCAGCTCGGCTTCGGTTTGCGGATACGCCGCGGGATTGTTCTTTGCCACGTTCATCAACGCCACCACACCAGTTTTTGATCGATCCAGACGAGCAGGCCATAAAAGACCATGCTCGCCACCGATGCGATGAGCACCGCCGACCACACGCTCAGCAGGTCGACCTGCTGCGTCGACTCATAGATCATTCGCCCGAGCCCCGCGTAGGCGCCCAGCATCTCGCCGACGATCGCGACGATCATGCTGCGCGGCACGCCGATGCGAAGCGCGGTGACCACCGAAGGCATCGCCACCGGCAGGCGCAGGCGCCACACGATCTTCAATGGCCCTGCCCCGAAGCTGCGCATCAGGTTCACCGCCGCGGCATCGGCCTGCTTCAGGCCGTGCAATGCATTCACCAGCATGGTGAAGCCCACCGCCAGCGCCACCAACGCGATCTTCGACGCGGCGCCAAGGCCGAACCAGATCAGGAACAGCGGCGCATACGCCACCGTAGGCACCGCGTTGACCGCCACGGCCAGCGGCATCACCACGCGTTCCAGCGGCGGCGCGAGCAGCAGCAACACGGCCAGCAGCAGGCCCAGAATGCTGCCCAACGCATAGCCGCCCAGCGCCTCGCCCAGCGTGGCCAGCAGCGCAGCCATCAGGCGGCCGGTGTCCGTAAAGGCGTGCTGCACGATCGAGCCCAGGCTGGGCAGCACGAAAGGCGGAATCTTGAAGAGCAGGATCGCGCCCTCCCACACCGCCAGCAGCACGACGATGCTCAGCACCACCGGCACCACGGGCGAAGCCATCAGCTTTCGCTGCGCCACCATACGAGCCTCCTTTCCACGAAGGTGAGCAACCCGTAGAGCAGCGCACCCATCAGCCCGCAGGCAAACATCACCACCCACAGGCGCACCACCAGGTCAGCGTTCATCGCCTCCATCAGCATCACGCCCAGGCCCACGGTTTCGCCGAACCACTCGCCCACCACCGAGCCGATCAGGCTCAGGCCGATGGCCACGCGCAGCCCCACCATGATCTGCGGCAGCGCCGAGGGCACGGCCAGCTTGAAGAACATGACGAGACGGTTCGCGCCGAAGCTCTTCATCAGCGCGATGCGCTGCGGGTCGCATGACTTCAGCCCGCGCAACGTGTTCACCGTCACGGGAAAGAAGGTGAGAAAGAACGCCGTCATCACCTTGGCCAGCAGCGAGTTGCCGAACCAGATGACGATCAGCGCGCCGAAGGCCACCACCGGCACCGTCTGCGACACCACGAACAGCGGGAACACCGAGCGCTCCATCCAGCGCGAATAGGTGAACACCGTGCCGCAGAAGCAGCCGAACACGGCGCCCAAGGCGAAGCCGAGCACCGTTTCGAGCAACGTGCGGCCGAAGCCGCGCACCAGTTGAGGCCACACCGACCACGCGTCCTGCGCGATGGCGCTCAGCGCGGGCAGGTAGCGCGGCGACGGCGCGAAGGCGTGCACGTACAGCTCCCACACCAGCGCCAGGCCGATGAAGGCCAGCGCGGGCGAGCGCACGGCGCGCTGCAGGAAGGTGTTCACGGCGCGGTGCCCTCCTGCGCGAAGGTCTTCTGGCTCTCTTCCTCGATCTCGGCCAGCAGGCGCTGCTTCAGGCCGATGAACTCGGGCGTGAGCACCACCGACGGATCGCGCGGGCGCGGCAGGTCGATCACGGTTTCGCTCTTCACCGTGCCGGGGCGCGCCGTCATCACCAGCACCTTGTCGCCAAGCAGGATGGCTTCGTCGATGTCGTGCGTGATGAAGAGCACCGTGCGGCGGTGGCGCGCCCACAGCTCCAGCAGCCAGTGCTGCATGCGGGTGCGGGTGAGTGCATCGAGCGCGCCGAAGGGCTCGTCGAGCAGCATCAGGTCGCGCTCGAACAGAAAGGTGCGCATCAGCGCCACGCGCTGGCGCATGCCGCCCGACAGCTGGTGCGGGTAGTGGTTGGCGAATCCGGCCAGGCCGAACTCGGGCAGCATGGCGCGGGCGCGTTCGCGCGCTTCCTTGCGCGGCGTGCCTTCCACTTCGAGCGCAAGGATGGCGTTGTCGAGCACGGTTCGCCACGGAAACAGCAGGTCGCGCTGCGGCATGAACGAGACCTTGCCCAGCAATTGCCCGTCGCGCTGCGGCGCACCGCCGAACAGCAGCGAGCCGTCGTCGTCCGGTGGCAGCAGGCCCGCGATCATGTTGAAGAGCGTCGACTTGCCGCAACCCGATGGGCCCACGAGCGTGACGAACTCGCTCTTCGCGATCCGCAGGTTGACGCCCGACACCGCGACGGTCCGCGACTGCGCTTCGCCGAAGCGCTTCCACACATTGACCAGTTCCAGCATGGGCGGCGCCGTGTCGGCAGCCGCCGGCGGCATCACTTCGTGAGGCATGAACTTCATGGCGCGGCGGCTCAGAACTTCTTGTCGCCGGCCGGCACCTGGTTCCAGAAGCTGGCGTCGTAGGCCTTCGACAGGTCGGCCGGGGCCTTTAGCGCCTTGTAGCCGACGAGCTGCGTCTGCATCTTCTCGACGGTCGGCAGGTCGATGGCCAGGATGCCGTCGGTGGTGCCCTTGCCGGCCTTCACCAGCTTCTCGAACTCGTCGAGCATGGCTTCCTGGTGCGCGCGGTTCAGGCTGGGCGCGGCGGCCATGACGATGTCGATGGCTTCCTTCTTGTTCTGCAGCGCGTACTTCCAGCCCTTGATGGTGGCGTTCATGAAAGCCTGCACCTGCTGCGGCTTCTCGTTGCGGTATTTCTCGGACACGAGCACCGTGTCCTGCTGCACCACCACGCCGTAGTCGTCGGGCTTGATGAGCGTGAGCTTGTCGCCCAGGCCCTGCTCCTTGAGCGTGTTGAGCTCGTTGTAGTAGGTGGCGGCGGCCACGTCGAACTGCTTCTCGACGAAGGGGGCCATGGAGCCGGACTGGGGCACGATGGTCAGGTCGCTCTGCTTCACGCCGGCCGAGGCGAGCATCGAGTACAGCGTGTACTGCGTGCCGGTGAACCAGGTCGCGACCTTCTTGCCGGCGAAGTCCTTCACCTTGGTGATGCCGGAATCCTTGTAGGTCACGTAGGTGAACGGCGTGTTCTGCACGGTCACGCCGATGCACACCAGCGGCAGGCCCTTTTCGCGTGCGAGCAGCACGGTCTCGGTGCCGCCGGCCAGGCCGAAGGTGTCGTTGCCGGAGGCCACGAGCGTTTCGACGTTGAGGTTGGGGCCGCCCGGGTTGATCGTCAGGTCGAGGCCGGCCTGGTCATAGAAGCCCTTGGCCTTGGCCACGTAGAAGCCGGCGAACTGCGCCTGCGCCAGCCACTTGAGGCGCACGGACACCTTCTCCGCCGCGGACGCGGGCATGCCCGCCAGAAGAGCCATCGACGCTGCGACGGCGGCCAGGATACGCAAGGACTTGAAAGACATTGGAAGGCCTCATGGATACAAAAAATACTCTCAGCAGTATTCATGCCAGGCACTTTCAGGCTTGTTTTCAGGCCGAAGACAGGAAATTGGCCCGGAATGTGCACCGGAGTGCAGCTTCTGCCCCAACTTCGAACCCGCGATGAACCGAATCCATGCGCTGACCGATCTTTCCGCCCGCGAGGCCGCCGAGCAGATGGCACGCGGCGAATTGCGCGCCACCGAATACGCACAGGCGCTGCTGGCGCGCGCCGAGGCCATCGCGCCCTTCGGCGCCCTGCTCCACCTCGACGCCGCGCAATTGCTCGATGCCGCAGCCGCGCTGGATGCATCTCCGCGCCCGGCGCCCGGCGTGCAACCGCTGCGCGGCGTGCCGCTGGCATTCAAGGACAACATCGACGTCGCCGGCATGCCCACCACCGCCGGCAGCCCATGGATGGCCGACCACGTGCCGCGCAGGCATGCGGGCGTGACGCAGCGGCTCGTCGATGCCGGCGCGCTGGTGCTCGGCAAGACCAACCTGCATGAATGGTCGCAGGGCGTCACCGGCCACAACCACGGCTTCGGGCCGTCGCGCAATCCGTTCGACAGCACGCGCGTCACCGGCGGCTCGAGCGGCGGCAATGCGGCGCTGCTGGGCCTGCGCGCCGCGCCGGTCGCCATCGGCACCGACACGGGCGGCTCGGTGCGCGTGCCGGCCGCGCTGTGCGGGCTGGTCGGCTACAGGCCCACGGTGCACCGCTGGCCGGACGACGGGCTGGTGCCGATCTCACCGACCTTCGACACGGCGGGCGTCATGGCCCGCTGCGTGGACGACTGCGTGCTGGTCGACCATGCGGTCGCCGGCGGCCCGCTGCGGCTGGCCGCGATGCCGCTCATGGGCGTGCGACTGGGCGTGCCGGAGGCTTACTTCTGGGAAGAACTCGATCCGCCCGTGGCCGAACTCGCCCGCGAGAGCCTGCACGCCCTTCAGACGGCTGGCGCCGTGCTGGTGCCCTGCGATCTTGCGGAAGCCGGCGCACTATTCCAGAAAGGATCGATGTCGATCTCGTTGCACGAGATCCTGCCCGCGCTGGCCGCGTACTTCGCACGCCATGAGCGCCCATTCGATGCACGCGCGCTGACCGATGCGGTGGCGAGCCCCGATGTTCGCCCGCTGTTCGAGCGGCTGTTCGGCGACAGCGCCATCACGCCCGAGGCGTACGCGCATGCGCTGCATGTGCTGCGGCCCCGCATGCAGGCGGCCTACCGCGATTGCTTCGCCCGGCACGACATCGCCGCGCTGGTGTTCCCGACCAGCCCGCTGACCGCCGCGCGCATCGGCGAGGACGTGCAGGTCACGCTTTGCGGGCGACCGACCTCGGCTTTTTCCGCCTACATCCGCAACACCGGGCCGGCCGGCATGGCCGGGCTGCCGGCCGTGAGCCTGCCGATCGGACTGACGCGCGACCGGCTCCCCGCCGGGCTGGAACTCACCGGCCCCGAAGGCGCCGATTCGATGCTGCTGGCGCTGGCGCTGGGGGTCGAATCCGCGCTGCCGCCAGCACCGGTTCCGGCCGCATTGCAAGGGCTGAACGGCGGCTGAAACCCGCATCGCCAAAGCACTACATCCCTTCGCGCATCAGGCCTTCACGCGTCGCCGCGCAATCGGCGATGCTAGGGGCATGCCGATCGCAAATTCAGCGAATTCCCAGCCGCACCACCGCCCCGGATGGCGCACCGCCGCGCTGATCTACACGGTCGCGGGAACGGTATGCATCCTCGGCTGCGCACTGGTGCCGGAGAGCGACGTGGGCATGCTCGTGGCCATCGCGGGCGGACTGCCGTGGTCGCTGAGCCTGCTGACGCTGGGGCTGTCGCCGGGCGTGGCGCACACGGCGCTGCTGATGCTCACCGGCAGCTGGGCGGTCAATGCCGCGCTGCTGTGGTGGCTGGCGCTGCGGAGGCCGGGCCACCATTCGCCGTCGCACCCGGCCTGAGCCGGCGGCCCTGGAGAAATATCAGCCGCGCGGCTCGTCGGCCACCGGGTTCGAGAGCAGGCCGACGCCTTCGATTTCCACCTCGCACACGTCGCCGGCCTTCATGAAGACCTGCGGATTGCGCGCCAACCCCACGCCCGATGGCGTGCCCGCGATGATGATGTCGCCCGGCTGCAGCGCGAAGGGCTCGGAGCACACCGACACCAGCGTGGCCACGTCGAAGATCATGTCGCGCGTGTTGGCGTCCTGCAGCACGGTGCCGTTCAAGCGGGTCTGCAGCCGCAGGCCGGCGGCGCCCGCGGGCAGTTCGTCGGCGGTGACGAACTCGGGGCCGAAGGAGCCCGAGCGGTCGAAGTTCTTGCCCATCATCCATTGCGCGGACTTGAACTGGTAGTCGCGGATCGAGCCGTCGTTGAACACCGAATAGCCGGCCACGTGGTTCAGCGCCTCGCCCTTCGAGATGTAGCGCCCGGCCTTGCCGATGACGACGAGCAGCTCGCCCTCGTAGTCGAACTGCGTCGACACGTGCGGGCGCACGATGGGCTGGTTGTGCCCGACCCACGACGAAGGGAAGCGATGGAACAGCACCGGGTAGCTCGGCGGCTCGAATTTGCTCTCGGCCGCATGGTCGATGTAGTTCAGCCCGACCGCGATGGCCTTGGAAGGCGACTGCACCGGCGGCAGCCAGTCGATGCCGGACAGCGGCAGCCGCGCGCGGGCGGCCTGGCCCGCCTTCTTCGCGGCGGCCAGGGCGTCGGGGCCGCCGCGCAGCAATTCGTCGAGCGTGGCGGGCAGGCCTTCGGCCGTGAGGTTGACGACTTCGCTGTCGAGGCGCAGGCCGAGGGCGGGCTTGCCGTTGTGTTGAAAGGCCAGGAGGCGCATGTGATTTCCTAGTGGGTGGGAACGGGAGTTGAAGGACGGAAGATGGCTAGGCCCCGGCGGCCGGCGCCTCGATCTCGAAATTGGTGATGAAGTCTTCCGGCACCCGGGGGCCCCAGGCGTAGAAGGAGTCTTCGGGCGGATGGTCGGCGGCGCGCCAGTCGAAGTCGCCGGGCACGAAGTCCATGTCGCAGGAGTACTCCGAGTAGCTGCCCCACGGGTCGCGCACATAGTGGAAGTAGTTCGAGCCCAGCACATGGCGCCCCACGCCCCAGCCGCGCACATGGCCGGCGGCAAACATCTGCTCCATGCCGCGGCCGACCTCGTCGATGTCGGCGACGTCCCAGCTCAGGTGGTGCAGCCCCGGGCCGCTTGAGCGGGCCATTGCGATCAGGTGGTGGTCGCTGCCGTGCACGCCATGCATGAAGACGATGTGGTCGCCCGAACGGTCGGTCACGCGCAGGCCCAGCGCGTCTTCGTAGAAGCGCACGGCCTCGGGCACCTTGGCGCAGAACATCAGGATGTGCGAGAGCCGGCGCGGATGCACCTTCGGTATGCGCGAGCGGTTGAGCGAGGCGCCCGTGCCCACGGGCGGACGCGGCGCCACGACCGGCTCGCTGCCCTCGTCGGGCGCGCTCTTCGCCGCCACCACGATCTGCACCGCGAAACCTTCGGGGTGCAGCACCCACAGGCCGCGATCGTCGCCCAGCGGATGCGGCGCGCAGCGCGGCACCTCCAGCCGCGCGATGCGCTCGGCGATGGCGTCGAAGTCTTCCTCGAAGCAGGCGAAGCGCAGGTACTGCAGCTTCTTCACGCCGGGCGCCTGGTGCAGCGAGCCCCAGGCATGCGGATGGCCGAGCGTGTACAGGTCGAGCCGGCCGCCCTCGCGCCTGGGCTGCAGGCCGAAGGCGTCGTAGAAGTGCTCGGCCTTGTCGAGGTCGGGCACCGTGAAGACGAAGGCGTCGAGCGAATGAACGCTGTGGAGTGCCGCGCGGTGTGCGCTCTTGCGGGTGC
The DNA here is from genome assembly GCF_022009635.1 of Variovorax paradoxus. Classification (NCBI taxonomy): domain Bacteria; kingdom Pseudomonadati; phylum Pseudomonadota; class Betaproteobacteria; order Burkholderiales; family Comamonadaceae; genus Variovorax; species Variovorax paradoxus. The sequence goes on from NZ_CP091716.1 coordinate 4,482,351, forward strand.
GAAGCTGGATCTCGGCCATGTCGTTTGTCTCCGTTTGGCTGTCGGTGTTTTTTCAAATAATATATTATTTTGAAATCAGTATATTGTTTTGGCGTTTATCCATCAACGATGCCGGCAAGTAACATCAGCCGCTTTTCGCGGTGTGACGGGAGCGCAATGAACGAAAAGACAAAGGGCATGAGCCAGACGCGCCAGGTATTCACCGAGCTGCGCGCGGCCATCGTGGGCGGCCGGATGCTGCCGGGCTCCAAACTCAACATCGCCGCACTGGCGGACGAGCTCGACGTGAGTGCCGGCGCGGTGCGCGAAGGGCTGGCAATGCTGGAGGCCGAGGCGCTGGTGGTGTCGGAGCCGGCGCGCGGCTATCGCGTGAGCCCGATCTCCGAGACCGACCTGGAAGAACTGGTGAAGGCCCGCATCGAGATAGAAAAGCTGTGCCTGGCCGAAGCCATCCGCCACGGCGACCTGGCCTGGGAAGGCAGCGTGGTCTCGGCGCACCACCGGCTGTCGCGCCTTGCCGAGCGGGACGCGGCCATGCCCTCGATGCTGAGCGCCGAATGGACGGCCAGCCACGCGGACTTCCACAACGCGCTGGTGGCGGGCTGCCCCAACAGCTGGCTGCTGCGCATGCACCAGATGCTCTATCAGCAGAGCGAACGCTACCGGCAACTGTCGGCGCCGCTTTCCACTCAGAAACGCGATGTGCGCGCCGAGCACCAGGCGCTGCTCGACGCGGTGCTCAACCGCGACATCCAGACGGCGCAAACCCTGATCGCCGAGCACCTGCAGACCACCGGCCGCGTGCTGCTGGCCGCGCTGAAGGCCAATCCGCCGGCGGACAAGTAAGCCGGCGAGGCAGCCAGCCATTGCGCCGGCGCATCACAGCTATATCGGGCGCCCTCTTCTTGCGATGCCCTCTCGCGCGCAAGCTCCCTGGTGATTCATTCACCACAAGGAGCTTTCGATGTTCGCGATGCAGTATTCGCACAGACTTCCCGCCGACTACGACATGCAGGTCATCCGCCAGCGCGCGACCCGGCGCGGCCCGCTGTGGGACGACACCGAGGGGCTGGTCTTCAAGGCCTTCGTCTCGCAGGAGCGCGGACAGCACGGCGCCGCGGGCCATCTGTATGCGTCGGTCTACCTGTGGCTCGACACCCAGGCGCCCGCGCGCTTTCTCATGGGGGAGCGCTTCCTGAGCGTGATCGACTCGTTCGGCCGGCCGAGCGTGGAAGCATGGCTGCCGCTCGATGCACGTGCCGGCGCGGGCAGTGCGCGCAAGGCTCTGTCGCTGTACCGCGAAGAACAGTCGATCGACGCAACCGCCGATCGCGCCGCGCTGCATGCGGCGGAAACCGAAACCAACCGTCAGCTTGCCGCGCAGCCGGACACGGTCGCGGTGTGGACGGTGCTCGACCTCGCGGCTTGGCGCCTGGTGCGCTTCACGCTGTCGGCACGCGCCGTCGAGGCGGTCGATGCCGCCACGGTCTACGAAGTGCTGTACCTCGCCAGGCCGGGCCTGGGGCAACTGGCATGACACGCATACGCCGCGCCGAAATGTGCCTGGCGCATCTGGCAAGCGTGGGCGCAGTGGCCGCGTTGCTCTGCGGCGTAGCGGTGCTGCTGGCCGAACTGGCCCGGCGCTTCATCGCAGCCTAGCGGTGCCGCCAGCCGCTACGCGGCGGTCGAACGGATCGCCGCCGCCAGGGTGCGCAGTGCGCTGCGGGCCTGGGCGTCGGACACGCCGGTGTGCAGCACCACCTCGCGCGAAGGCAACGGCGGCAAACCCAACACCGGGCCCACGTCGACCGTGCCGAGCGGCGCCACGCGGCGCCCGAGCGCGGCCACTGCAAGCCCCGCCGACACCGCCGCCCCGATCGTCAACACGCCGCCACCCACGAACACTTCGGTCCAGGGCACGCCGCCTTCGGCAAGCGTCGCGATGGCCATGCTGCGCACGCTGCAGGGCTCGGCCTGCGTGGCCAGCCGCAGCGGCTCGCCGGAGCGGTGCACGAAGTCGGGCGCGGCCATCCAGCCGAACTGCTCTTCGAGCAACACTTCTCCATCGAGCCGGCGGCTGTCGTGCCGCAGGATGACGACCGCGTCGATCTCGCCGCGGTCGAAGGCATCGAGCAGGTCGCGCGATGTGGAAACGCGGATTTCCATCACCACGCGCGGCTCGGCGTCCTTCATGCGTCGCAGCAGCAAGGGCAGCTCGGCGCCCACGATGTGATGGCTGATGCCGACCACCAGCCGGCGTGCCTGCGTGCCGAAGGCGTCGAGCGCGCCGTCATGCGCGGCCAGCAGATGCCGCGCGGACGGCAGAAAGGCCAGCCCTTCGGCGGACAGCCGCACCTGCCGTGGCGTGCGCTCGAGGAGGCGCCGGCCCAGCGCATCCTCGAGCCGCTTCACCTTCAGGCTCACGGCCGACTGCGAACTGTCCATGGCCTCGGCGGCCCGCGTGAAGCTCTTGAGGTCGGCCACGCGGATGAAGGCCTGCACGGCCTCGATGTCGAGAGTCTTCATTTCGATGCGATCATTTCACAACGCACTTTTTCGTGCACCGCACGCTTCAACCCTCCCGCAAAGGCTTTCCACGATGTTCCTGGACACGCAACCCAACGCGCCGCTGATCGGTGCGGCCAACGGCCGCCAACAGCTCGACACGCCCGCGCTGCTGATCGACCTGCCCGCCATGACGCGCAACATCGAACGCATGGCCGCCTTCGCCAAGTCGCGCGGCATCGGGCTGCGCCCGCACGTGAAGACGCACAAGTCGGTCGAGATCGCAAAGCGCCAGGTGGCGGCCGGCGCCATCGGCGTGAGCTGCGTCACGATGGGCGAGGCAGAAGTGATGGTCGAGGGCGGCATTCCGGGCGTGCTGATCACCTCGCCGGCCGTCACGCCGAGCAAGATCGCGCGCCTCGTCAAGCTCGCGCAGCGTGCCCGACCGGGCGACGTGATGGTGGTGGTCGACAACCCGCGCAACCTGGCCGACCTGGCGCAGGCCGCCGGCGCGCTGGCGCACCCGCTCGACGTGCTGGTGGACTACGGAGCGGGCTACAACCGCACCGGCGCCGCCACGCAGGCGCAGGTGCTGGAACTCGCCGCGCTGGTGGCGGCCGAGCCGCGCCTGCGGCTGCGCGGGTTGCAGTCGTATGCGGGCAACCTGCAGCACATCGTGGAGCGCGACAAGCGCAGCGCGGCTGCCGCAGGCCTGCGCGAGACCGTGGCGGGCATCGTCGCGGAGGCCGAACGCCAAGGCCTGCGCTTCGAGATCGTGACGGGCGCGGGCACCGGCACGCACGACCTCGACTCGCAGGAAAACGCCTTCACCGAACTGCAGGCCGGCTCTTATGTCTTCATGGACGCGGAGTACACGGGCGTGCTGACCTCGGGCGGACAGCCCTCGCCCTTCGAGGTGTCGCTGTTCGTGCAGACGGCCGTGGTCAGCGCCAACGCGGCGGAGTGGGTCACGGTCGATGGCGGCACCAAGTGCTTTTCGACCGACAGCGGCGCGCCGCTGGTGGCGCGCGGCGTGGATACCGCGACGAGCCGCTACGCCTTCTTCGGCGACGAGCACGGCAAGCTGCTGCTGCCCGCCGACGCACGGCCCGCGCTTGGCGCGCGCGTCGAGTTCGTCACGCCGCACTGCGACCCGACGGTCAACCTGCACGACGCGTACCACGTGGTCGAGGGCGACACGCTGGTCGCGATCTGGCCGGTGGATGCGCGCGGCAAGCGATAGGCGGCATAAGAAAACTCGAAAAGCGCATTTCACAAGCACGGCGCGGCGGCGGACAGTCGGGGCCACATGGAATCCCTCATCGACGCAACGACGTCCCCCGCCACGCACGGCGGCAGCGGCGCGCAGGCCCCCCAGGCCCCTTCTTCCCGGCAGCTCTTCGCGCGCTTCCGCCCCATCTTCCAGCGCATCGCAGAACGCGCGGCGCAGCGCGAGAACGACCGCGAGCTCGCCTACGAACCGGTGGCATGGCTCAATGCCGAGCACTTCGGCGCATTGCGCGTGCCGCTCGAGCATGGCGGCATCGGCGCCTCGGTCGAGCAGCTCTACGACCTGCTGATCGAACTCGGTGAAGCCGACTCCAACCTGCCGCAGATATTGCGCGCGCACTTCGGCTTCATCGAACGGCTGCTCGCCGAGATCGACCCCGCATTGCACGGGCCATGGATGCGCCTGGCGGCCGAGGGCGTGATCTTCGGCAACGCCACCACCGAACTGGGCGACGGCTCGCTCAGCACCATGCAGACCACGCTGAAGCCCGACGGCGACGCATGGCTGCTCGACGGCGACAAGTACTACAGCACCGGCACGCTGTACGCGGACTGGATCTCGGTGTCGGCGCAGCGGATGAACGCCGACGGCAGCAGCGAACGCGTGATCGCGCTGGTGCCCGCGCAGGCCGAAGGCGTGGAGCGCATCGACGACTGGCGCGGTTTCGGCCAACGCCTGAGCGCATCGGGCACCACGCGCTTTCGCAACGTGCGGGTGAAGCCGGGCAACGTGCTGCTGTACGTGCGCGACCAGCCCACGCCGCTCACCGCGCATTTCCAGCTGACGCACCTGGCGACGCTGGCCGGCATCGCACGGGCCATCGTGCGCGACGCAGTGGCCTTCGTGCAGCCGCGCAAGCGCGTCTACAGCCACGGCAGCGGCGACACGCCGCGCGAAGATCCGCTGGTGCAGCAGGTGATCGGGCAATTGGCGAGCACGGCCTTCATCGCGGCGTCCACGGTGCAGGCGGTGGCGCGCGGCCTCGATGAAGTCGACGGATTCCGCCAGCGCAACGAGGCAGCGCCCGAGAGCCTGCTGTTCGAAGTGGAACTGAACACCGCCAAGGCCCAGGCCGGCATCGTCGACCTGGTGCTGCAAGCCGGCACGCGGCTGTTCGACATCGGCGGCGCGTCGGCGCTGCAGGAAGACCGGCGGCTCGACCGGCACTGGCGCAATGCGCGCACGCTGGCGTCGCACAACCCGACGATCTACAAGGGCCGCGTGGTGGGCGACCACCTGCTCAACGGCGCAAGGCCGACCTTCTATTGGGCGGTGGGGGCTGTCGCGTCCTGAGGCGCGCGGCGGGCGCCGCGCTCAGACGCGCGGCAATGCGGCCAAAAAGGTGGACACCACGATCGCGGCTGCGCGATCGAGCTGAAGGATGCCCGCCACGTCGAAGGCGTGCGGCGCGGTGCGTCCACTCGAGCCGAGTGGCTTGCGGATCTCTACAAGGACTTCGGCCGCGAGTTCGCGGTCGCTGCGCGGACTTCCGTCGGGGTGCATCACCCATTCGTCGACTTGATCGAATGGAATGCTGCGGAAGACCCCGACGATGGGGACGTACTTGTAGCGATCCTCGCCCACCAGAATGGGCACGCTGAGATTACAGAAAAACGTGGTCGTCGACATGCAGGATCGCCGTCGCTAGGCAAAACGTTCAATTGTTAATGAGTGTGGCTTCAGGAGCCATCCTCTCGTAGGGCAAACACGGGGGGAGACGTGACCTTCTGCACATAAATTGTGTGCAATTCCATTCATTTTCCCCTTAAAACAACTACTTTATTCTTACACAAAGACACCCGGGGGTCATCTTTCAGTACGCCACAGGTAAATCGGGCGTGCTTCAAGACGTGCGCGAACGACAAAACGAGCGGGCCCGGAAGTACCGGCCGCTCGCGCAGTGCTGAGGAATGTATGACTGAATGAAGGGAGGCGGCGACGTCGTTTCGCCTCGGCCCCCTGCCCCGGGGCCTACCGCGTCAGGCGGGCGCGTCGAAGCGCGGTGCGCGCCGTTCGATGTTGGCCTTCACGGCCTCTACCTGGTTGGGACTGCCGATCAGCGCCTGCTGCTCGACCGACTCGGCCATCAGCAGGTCGGCGGCGCTCTGCGATGCCGCGCCATTGAGCAGGCGCTTGCCCGCGCGAATCGCATCGGGGCTCTTGGCTGCGATCTCGTGCGCCATCTGCAGCGCCTCGGCCAGCGGGTCGGCCGAGAGCCGCGTGGCAAAGCCGATCTGCAACGCTTCCTCGCCCGAGAAGACGCGGCCAGTGAACGTGAGTTCGCGCACCACGTCGGCACGCGCCAGTTCGCGCATCAGCACCATGCCGGCCATGTCGGGCACGAGGCCCCACTTGATCTCCATCACCGAGAGCTTCGTTTCCGGCGCGACGATGCGGATGTCGGCGCCAAGCGCCACCTGCAGGCCGCCGCCGAAGGCCACGCCGTGCACCGCGGCAATCACCGGCACCGGCACTTCGCGCCACACCATCGCGACCTGCTGCGCCGCGTTGGCGATGCCGTGCGTGCGCGCCAGCAGGTCGGTGTCCGCGGCGCCCTCGCCCAGCACGCCGGCCGCGCCCTGCTGCATGCGTTCGAACGAGGCCATGTCCAGCCCCGCGCAGAACGCCTTGCCGCGCCCGGCAATGACCACGGCCCGCACCGCCTTGTCACCGCGCAGCGCTTCGCCGGCGGCGATCAGCGCGTCGAACATCGCGGGGTCGAGCGCGTTCATCTTGTCGGCGCGCGAGAGCTGCAGTTCCACCACGCCGTCGGCGTGGCGGGTCCATTCGATACGGTCGGTCATTCGATGTCTCCTGGGCGGTTCGGCGCGAGTATCGCCCGCCGCGGCGCTCGGCGATGATGGCGGCTGTCACCTACACAACACCTCTCGCCATGTCCCTGGACCGCCGCCGCTTTCTTCTTCAATCGGGCTCCGCCGCCGCCGTGGTGGCGCTGTTCGGCCAGGGCTGCGCGGCGCCTGCCGCCGACAAAGGCGCTGGCGGCGCACTGGGCTTCACCGGCGTGCCCGCCTCGCTGCGCGACGGCGTCGTCATACCGCCCGAATACGAGTGGCAGCTGCTTTACCCGTGGGGCACGCCCACGGGCATCACCGGCATCGGGGGCCGCATGCCGGCCTTCTCGCCCGACGCCTCCAACAGCGCCGACGACCAGGCCGCGCAGGCCGGCATGCATCACGACGGCATGCACTTCTTCGCCCTCGACGCGAGCGGCGATCGCGGCCTGCTGGTGATGAATCACGAATACACCGACGAGCAACTGCTGCACACCGACGGGGTCAAGCAATGGACACCCGAGAAGGTGCGCAAGTCGCTCCATGCGATGGGCGTGTCGGTCATCGAGATCCGCCGCACGCCCGAAGGCTGGCGGCAGGTGCTGCCCTCGCCCTTCGCGCGGCGCGTGCACGGCAACACGCCGATGCGCATCGCCGGCCCGGCCGCCGGCACACCGCTGATGCGCACCGCCGCCAACCCGGCCGGCGACGCGGTGTTCGGCACCTTCGCCAATTGCGCGATGGGCGTCACGCCCTGGGGCACCTACCTGACCTGCGAGGAAAACTTCCACGGCTACTTCGGCGGACCGAAGGAAGCCGCTTCGCGCATGACGGCGGCGCAGCGCCGCTACGGCACGGTGCCCGGCTCGCAGTGGGTCGAGTACTGGCGCTTCGACGAGCGCTTCGACCTGAGCCGGCACCCGAACGAGCCGCACCGCTTCGGCTGGGTGGTCGAGATCGATCCCTTCGACCCCACCGCCACGCCCATCAAGCGCACGGCCCTCGGCCGCAAGCGGCAGGAGAGTGCGACATGCACCGTCGCGAAGGACGGCCGCCTCGTGGTCTACATGGGCGACGACTCGCGCTTCGAATACATCTACAAGTTCGTCAGCCGCGACAAGGTGCGCCCCGGCACCGACGCCCAGGCGCGCGCCGCCAATCGCCACCTGCTCGACGAAGGCACGCTGTACGTGGCGCGCTACGACGCCGGGGGGCGCGGCCAGTGGCTGGAGCTCACGCATGGCCGCGGCGGCCTCGACGCGGCCGGTGGCTTCGCCGACCAGGCCGAAGTGCTGATCCACGCGCGCCTGGCCGGCGACGTGGTCGGCGGCACGAAGATGGACCGGCCCGAGTGGATCGCGGTGCATCCGCAGACCGGCGAGGTCTACGTCACCCTCACCAACAACAGCCAGCGCGGCGACGCCGGCAAGCCCGGCCCCGATGCCGCCAACCCGCGCGCCAACAACCTCTTCGGCGGCATCCTGCGGTGGCGCGAGGACGGCGGCGACGCCGCCGGCACCGGCTTCGCCTGGGACCACTTCGCGCTCGCCGGCGATCCGGCGCAGCCGGGCAGCGGCACGCGCTATCCCTCCGCTGAAGTCGACATGTTCGGCGCGCCCGACGGCCTGCACTTCGACCGGGGCGGGCTGCTTTGGATCCAGACCGACATGAGCGGCCAGGTGATCGGCAAGCCGCCCTACACCTCGCTCGGCAACAACCAGATGCTGTGCGCCGACCCGGCTTCCGGCCGCATCAAGCGCTTCCTGACCGGCCCGAACGGCTGCGAGATCACCGGCTGCGTGGTGACGCCCGACCGGCGCACGCTGTTCGTCAACATCCAGCACCCTGGTGAGGCGCGCGACGACGGCGACACCAAGCACAACAGCGCATGGCCCGATGGCACCGAGCCGGGCAGCGCCCGCCCGCGCTCGGCCACGCTGGCGATCCGGCGGCGCGACGGCGGCATCGTCGGCACCTGAGACAGCAGCAAACAGAAGAAAGGAAAGCCCCATGAGCATCCGCATCGTCCGCCTCGGCACCCCGCGCGCAGAAGGCGAAGGCCTGCGCGTCGGCACCGTGCGCCGCCCGCCGCGCGGCGTTCCGAAGGCCGAGTTCGCATCGCAGAACTGGTACGACGTGTGGTATCCCAACCTCGCGCCGTCCGTCGAGACCATGAAGCAGGCGCAGGAGGCGCAGACGCCCGCGCAATGGAACGCCTTCGTGCGCAAATTCAAGGCGGAGATGGCCGAGCCCGACGCGAGCCGCAGCCTCGACCTGCTGGCCGCGCTCTCGCACGGCACGGCCCTCGCGGTCGGCTGCTACTGCGAGGACGAGGCGCACTGCCACCGCTCGGTGCTGCGCGCGCTGCTGGCCGAGCGCGGCGCGGACATCGCGGACTGAGCGGCGCCGGTCTTCAGACCTGGGGCGCGCCGAGAAACACCGGCAGGCTTTCCACCCGCGCGGCGTAGGCCGACAGCATCGGAAAGCCGTCCGCCGCGATGACATCGGCCAGCATCAGCTGCGTGAAGGACCAAGCCACCGCTGTCGAGACGCCGGCCTGCGTCATCGCCCGCTCGTCGGCTGACAGCGGTGACGTCGCCAGCTCCTGCTCGAGCGCCGAATACGCCGCGACGAGCTGCCCGCGCACCCTGTCCACCCACGGCTGATGCAGCTTCTCGGCCGGCCGCAGGTTGTGCTCGTAGACGATCTGCACGGTCTTCTCGCAGCCCGCGAGCGCGAGCCCGGTGATGCGCAGGGCGCGCACCCGTTGCGCGAGCGCGGCGGGCATCAGGCTGCGGCCGCTCAGCGCTTCGGCGTAGTCGATGATGAGCGTCGAATCCATCAGCACCGTGCCGTCATCGCAGACCAGCGTGGGCGCCTTCACCACCGGGTTGATGCCGCGAAACTGCTCGAAGGTGCTGAACACCGAGACCGACCGGTGCTCGAAAGGCACGCCGAGCAGCCGCAGCGAGATGGCGGCGCGCCGCACGAAGGGTGAGTCGAGCATGCCGACGAGTTGCATGGGTTCTCCTGGAAAAGATGGCAGCCACCTTACCCGGCACGGCCCGCGCGGCGAAGTGCAATCCATCGAAAATCGCGGCCTCGAACCGATCGATCATCGGCGGCGCAACTTCCCCACACGCACATGAACATCGACAGGAAAGACCGGCAGATCCTCGAGGCGCTGCAGGCCGACGCGCGGCAGAGCCTGGCCGCGCTGGGCAAGCGCATCGGCCTGTCGCAGCCGGCCATGAGCGAGCGGGTGCGCAAGCTCGAAGAGGCGGGCGTGATCGAAGGCTACGGCGCCCGCGTCAACCTGCGCGCGCTGGGCGTGGGCCTGCAGGCCATCATCCGCATCGAGACCACGCATGCGGGCATCGCCAGCTACCTGAAGCTGTTCGAGGCCATGCCCGAAGTGCTGAGCGCCGACCGCGTGACCGGCGAAGACTGCTTCATCGTGCGCTGCGCGATCGCCGAGCCGGCGGACCTGGAGCGCGTGGTCGACGCGCTGGCGGTCGATGGCGCGGTGACCACGTCGCTGGTGCTGTCGAGCCCGGTCAACAAGCACGTCACCGTGCATGCGGCCAGGCCACCGAAGAAATAGGCGCGAAAAAGTAGCCGATCAGCGCTGCGCCTTGTCCTTCTGGTTCTGCGCCTCGATGCGTTCGCGCGCGGCCAGCCAGTCGGCGTCGCTCCATTGGCGCAGCTCGTAGAAGTTGCCGCCGGTGGCCAGCGCATTGCCGCCGTCCATCATGATGCTTTGGCCGGTGAGCCAGTCGCACTGGCCCGGCGCCATCAGGAAGGAAGCCAGGTTCTGCAACTCGCTCATGCGGCCGGTGCGGGCCATCGGGTTGCTCTGCTTGCTGCGCGCGCCGGGCTCCTCGCCAGGGTTCAGGCGCTTGCTCATGCCCTCGGTCGGAATCTCGCCGGGGCCGACGGCGTTCAGGCGAATGCCGTGGCGCGCCCACTCCACCGCGAGCGACTTGGTCATCACGTCGATGCCGGCCTTGCTCATGGCCGAGGGCACCACGTAAGGGCTTCCGTTGTCGACCCAGGTGACGATGATGCTCATCACGCTGCGGAAGGCATCGCCCTGCTTCCACTGGCCCGACTTGGCCTGCGCCACCCAGCGCTTGCCCACGGCCTGCGTCACGTAGAAGCTGCCGTGGAACACGATGTTGGCCACCGCGTCGAAGGCGCGCGGCGAGAGGTTCTCGGTCGGCGAGACGAAGTTGCCCGCCGCGTTGTTGACCAGGCCGGTGAGCCCGCCGCTCTGGAACAGGCTCTCGACCATCTCGTCGACCTGCTGCGCGATGCGGATGTCCACGCCGAAGGTGTCGATGCGCCGGCCCGGGAACTGCTGGCGCCATTCGGCCGCCGTTTCCTCGCAGACCGACTGGCGCCGCCCGCAGATGGCGACGTCGGCGCCCAGGCTCAGGAAGCGCTCGGCCATCGCGCGGCCCAGGCCGGTGCCACCGCCGGTCACGAGGATGCGCTGGCCGCTCATGAGGAAAGCTTCAAACATGGTTCGTCTCCTGTCGTTTGCTTGTGGTTGAGGCGGCGCGGCAAGGAAGGTGGCCGCCAGCGGCACATGCTACGCGCGAGGCCGCATCCCGGCTTGCGGGAAGTGGCTCCCTGGGCGGCTCGCGGGCCGGGTGAGAATGTGCCAAACGAGTTTCCTGGAGACAACACCCGATGCCGAATTCCACAAGCCCCTCCGACGATCACGCCGCACCGCTGGAGGGCGTGCGCGTGCTGAGCCTCGCGCTGAACCTGCCCGGCCCGGCCGCGCTGCTTCGCTGCCGCGGCATGGGCGCAGCCTGCCTCAAGCTGGAGCCACCCGGCGGCGATCCGATGGCGCTGTACAACCGGCCGGCCTATGCGGCGCTGCACGAGGGCATCGAGATTCGCGCCGTCGACCTGAAGAGCGAAGCCGGCCAACAGCAGCTGCATACCGAACTCGCGTCGACCGACGTGCTGCTGACCTCGTTCCGCCCCTCGGCACTGGCCAAGCTCGGTCTCGACTGGCCGGCGCTGCATGGGCGCTATCCGGGGCTGTCGCAGGTGGCCATCGTCGGCGCCCCGGGCGAACGCGCCGAAGAGCCGGGTCACGACCTGACCTACCTCGCGGAAAGCGGACTCGTCACCGGCACCGATCTGCCACCCACGCTCTACGCCGACATGGGCGGCGCCCTGCTCGCGAGCGAAGCAGTGCTCAAGGCCATGCTGCTGCGCTCACGCAAGGCGGACGGCGTGTACCTCGAAGTCGCCCTGAACGCATCGGCCGACTGGCTCGCCCTGCCCCGCACCTGGGGCCTGACGCAGCCTTCGGGCGCTGTAGGCGGCGCGCATGCGGGCTACCGGGTCTACCCTTGCGCCGACGGCCGCGTGGCCGTGGCCGCGCTGGAGCCGCATTTCGCGGCCCGGCTCTGCGAGGCTGCCGAGATCGCCTCGCGCGACATGATGGCGCCGGCCACGCACGAGGCGCTGGCCAGCTGGCTGGCGACGCGCACCCGCGCCGAACTCGAAGCCATGGGCCGCGAGCGCGACGTGCCGCTGCTCACGCTGGCCGATTGATCCTGCCGATGAGATTCAGCGCGTCGCCACGCCGTCGCGCTGCCGGTCTTCTCGCTTGAGCGCGAGGTAGGTGTCCAGGTCGACCTCGTGCAGTTGGCGCGGGTACTGCTCGGCTGCTGCGAACCAACGGCGCTGGCGCCGGTCGGCCTGGTCGGCGCCGGGCGCCGCGAGGTAGGCGTCCAGCGTGAGGAAGTAGCGCATCGCATTGCGCTCCACCAGCCCGCGCAGGCCGCGGATGTAGTCGGGCTGGCCTTCCGGCGTCTTGCCGAGCACAGTGAAGCCCACCTTGTCGCTGCCGAAAGTCGCGAGGTAAGCCGTGGTGCCCAGCCGGACCATCGCGTTGTGGTCGTAGCTGTAGCTGAAGTGCAGGAAGCTCTTCTGCTCGTCCAGCGCCAGGGCCTCGAGCCTGACCCTGTAGTTGCTGGTGCCCAGAGGCCCGCTCTCGGCCGACAGTTCGACCGACAGATGCTCGGGCGAGGCCCCGACGACGCGGTAGACGAACGGCAACTCGAAGGCCTGGTCGATGGGCTTGTCGTAGCGCCGCACCACGTAGAGCGTGAGCGTGTCGCGCCCTTGCGCCCCGCCGGCCACCGTGCAGCGCCGGTTGTTGATGTGCAGGGTCAGCACGTCGCACCAATGGGCCGATCCCTTGAGCGTGCTGCTGATCTCCGACAGCGGGTGATCGACCACGGCATAGACGTCGCCCTGCAGGCCGTCGGCCGTCTCCATCGAATCGATCTGCACCGGACGCCCGAAGCTGCTGTGGTCGAGCTTGTCGCTCATCCGCTGGTGGGTGGCGCGCAGCGTCTGGGCGGCTGGCGGTTCGGGCGGAGCGGCAAGCCCCGCCGTCGAAGCCACGATCAGCAGCGCGCCCGCGAGGGAGCGCAACCACGGAACCGGCAGGCGGGGCGAACTGCTCATGGGGCCACACCATACAACGGAAGACCTCCCCGTGCGCTCAGTCGGTCTGTGCGGACTCGCCGCGCCGCGCCAGCAGCAACATCGCGCCCGCGAGCAACAAGGCACCGGCCCATTGGCGCGGTGCCATCGGCTCCGCGAGCAACGCGGCGGCCAGCAAGGCGGCCACCAGCGGCTCGATCAGCGTACCGATCACCGCCGAGGTCGGCGACAGGCGACGCGCGCCCCAGGCAAAGGCCAGGTAGGCCACCGAGGTCGTCACCACGCCGGTGTAGCCCACGCCGAGCCACTGCGCACCGCCGGCAGGCCAGGTGATGCCACGCGGCCATGCGACGGCCAGCATGCACAACGCCGCGACCGTCATGCCCCAGGCCGAAGCCGTGACGGCCGGCACCCGCGCCGGCATGCGCGCATTGCCCAGCACCACCATCGCGTAGCAGAAGGCCGAGGCCAGAGACCAGGCCACGCCGGCCGCATGCCCCGGCGCGAGCGGTCCCCATCCGTCCGCCGGCATCACCAGCAGAAACACCCCTGCAAGCGCCAGCAGCAGGCCCGCGAGCAGGCGCGCACCGAAGCGCTCGTAGCCGCGCAGCACCGACACCAGCGCGACGATCAGCGGCGCGCAACAGATCGAAATCACGGTCGGCAGCGCGGCACCGAGGTGGGAAATGCCGACGAACCAGCAGCTCACGTTGAGCGCCATCGCGGCACCCGTGGCCAGCACCTGGAAGCGCTCGCGGCCCGCCAGATCGGCCCAGTGCCCACCCGGCCTCGCCGAGCCTCGCCAGTGCAGCCACCACAGCAGCGGCAGGCCCAGCGCGAAACGCGCGAGCGACAGGCTCTGCGGCGCGATGCCGCCATCGATCAGGAATTGCGCCACCAGCGCACCGCCGCCCCACAGCGCACCAGCCAGCAACACGCCGCCCCAGGCCAGGGCGGCAGACATTCTTGCGTTCATTGTTGAAAGTTCTCCATGACGCCCGCCATGGCCGATCGGCTGCGATCGGAAGGCGGGCGTGACCATTCATGCCGCGTCCGGCCTTATGGCGGACAGCGGCGACCACTTGCGGATCTGAGCGCGGCGCTAGAAGGCGCGCGCGTCAGTTGCGGGTCGATGGAGGGGGCGAACGGTACGAAGCCATGGCGCGCATCTTAGGTGCTGAGTCGCGCTGGCCGTTCTTCCGCAGTGAAAACGACTTGAGCGACAAATGTCGGATGGGCAGGCGATCGTCAAGTTGAAAGACTACTGATTGGTGCGTCTCGACTGCGGCCTCGGCATCGCTTCCAAAGCGATGGCGTAAGCACTGTCAAGAAGGCTCGTTTCAGTCTGCGGTCAACCGGTTTTGCTTGGGAGGACGACGTAGTGCAGGAATTCTTTATTGCTGCGTGGCGGGCTGAGTTCGCAAATTACCCCCTGCTCATCCTTCAGGCAGCCGCCCTGCTCGGGATATTGAGCATTGCCTTGCTTCTCTCCAGGACGCCGACCGAGAGATTTGAATCCAGAACACTTCTTTATGGCTGCATCTTCGGAGCCACCAGCTTTTCGCTGATCGCCCTGGCCAGTCAATTCTTCAATCTTCCTTCCAAGCCCTATCTTTCGTCCGATCTGCTCTTCCTGGGAGGCCTTTTGGGCGGATGGAAAGGAGGGGCCATCACGTTGGCAATGACCATTTTGGGGCGCCTGATATTTGGCGGTGTCAATCAAGTGGAGGCTTTTTTACTCGACATGTCGATAACGGCAGCGGGCGGTGTTGCTGCTCATTTGATTTATCGAAAAAAAGCAATCAAAGATTTTGGGTGGAGCGATGTGCTGAAAATATGGGGCACTCGCATGGCGTGCTCACTTTTTTCGAGCGCAATCATTTTTGCACTGGAATTGGTGCCTCCAAAAATAAGCATACATGTCACCACCCTGCAAATATTCGGATTCAGCACCTCGCTATTCATTCTGGGCAGCGTGATCGCCTTGCTTCGTTCCGATGCGCTGGTCAGGGAATCCTATTTTCAGCGCATGCAGATGTATCGCACCGATCTTCTGAGTGGATTGCCCAACAGGAGAGCGCTCAGCGAATACCTCGAGATACTGCTCAAGCGAGACCAGACGCAACATGTGCTTCTCACATTCGAGGTCGGAAATCTCAAGGAAATGGTCCGCACCTTGGGCCATGACTGGACGGATAAATTCTGGGGTCACCTGGCGCGTGAGTTGATGAGGCAAGAAAGCCTCAAACTGACATCCAATGGAAAATCAAAATGTTTTCAACTATCCGATCTGGCGCTGGCCTTCGTAGTCAAGGAAACTTCCGTCAAGCAGATCGAGAATTCCCAGCTCATGCCTCGGCTGTATGCCGACATCACGGAGCACCTGCAAGTCGCCGGGGGGCCTTACTCAAGTGCGCAACTGCGCTGCGGCATCACCAACGTAAGAATGGCTGGTGAGACCAACTCCTCGTCTGTTCTGAGAAACATCAGCCTGGCGCTTCAGAGCAGCAATCAGCAGATCAGATATTTTCATGACTCCTTTTCTGCCCAGGCCGACAGGGATGCCGATGTTCATGAACTGATGATCGGCTGGATACGCACCGTCAATCCGCCGATGAGCTATCAGCCAAAGTTCGACCTGGAGACCCGGCAGATTTGCGGCGCCGAGGCACTTTTAAGAGCCAATTCCGCGGAAGGAATTTCTCTCTCGCCTCTTTATGTTCTGGATGTCGCAACCCGATACCAATTGCTGCTGAAGCTGGAGTGGTGCATCGTCGAAATGGTGATCCGTGAAATCGCCAACTGCATGGCCAGCGGTTTTCATATGCCGTTGTCCGTCAACATATCGGCGGCATCCATCACCGTTCCGGGTTTGGGGGAGCGAATACTGGACCGCCTGAGCCGCTACTCTGTGCCATTCGAATTGCTATCTATAGAGATCACCGAATCCGGTCATGTGCCGGACATGGACACAGTGAGGGAAAACGTTCACAGGTTGCATTCGGCAGGCGTCGGGTTGTCGCTTGATGATTTTGGAGCCGGGTACTCCACACTCACCACGCTGGCAAAAATTCCCTTCAACGAAGTGAAAATTGACTATGCAATGGTTTCAATGATCGAGCAGCCGCGCATGAACAAAGCGATTGGCTTGGCTTTGGAGAGCGCGACGAGGTATGGCGCAACGCTCGTTGCGGAAGGTGTCGAAACCGAGGCTCAGTTGGCCATATTGATCGATATGGGTATCAAATTTGGCCAAGGCTTTCTTCTTTCCAAAGCTGTACCCATGGATGATTTGATTGAGCTGGCAAGGCGAGAGAGGGGCGAACGGCTGTATGGAGATCTGGAGTAGCTGTCAATTCGGTGAATCTGCAAACTCCTCAAAAAATAGCTTCTTCGCAATTCATTCGCTTATTGCGCTACCTGCCTTGCCATCGTGTCGATCATGAAAATTGAAGAAGTGCGCGTGAATGAATTCAGAAAGCTGATCAAGCCGCTGTCGCTTGGCATGCAGCTGGGCGGAGTCTTTTTCGTCGCGATGTCGTGGCTGCTTGCCGACGACTCTTATAAATACGACATTCGACAGATTTTACTTCTTTTGGCCTTGACCATGATCTCAATCGGTGCCAGCTGGAAAATACCGTTTTTCTCTCTATTCTCCATTACGACCGTCTGGCTGATATGCCTGGAATTTGTCTTGCTGGCGGCGCCAAGCGCCAATCGAGATTATTGGATGACGGCATTGAGCATTGGAATATCTTTGGCGGTGGCCCCGGTTTTTTCTCGAATCAGCGAATACGTCATCGTCTCCATCGGAGTTTGGCTCATCTTCGGTAGAGGCTCACTGATGGACGCTCCGTTCGGCGGAGACACCAAGTGGTCATGGCTTCTGATATCGGCGGTGATCCTGGTTGGCATATTCTTGAATGCGCTCTTCGCGCGGATACACCGTCAAAGCATCTTGCTTCGCAACAAGCTCGTGGATCTGGCTTTTACCGATGCCCTGACTGGAATCGATAATCGCAGAAAATTTTTGAGTGATGTCGATAAAGCCCAAGGATCGCAAGACATGAATTCCGCCTGTCTCCTCATGATCGACATCGACAATTTCAAGCGCATCAATGACGAATTCGGCCACCCTTTGGGAGACGAAGTGCTTCAGCAGGTGGCTCAAACCATTCGCCAATCCGTTCCGGATGAGCCGTGCGGGCGACTCGGAGGCGAGGAGTTCGGGGTTTTTCTCACTCAGGGAGGAGAAGAGCGAGCGACCAAAATCGCAGATCAGCTATTGATCGAAATACGGGAACTGAACGTGATCGGTAGAAAAATCACCGCCAGCGTCGGAATTTCGAGAATGAATGAAAAACAATCATTTTCCGAGCTGATGAAAAATGCCGATGAGGCGTTGTATATCGCAAAAAGCCTCGGCAAAGATCGCTTTGCGATCTTTTAATTTTTCATTCGACGCAGCATGTTCCGCCACCTGCGCCAGATGGCAGAGACAGCCCAAGCCAGCGCCTCAGCGCGGCTTGCGAATGCTGCCCCGCACCGGGCCAGCGGATTTGCGCGAAGGCGGCCCTGAGCCGTTGTCGCGCGGCGGCAGGCCGGTGTGCTGCGTGAGGATGCGGCCCTTCGATGGCTTCACCGGTGCCAGCTTGACCGGTGCGGCCGTCGAATTCTTGCGCCGCGCGCTCGTGTAGCCGCCGTCGGTCAGCGGCTGCCAGGTCGGGATGAGGTGATGCTTGCCGTTGCCGATCAAATCGGCGCGGCCCATCGACTTCAGCGCCTCGCGCAGCAACGGCCAGTTGTTGGCGTCGTGATAACGCAGGAAGGCCTTGTGCAGGCGGCGGCGCTTGTCGCCGCGCACGATGTCCACCGTCTCGCTCTCGCGCGTGATCTTGCGCAGCGGGTTCTTGTTGGTGTGATACATCGTCGTCGCGGTGGCCATGGGCGACGGGTAGAAGGTCTGCACCTGGTCGGCGCGGAAACCGTTCTTCTTGAGCCAGATGGCGAGGTTCATCATGTCCTCGTCGCTGGTGCCCGGATGCGCGGCAATGAAGTACGGAATGAGGTACTGCTTCTTGCCCGCCTCCGCCGAGTACTTCTCGAACATCTGCTTGAACTTGTCGTAGCTGCCGATGCCGGGCTTCATCATCTTGGTGAGCGGGCCCTGCTCGGTGTGCTCGGGCGCGATCTTCAGGTAGCCACCGACATGGTGCTGCACCAACTCCTTCACGTACTCGGGCGACTGCACCGCCAGGTCGTAGCGCAGGCCGGAACCGATGAGGATCTTCTTGATGCCCCGCAGCGCTCGGGCGCGGCGGTAGATCTTGATCAGCGGATCGTGGTTGGTGCCCAGGTTCGGGCAGATGCCGGGGTACACGCAGCTGGGCTTGCGGCACGCCGCCTCGATCTCGGGGCTCTTGCAGCCCAGGCGGTACATGTTGGCGGTCGGGCCGCCAAGGTCGGAGATGGTGCCGGTGAAGCCGTTCACCGAATCGCGGATGGCCTCGACCTCCTTGATGATCGAGTCTTCCGAGCGGCTCTGGATGATGCGCCCCTCGTGCTCGGTGATCGAGCAGAAGGTGCAGCCGCCGAAGCAGCCGCGCATGATGTTCACGCTGAAGCGGATCATTTCCCACGCGGGGATCTTGGTCGCGCCGTCGTGGCTGCCGTTCTCGTCGGCGTAGCGCGGATGCGGGCTGCGGGCGTACGGCAGGTCGAACACGTAGTCCATCTCGGCCGTGGTGAGCGGAATGGGCGGCGGGTTGATCCACACGTCGCGCGCCGTGGCGCCCTCGCCGTGCGCCTGCACCAGCGCGCGGGCGTTGCCGGGGTTGGTTTCCAGGTGCAGCACACGGTTGGCGTGGGCGTAGAGCACCGGGTCGCTGCGCACCTGCTCGTAGGCCGGCAGGCGGATCACGGAACGGTCGCGCGGCGGCACGCTGATCTTGCCGCGCGGCTGCAGCGCGGGGTTCGGCACGAAGTTCAGCGGCTTGATGGCCGGGTTGACGACCGAGCCACCGGCCGGGCCGGCGGCCTCCGCGGCCTTGGCCACGGCCTGGGCCTCGTCTTCCTTGGCGCAGGTGGCGCCGTTGGCCTTGGCCTGCTCGGACACCATCAGGTAGGGGTTGACGTGCGCCTCGACGCGGCCGGGCTCGTCGACGCTGGTGGAGTTGATCTCGAACCAGCCTTCGGGCGTTTCGCGCCGCACGAAGGCGGTGCCGCGCACGTCGATGATCTGCTGCACCGGCTCCTTGGCGGCCAGGCGGTGCGCGATTTCGACGATGGCGCGCTCGGCGTTGCCGTACAGCAGCAGGTCGCACTTGGCGTCGACCACGATGGAGCGGCGCACCTTGTCCGACCAGTAGTCGTAGTGGGCGATGCGGCGCAGGCTGCCTTCGATGCCGCCGAGGATGATCGGCACGTCGTTCCAGGCTTCCTTGCAGCGCTGCGAATACACGATGGCCGCGCGGTCGGGGCGCGAGCCGCCGACGTCGCCGGGGGTGTAGGCGTCGTCGCTGCGGATCTTGCGATCGGCCGTGTAGCGGTTGATCATCGAATCCATGTTGCCGGCGGTCACGCCGAAGAACAGGTTCGGCTTGCCCAGCACCTTGAAGGGCTCGGCGCTCTGCCAGTCGGGCTGGGCGATGATGCCCACGCGGAAGCCCTGCGCCTCGAGCATGCGGCCGATCACCGACATGCCGAAGCTGGGGTGGTCGACATAGGCGTCGCCCGTGACCACGATGATGTCGCAGCTGTCCCAGCCGAGCGCGTCCATTTCCTTGCGCGAGGTCGGCAGGAACTTGGCCGTGCCGAAACGGGCCGCCCAGTACTTGCGGTAGCTGTTCAGCGGCTTGGCGGCGCGCGCGAAAAAGGAGACGTCGACGGGGGCGTTCATCGGTGGGGGCAGTCGGCGCCGTGAGGGCGCCGTTGTGGGCAACCCTCGATTTTAGGGTTTTCCATCCCCTCTGTCGCGGCAAACATCCTGTGACCGCTCCCTAAAGAGGACATCAATTGATTGCTAAAGTCAATCAATTTAATGACAATGGCAAGCATGTCATCCACCTTCCCCACTGCGGATCCCGCTGCCGTCAAGGCGATCCGTCAGTTCAACCGCTTCTACACGCGCCGTATCGGCGCCCTCGATCCGTACCTCGGCAGCCCCATGTCGCTGACCGACGTGCGCGTGCTGTACGAGCTGGCCCACCGTGAAACCGTGGTCGCGAGCGAGATCGGCCGCGACCTGGGCCTTGACGCGGGCTACATGAGCCGCATCCTGCGCCGCTTCGAGACCGAAGGCTGGCTCACCCGCGAGCCCCATCCGCGCGATGCCCGCCAGAGCGTGCTGCGCCTGACCGAAGCCGGCCACGCCGCATTCGCGCCGCTGCAACAAAGGTCGCGCGAGGAAGCCTCCGCCCTGCTCGAAACGCTCGCGCCGTCGCAGCGCCAGCAACTGGTGCAGGCCATGGGCACGATGCAGTCGCTGCTCGACCCCGATGCCGCGCCGGCCAAGCCTCAGGCCGCCATCCTGCGCGACCCCGCGCCCGGCGACATCGGCTGGGTGGTGCAGCAGCACGGCGAGATCTATGCGCGCGAATACGGCTGGAACAGCAAATTCGAGGCGCTGGTCGCCGGCATCGCGAGCGAGTTCCTGCTCAAGTTCCAGCCCGAATGGGAGCGCTGCTGGATCGCCGAACTCAATGGCGAGCGCGTGGGCGCGATCTTCGTGGTGCGCAAGTCGGCCACGGTGGCGCAGCTGCGGATGCTGATCCTCACGCCAGCGGCGCGCGGTCTTGGGCTGGGCGGCAAGCTGGTCGACGAATGCATCGCCTTCGCGCGGCTGAAGGGCTACAAGAAGATGGTGTTGTGGACCAACAGCTGCCTGGTGGCTGCGCGCGGCATCTATGCCAAGCGCGGCTTTCATCTCACGCAGTCGGAGCCGCACGAGGGCTATGGCTCGCCGCAGGTGGGAGAGACCTGGGAACTGAAGCTGTAGTTGGATGGTCTTGCTCCTTCCCCCGCTGGGGGAAGGCTGGGATGGCGGCAAGCGGCATTGACGCCGGCACGGTGCTCTATCGACCGCTGCCTGCCCCCACCCCAACCCTCCCCCAGCGGGGGAGGGAGAAATTCACTGCATGAACCAGCCGTGGCTCACGACGAGCGACTGCCCCGTCAGCGCATTTGTCGGGAAGCCCGCGAACAGCAGCGCCACGCGCGCCACGTCTTCCGTGGTCGTGAACTCGCCATCGACCGTTTCCTTGAGCATCACGTTCTTGATGACTTCCTCTTCGCTGATGCCCAGCGTCTTGGCCTGCTCGGGAATCTGCTTCTCGACCAGCGGCGTGCGCACGAAGCCTGGGCAGATCACGTTGGCGCGCACGCCATGCTTGGCGCCTTCCTTGGCGACCGTCTTGGCCAGCCCGATAAGGCCGTGCTTGGCCGTGACGTAGGGGGCCTTCAGCAGCGAAGCTTCCTTCGAGTGCACCGAGCCCATGTAGATCACGCTGCCGCCGCGGCCTTGCGCATACATGTGCTTCAGGCAGGCCTTGGTGGTGAGGAAGGCGCCATCGAGGTGGATGGCCAGCATCTTCTTCCAGTCGGCAAAACTGAACTCTTCCACCGGATGCACGATCTGGATGCCGGCGTTGCTGATGAGGATGTCGATGCCGCCGAAGGCCTTCGCGCCCTCTTCCACCGATGCGTTCACCTGGTCTTCGTTCGTCACGTCGACCGCCACGCCGATGGCCTGCGCGCCGGTGGCCTTGAGCTCGGCCGCGGTGGCGTCGGCGGCTTCCTTGTTGAGGTCGGCAATGATGATCTTCGCGCCTTCCTGAGCAAACAGGATGGCGATTTCCTTGCCGATGCCGCTGGCCGAGCCGGTGATGTAGGCGACCTTGTCCTTGAGTTGCATGGTGAGTGTTCCTTGAGAGAGTTGGGTTGGAAGGTGACTGCGGGAATCAGGCGAGATAGTCGTGCTCGACCGTGCCCAGCGCGAGCGTCATGTCGGCGATGTAGTGCACGGCCGATTCGACCTTGCGCACCGGCAGGTCTGCCACAGGGGCCAGCGCATGCGGGTGCAGTTCGAGCGAAGCAGGGCCGCCCCATGCGCCGTGCAGTGTCACGTCGACCATGTGATAGCGCACCAGCTCGCAGATGCGCGCCGTGCCGTCGACGTGCGGAATGATCTTCAGCAAGAAGTTGGGCTGCGCAATGCCCGCCAGGATGGGCTCGGGCTCGAGCGCGCGGTGCTTGAAACCCATGGTGGCCTTGGCCACGCGCACCTTGCCGTAGTCGAGCGTGCCGACGACCACGTCGGTCTCGTAGTCGAGCACCGGCGAGGCCAGCTTTTTCGGAAAGCCCCAGAGTTCGCGCCCGCCGGCAATGGGCGGATGGTCGTTGAGGTACATGGCGTGCACGTACGCGCCCTTCTCCACGCCCTTGGCGGTGCGCAGTTGCACCGGAATGACCTGGCCCGATTCGGTGTAGTCGCCGAAACCGGTGGAGTCGGGCATGCGGATGAACTCGTACTTGACCAGCGGCTCGACCACTTCAAGCGGCTCGGGCACCACGGCGCGCAGGGCGTCCATGTCGGTGCGGTAGGTGACGATGAGAAATTCACGCCGCACGAAGCGATAGGGTCCGGGCGGAAAGGCGGGGCTGGTCAGCGGCATCGCGAATGCCGTTCGTCGCACGTCTTCAATGTTCACGAACATTTCCTCCTGTTGAAGTGACGGGCCCAGTCTGGCGCTGGTTTCTTAGTCGAGCCTGAACCCTTTCCCCGGGTACGTGTTTCAGCGTGCGAGGCCAGGCCGCTTCACGCGCCCCGAGCCATGCTCGCCGAGGTCGAAAGTGGTCACGCCATTGACCGTGGCATCGGCGCGCAGCAACTCGGGATGCGCAAGCGTGCTGCGCATGTCGCGCACACCCGATTCCCAGTGCTCCTCGACGGCGGCGCGCGAGAACTCGTAGTCTTTCGATTCGAGTTCGTAGGGCTTGTCGCGGTAGATCAGGTGGAAGATGTCGATGGGCTCGTGCGTCAGTTGCGACTGCACGGCCAGCACGCTCGGGTCCTTGCGCAGGTTGGCCGGCAGCTTGGTGATGAGGTCTGCAATCGCCTGCTGCAGGTTCATGTTGGCCGCCAGCGCGTCGGTGTTCATGCGGGTGCGGCTCGAATAGGTGATGTCTTTCTGGCGCTCCATCACGCCCGCCATGGTGTGGGGCATTTCGCCGCGCGCATTGAACAGGTCGACCTGCAGCACCACCAGCGGCTCGGTGCGTGGATGCAGATCGAGCACGTATTGCAGCGGCGTGTTCGACACGATGCCGCCGTCCCAGTAATCATCGCCGTCGATGCTCACCGGCGCGAAGCCCGGCGGCAATGCACCGCTGGCCATGATGTGCTCCGGCCCGATGAGCTGGCGCGTGTTGTCGAAGTACACCGAGTTGCCGGTGCGCACATTGACCGCGCCCACGCTGAAGCGGGCCTCGCAGGCATTGATGCGGTCGAAGTCGACGAGGCGCTCGAGCGTGGACTTCAGCGGCGAGGTGTCGTAGTAGCTGAGCAGCGGCGCGGCGCCGCCCATCAGGAAGGCCGGCGAATAGCGCGGCTCGAAGAAGCCCGGGATGCCGACCATCGAGGCCATGGTCGCGCTCCACTGGTTCTGCGTCGCGCGGTCGCCGAACCACGATGGCAGGCGCTGCGAAGGCCCGGAAGACACCAGGTGCCAGAACTCGCGCAGGCGGTCGACCCGATGCTCCGGCGCATTCCCGGCGATCAGCGCCGCGTTGATGGCGCCGATGGAGACGCCCGCAATCCAGTGCGGCTCGAGTTCGGTCTCGCTGAGCGCGGCGAACACGCCAGCCTGGTAGGCACCGAGCGCGCCGCCGCCCTGCAGCACCAGCGCCTTGCGGGCAGTGCGCATGTCTTCGCGGCGCGAGGCGAAGGGGTTGAGGGCTTGCTGGGGTTTGGCACGAGGATTTTTCTTCGTTGGCGTCGTCGTCATGCGTTCATTTGACACCAGCCCCGCGACATCCACCTGACCAGGGGGTTGTTCCCCCTGGCACCACTTCACATCTTCGGCAGCATCTGCCCGCGGATCTCTCCGCCGGGGTTGGCCGCGGTGTGCACGTTGGCATACCACTTGCCCGCGCTCAGGTCGGCAGCCTGCGCCGGCGTGAGCGTGGCCTGACCTTCGATGGGGCTCGTGGGGTTGGCGAATGGCAACACCACGCCGGCGTTGGCGCCCGCGGCGGCGGGGCCGTGGAAGTGCGCCATGGTGGCGGGGCCGCTCAGCCCGGTGTAGGTGATCTTGTACTTGAGCACGTTGGTGTCGCGGTCGAGCCATGCCTCGGCCATGCCGCTGCCGCGCGTCATGTTGGGCGGGACTTCGCTGGCTGCGTTCATCGCGCCGCTGAAGCTCGCGACGTTCGACTTCGACATCATTCCGCAGCCGACCAATGCGGCACTGGCCACGCCGGTGATGAGGGCTGCGCGCAAGAAGGTGCCATATCTGGTCATGAGCTTTATCTCCTGGGTTGTGAAAGCGACCACAGCATAGGCAGCACCGCGGGAATTGTCTTGTCGGCCATCGCCCCGACTTCCTTGGGCGCAAGGCGCCTGAAAGACAATCCGGCGATGAGTTCCGCCCCTCTTTCCCCGCTCCCCTCGGCCCGCGAAGTGGTCGACTTCTGGCACGAAGCCGGCCCCGACCGCTGGTTTGCCAAGAACGATGCCTTCGACGCCGCCTTCATCGCCCGCTTCGCCGAAGCCCACCAGGCCGCCGCCCGCGGCGAACTCGACCACTGGGCGGAGGATGCCCAGGGCGCGCTGGCCCTGCTGGTGCTGCTCGATCAGTTCCCGCGCAATGCCTGGCGCAACAACCCGCACATGCTCGCCACCGACGGCAAGGCCCTGGCCGTGGCCAGGAAGGCCGTGGCGGCCGGTTTCGACCAGCAGGCAGCGGCCGAACTGCGGCCTTTCTTCTACCTGCCCTTCATGCACTCCGAAGTGCTGGCCGAGCAGGAGCGCTCGGTCGAGCTGAATGCCGCGCTGGATGCCAACACGCAGCGCTTTGCCGTGCTGCACCGCGACATCGTCGCGCGCTTCGGCCGCTTTCCGCACCGCAACAAGATGCTGGGGCGCGAGTCGACCGCGCAGGAGCAGGAGTTTCTGGACAAGGGCGGCTTCGCGGGCTGAGGCGCCGCCCGGCGCTCAGTTGTCGTTGTGGGGCAGCGGCACGTTGCGCGTCGGTGAAGGGTTGAGCTCCGCCGCGCCTTCCATGCCCTTCATGGAGCCATAGGTGCGCGCATAGACCCAGGTGAACTCGGCCCCCAGCAGGAAGATCTGCGCCGAGTAATACACCCACACCAGCACCACCACCAGCGAGCCCGCCGCGCCATAACCCGAGGCCACGCTGCTCTTGCCGATGTACAGGCCGATCAGGTGCTTGCCCACGGTGAACAGCAGCGCGGTGACCGCCGCGCCCACCCACACGTCGCGCCACTGCACCTTGGCGCGCGGCATGATCTTGTAGATCATCGCGAAGATCACCATCACCATCCCGAAGCTGAAGACGAAGTTCACCACCTGCGCGGTGGTCTCCCAGGCGCCGAACATCGGCGACCACCACTTGCCCAGCGCCGCCAGCGCCGCGCTGGCCACCAGCGACACCATCAGCAAAAAGCCGATGCCCATGATCATGCTGAACGACAGCAGCCGCACGCGCAGCATGTTGAACAGGCCCTTGTTCTTGGTGCGCGCCGGCGCGCGCCAGATGCGGTCGAGCGCATCCTGCAGCTCGCCGAACACGGTGGTCGCGCCGACCACCAGCAGCCCGATGCCGATGACGGTGGCGACGATGCCCTCTGCCGGCTTGTTGACCGCCTTCAGCATGCCCTGCACCGCCGCCGCGCCCTGCTCGCCCATCAGCCCCGAGAGCTGCGCGAAGATCTCGCCGCGCGCGGCCTCCTGGCCGAAGACCAGGCCGGCCACGGCAATCACGATCAGCAGCAGCGGCGCGATCGAGAACACGGTGTAGTAGGCCAGCGCGGCCCCCATGCTCGGCGCGTAGTCGTTCGACCAGGAGTTGAAGGCCTTCTTGCAGAGGTCGAAGAGTGCGCGGAGTTGCATGAGCATGGCGGTAGTTTCCCTGTTGATCCGTCCGGGGTCCTGTCAGCACGATGCCCGGCGCGTTGAAAGCCTGCCTACGATAATCGCTCCACATGCACCCGTCTCCCTCCGCCCAGCCGCAGTCGCCGCGCGACCTGTTCTTTTCGTTCACCTGGCTGGCGCTGCAAGGCTTCGGCGGGGTGCTGGCCATCGTGCAGCGCGAGGTGGTCGAGAAGAAGAAATGGCTCACGCCCGAGCAGTTCCTCGAAGACTGGGCCGTGGCCCAGGTAATGCCCGGCCCGAACGTGATCAACCTCGCCCTGATGATCGGCGACCGCTACTTCGGGCTGCGCGGCGCCCTGGCGGCGGTGGCAGGCATGCTGAGCATTCCGCTGGTCGTCATCCTTGCGCTGGCCGTGCTCTACGCGCACTACGCCGGCAACCCCCAGGTGGCGGCCGCGTTGCGGGGCATGGGCGCGGTGTCGGGCGGGCTTATTGCAGCCACCGGCATCAAGCTGGTGCCGCAGCTGCGCAAGCACCCGCTGGGCTTTGCCACCTGCCTGGTCTTCATGGGGCTGGTGTTCTGCGCCATCGCGCTGTTCAAGGTGCCGCTGGGCTGGGTGCTGCTGGTGCTGGGCGGCGTGGCCTGCGTCTGGACCTGGAAGAAGATTCCCGCATGACCATCGCGATGCACTGGCACGACTGGCTCGCCCTCTTCGGGCAGTACATGCTGCTTTCGCTGCTGTCGATCAGCGGCGCCATCACCACGGTGCCCGACATGCACCGCTACCTGGTGGCCCAGCACGGCTGGCTCACCGACGCGCAGTTCAGTTCCTCCGTGGCCATCGCGCAGGCCGCGCCCGGGCCCAACGTGCTGTTCGTGGCGCTGATGGGCTGGAACGTCGGGCTCAACGCGGGCGGCGGTATCGGCGCCGGGCCGGGGGCGTGGGTGCTGGGCTTCTTCGGGCTGCTCGTCACCATGGTCGGCATCATGCTGCCGAGCACCACCCTCACCTACTTCGCCACGCGCTGGGGCCACCGCAACCGCACCCGCCGCGAGGTGCGCGCCTTCAAGCAGGGCATGGCCCCCGTGGTGGTGGGCCTGCTGATCGCCACCGGCTGGGTGCTGGCGGCAGGAAACCATGCCGGCAATGCGCCCGCCTGGCACCTGTGGCTGCTTACAGGCACGGCTGCGCTTATCGTCTGGCGCACGCGCATCCACCTGCTCTGGCTGCTCGGCGCAGGCGCCGTGCTGGGCGCCATAGGCTTCGTCTGACCCCTTTTTTCTCAACGCTTCTTCGGGAACACAAACTCATGTCGCAACTTCGCCCGCTCGGCCGCTCCGGTCTTCTGGTTTCCCCGCTCGCTTTCGGCGGCAACGTGTTCGGCTGGACCGTCGACGAAGCGGCGTCGTTCAAGCTGCTCGATGCCTGGCTCGACGCCGGCTTCAACTTCGTCGACACCGCCGACGTGTACTCGGCGTGGGTGCCCGGCCACAAGGGCGGCGAGTCCGAGACCATCATCGGCAAGTGGCTCAAGCAGAGCGGCAAGCGCAACCGCGTGGTGCTGGCCACCAAGGTCGGCAAGCCGATGGGCGAAGGCAAGGTGGGCCTGTCGCCCAAGTACATCCGCGAGGCGGTGGAGGCGTCGCTCAAGCGCCTGCAGACGGACCACATCGACCTCTACCAGTCGCACGACGACGACGCCAACACCGCGCTCGAAGAATCGCTGCGCGCTTTCGACCAGCTGATCCAGGAAGGCAAGGTGCGCGCGATCGGTGCGTCGAACTACACCGCGCCGCGGCTGGCCGAAGCGCTGGACGTGTCCGAGAAGCTCGGCATTGCCCGCTACGAGAGCCTGCAGCCGCTGTACAACCTCTACGACCGCGCGGTGTTCGAAGACGCGCTGGAACCGCTGTGCCTGAAACGCGAAGTGGGCGTGATCAACTTCTACGCGCTGGCCGCCGGCTTCCTCACGGGCAAGTACCGCACCGAGGCCGATGCGAGCAAGAGCGCGCGCGGCGCCAACACCACCAAGAAGTACCTCAATGAACGCGGCCTGCGCATCCTCGACGCGCTCGACAAGGTGGCCCAGCAGTACAACGCCAAGCCCGGCCAAGTGGCGATTGCATGGCAGATCGCCCGCCCCGGCGTGACCGCGCCGATCGCCAGCGCCACGTCGATCGCGCAGCTCGAGGAACTGGTGGTCGCAACGCAGCTGAAGCTGGACGCGGGCACCATCGAGATGCTCGACCGCGCCAGCGCCGAGACCGCCGCAGCCTGAGGACGTGCCAGCGATGAGCGTGTTCGATTTCAACGCTATCACCGCCCCTTCGCTCGAGCACTTCGCCGACCTGCGCGTCGAGGTGGGCACGCCGCAGGTGCTGGGCGGCACCCCGCGCGGGATGCGCCGCGTGGTGCCCATCACGGGCGGCGAAGCCACCGGGCACGGCTGGCGCGCGCGCGTCCTGCCGGGCGGCTGCGACTTTCAACTGATCGTGAGCGAGACGCTCTCCGAGCTCGATGCGCGCTACGCCCTGGAGACAGATGCCGGCGACCTGATCTACGTGCAGAACCAGGCCGTGCGCTCGGCCACGCCCGAGGTCATGGCCCAGTTGCTGCGCGGCGAGCCCGTCGACCCGACGCAGGTGTATTTCCGCTGCAACCCGCGCTTCGAAACCACTTCGCCTTCGCTGAAGTGGATCAGCGAGCGCATGTTCACCGGGGCCGGCATGCGCAAGCCGGCCGAGGTGGTGATGCGCTTCTACACGCTGGTGTAGCGGGCGTTCAGCCGTCGACCGGGTTCAGGGGCGTCGCCAGGATCCGCTGGTAGAACGCCACGTCGAGCCAGCGGCCGAACTTGAAGCCGGCCTGGCGCACGGTGCCCGAGTGCTCGAAGCCCAGGCGCTCATGCAGCGCGATGCTGCCTGCGTTGGCGGCGTCGATGGCGCCGACCATCACATGCACGTCGCGCGCAATGGCCTCGGCAATGATCGCCTCCATGAGCGTGCGGCCCAGGCCCGCGCCGCGGTGGGCGCTGTCGACGTACACAGAGTGCTCGACGGTGTACTTGTAGGCCGGGAAGGCGCGGAACGCGCCGTAGCTCGCGAAGCCCAGCAGCTTGCCGTCGTCGTCCACCGCCCCGATCACCGGAAAGCCGTTCGCGCGCTTGGTGGCGAACCACGCGACCATGTTCTCCGGCGCGCGCGGCTTGTAGTCGTACAGCGCGGTCGAGGTGACGATGGCTTCGTTGAGGATGGCAAGAATCGCCGCGGCGTGCGCTTCTTCGGTACAGGGGATGAGCCGCATGATGTTCCTTGTGTCGTTCAATATAAGAGAATAATAATCTCATATGGGAAACACTTCATCCGCTTCCGTCGTTTCTTCTTCGGGAGACGCCGCCGACGGCATCGACGCCCTCATCGCCTCCCGGCTGCTGGCGCTTCGGCAGGCGCGGGAACTCAGCCTTGCCGAGCTGGCCGAGCTCTCGGGAGTCAGCAAGGCCATGATCTCGAAGGTGGAGCGCGCGCAAAGCAGCCCGACGGCCGTGCTGCTGGGCCGGCTGGCGGCCGGGCTCGGCGTGCCGCTGGCGCAACTGCTGACCGAGGACGGCGACCGCCCCCAGCGCCTGCGCACGCGGGCCGAGCAGCATGTGTGGCGCGATCCCGAGGCAGGCTACCTGCGGCGCCAGGTGGCCGAGCGGCAGGCGGGCAGCGGCGTCGAGCTGGTCGAGGTCGAGCTGCCGCGTTCGGCGCAGGTGAGCTATCCGCGCTGGAGCGGCAAGCCGTACCGCCAGTGCCTGTGGATGCTCGAAGGCGCCTTGCGCGTGGACTACGGCGACGAACGCTTCGAACTGGCCCCCGGCGACTGCCTCGACTTCGGCGTGGACCGGCCGCTGGTGTTCAAGGCGCTGGGGCGCAGCGGCTGCCGCTACCTGCTGGTGGCGAGCCCGTCCTAGCCGCCCGGTAGGCTCGCTCCCACACGCACAGGCGGCGCGGGCCGCCCCGGGCCGTCGCGTCGGCCGGGATACTGCAACGCATCTCAGCTTCCGGAGGAACGACGATGTCCTTTGCGCTCTACATGATCGGATTCCTTATCTTCCTTGGCGGCCTTGTCTGGGGCGCCACGGTGGTGGGCGTGCCCACGCTCTACATCGGCATCGGGGCGACGATCCTGCTCGGGATCGGCATCTTCAGCGCTGTCGGCCGCACGCGCGGCAAAGACCCGTCCTGAGTTACCCGTCCTGAGTTCACACAGGCTTCACGCCGCGCGCACAGGGGCTGGCTAACTTCGCATGCGCACCGCAGACCGCGGTGCGCATCGAACACAGCCAGCCCATGTCATCTTCTTCCTCGAGTTTCTTCGCTCCCCTCGATTCATCCCTGATCACACCGCCGCACGCGGCGCCGGTCCCATCGGCCGGCAGCGGCGCAGCGGGCATCAAGGTCGATCTTCTTGTCGTGGGCGCGAGCTTTGCCGGATTGGCGTGCGCCCGAGCCGCGGCCCTCGCGGGGCTCAGCGTGATGGTGTTAGAGAAGAAGGCCAGCGCCGGCGCCAAGCTCCACACCACCGGCATCATCGTGAAGGACGCGGTCGACAGCGTGCCGTGGCTCGCCGAAGTGCCACCCGCGCTGGTACGCCGTATCGAGGGGGTGCGGCTCTATGCGCCCAACATGCGGCATGTGGACCTGCATGCACCGGGCTACTGGTTCTGGGCCACCGACGCGCCCGCGCTGCTCGACTGGATGGTGGATTCGGCACGGGCCTGCGGTGTCGATGTGAGGCTGGGCACGCTGTTCGAGCAAGCACTGTGGATCAACGGGCGCTGGGAAGTGCCCGTCACCCACGGACCCTGCATCACGGCCACCTACCTCGTGGGCGCGGACGGGCCGCATTCGCGTGTAGCCAAGGCGCTGGGCCTGTCGCGCAACACGCGCTTCCTGTTCGGCGTGGAGCATGAATACCAGGGCGCGCGCATGGCGCCCGACCTGCTGCACTGCTTCATCGACCGCAAGCTGGCCCCCGGCTACATCGGCTGGGCGCTGGACGGTGTGGGCGTGAGCCAGATCGGACTGGCGCGCCGCGTGGTTCCAGGCGACGCGCATGCACTGCGGCTGGACCCGCTGCTGCGCAAGATCGCATCGGTCGTGACACCGGGCGACTCGGCGCCCGTCGCGGTGCGCGCCGGCATGATCCCCTGCGGCGGCGTGCTGCCGAGGGTTGCGCGGGAACGAGCGCTGCTGGTGGGCGACGCCGCGGGCATGGTGTCGCCGGTGACCGCGGGCGGCATCCACACCGCGCTGCAGCACGGTGAGCGCGCTGGCGAGGCGGTGGCGCGCTTCGTGCGCAGGGAGGCCGATGACCCGGCCACCTGGTTCGTGCGCAGCTACCCGAGCTTCCTGCTCAAGCGCACGCTGCGCTGGGCCTTCGACAATTTCCAGAGCGACTGGATGTTCAACCACCTGCTGGGCACGCCGCAGATGCGGCGCGTGGCGGAGCTGATCTACTTTCACCGCAAGGGCGGGACGCCGCCCCTGCCCTCGCCATAGACGCCGCTCAGGCGCCGCGCTGGCGCATCGCCTCGTAAAGGCACACGCCGCTGGCCACCGAGACGTTCAGGCTCTCGACGGCACCGGCCATCGGGATGCTCACGAGCTCGTCGCAGGTCTTGCGCGTGAGCTGGCGCATGCCCTCGCCCTCGGCGCCCAGCACCAGCGCCAGCGGGCGCTTGAAGTCGCTCTGGTAGATAGTGCCCGGCGCATCGTCGCTGGTGCCCACGCACCAGATGCTGCGCTCCTTGAGTTCGTTGAGCGTGCGCGCGAGGTTGGTCACCATGAAGTACGGCACCGTCTCGGCAGCGCCGCTCGCCACCTTGGCCACGGTGGCGTTGATGCCCGCCGCATGGTCCTTGGGCGCGATGACCGCATGCGCGCCGGCACCGTCGGCCACGCGCAGGCAGGCGCCGAGGTTGTGCGGGTCGGTCACGCCGTCGAGCACCAGCAGCAGCGGCACGGTGCCGGCCTCTTCGAGGCCTTCGAGCAATTCGTCGAGCGAATGGATTTGCGCGGCAGGTTCGACCCGCGCCACCACGCCCTGGTGACCGTGGCTGCCGCTGAGCTTGGACAGCCGCAGGCCGTCGGCCTCGACCAGCCGGACACCGGCTTCTTGCGCTCGCGCAATGAACTGTTTCATGCGCGCATCGCGCCGGCTGGCGTCGAACATCACTTCGAGCACCGATTTAGGCGCGGTCTTGATGCGCACGCCCACGGCATGGAAGCCGAAGATCACTTTAGGGGAAGACATCCTCCGATTATCCCTACCCCCGGGACCACCCCGTCAGGCGAGCGGGAGGCCGCTGGTCGCGCGGGTGCGCTCGTCGTGCAGTTGCTGTACCGCCAGTGCGTTCGGATGCACCCTCGCGCTGTTGCCCACGGCCTCCAGGAACTGGCAGGCGGCGTGGCCTTCGGCGGCTTTTTCGTAGCGCGCGACCCAGGCGTCGCGCGCGGGCAGCTTGTCGGGCGCCACAGGCCAGACGCCGGGCCGGGGCCGCATCGGCTCGCCGATGCCGATGCGCCACGGCTTGGCGCTCAGGCGGGCACGAAAGCAGTTCTGGTTGCGGCACATGCGCGCGTAGACCTTGTCGACGCCCAGCAGCTGGAAGCAATCGGCCACGGCGTTATCGGAAGGCTTGAAGACATCGTGCATGGCGAGCACCCGGAAGCCCGCCGGCGTGCGGTAGATGCGCAGATGCCAGTCGGGATGCTGGTGCAGGAAGCGCCCGATGCGTTCGGCCGCGCGCTTCTCGGGCGAAGGGTCGCCGCTGGGTTCGCCGCGCTTCTTGCGCTTGCCGATGACCCAGGCCACGGCGAACACCACGATGGCCGCGATCAGCCCGCCGAGCCAGGTCTTGGCGGCCCAGCCGCCGACCACGCCGGCAATCAGGGCCGGTACCAACGCAAAGCCGAACACGCTGCCTCGCAGAGGCTCCTCGAAGTCGATGTCGACGAACAGCACGTCGGGCGTGTTGAGGCAGCGCGCGCCGTAGCCGTTGCGCGTGACGACGGTGTCGCCCTGCCGCTCGATGATTTCCTCGCGGATCGGCACGCCGTCGGCGCCGTTGTAGGCGCGCTTGAGTTCGCGGCGGTCGAGCTGCTCGCCGGCGGCGATGCGGTCGAAGGCTTCGCGCGCGCGCTGGTCGGCATGCGCCTGCGCGGCCAGCGGGCTGTCGTCGGACCAGCCGTGACGACGCACCGTGACTTGCTTGCCAGCCACATGCTCCTGGATGCGGCCTTCGGCCCAGAACTGGGGAACGATCATCGGGTCAGAGCTCTTTTCCAAACAACAGCCAGACCATCAGCATGGCCAGCAGGATGACGGTCACCGGCAGCCAGTTGTAGCCGCCGGCAGGCACGCGGCCCGGCTCGTCGACCATCGGGCGGCGGGGTATTTCGGACGGCAGGTGGCCGAAGGCGCCGACCGGCGGGTGCTCGTGGTTATCGACCAGCCGCTTGGCGGCCGCGAGACTCAGGCCGGTGGCTTCGCGCGTGAGGCGCACGGCTTCGATCTTGTCGCCCTGCGCCAGCGCGGTCAGCGCGGTGGAAGGCATCGACGCGAAGCCGCGGTCCTGCGCGGCCACATCGGGCGAACGGCGGCCGGGATCCCCCATCCAGGCGGCGTAACGCTCGACGGCGTCCTTGGCCGACTGGAGATCCATGCCGGTGCTGTCATGCACGATCTTGATGGCTTCGATCAGCCTGCCCCGCCGCAGCGCCGCAATGGCCTCCGGTGGAAGGTCATCCATGGGGGATCTTGCTCCTAGTTATATTTGCTATCTATATCTGCTATCCGTTTGATAGCTTACCGCGCTTGTCAGCCGGGCGCTACGGCAGCTTTTTCATTACCTGCGACGCGGCCGGCCTCGATGGTGATGCGGCGTTCGCACCGGTCGGCGATGCCGCGGTCGTGCGTAACGAGCACGAGCGTAGTGCCCAGTTCGCGGTTCAGATCGAACATCAGCTTCATGACCTGCTCGCCGGTCGCGAAGTCGAGGCTGCCGGTGGGCTCGTCCGCCAGCAGCAGGGCCGGCTGCACCACGAAGGCCCGTGCCAGCGCCACACGCTGCTGCTCGCCGCCCGAAAGCACCTTCGGGTAGTGCCCCAGCCGCTGGCCCAGCCCGACTCGGCCCAGCATCTCGGTGGCGGCCTTGCGGGCATCCTTGCGGTTGGCCAGTTCCAGCGGGAGCATCACGTTCTCGAGCGCGCTGAGGTTGCCCAGCAGCTGGAAGCTCTGGAACACG
This sequence comes from Variovorax paradoxus, assembly GCF_022009635.1. Classification (NCBI taxonomy): domain Bacteria; kingdom Pseudomonadati; phylum Pseudomonadota; class Betaproteobacteria; order Burkholderiales; family Comamonadaceae; genus Variovorax; species Variovorax paradoxus. The sequence goes on from NZ_CP091716.1 coordinate 4,516,819, forward strand.
AAGCCCACGCGCTGCGCGCGCACGGCGGCGCGCTCGTCCTCGTCGATGGCGAACAGGTCGTCGCCCGCTAGCCTGACAGTGCCGCGAGTGGGCGTGTCCAGCCCCGCGATGATCGAAAGCAAGGTGCTCTTGCCCGAACCCGAGGCGCCGACGATGGCGGCGGTTTCCCGCGCGCCGAGGGTGAAATGGATGTCCTGCAGAATGTCCAGCGTGCCGGCCGAGTCGGTCACGGACTTGAAGACATGCTCGACGGCGACAATGGCATCAGACGGGGGTTGGGACATGGAAAGGCTTTGGTTTTGAATCGACGTGACTTTATCTTGACCACCGCCGCGCTCGGCAGCGCGGGGACTTGGACAACGGCGGCGCATGCCCAGGCTCCGGCGTCCGCGGCTGGCAAGCCGGTGATCCTGGTGCTGGGCGATTCGCTGAGCGCAGAGTACGGGCTCAAGCGCGGCGAAGGCTGGGTACCCTTGCTGGAGAAAAGGCTTGCGCAGCAGAAGATCGCGGCCACCGTGGTCAACGCCAGCATCAGCGGCGACACCAGCTCGGGCGGCCGCGCCCGATTTCCTTCACTGCTCGCGCAGCACAAGCCCAGCCTCGTGGTGCTGGAACTCGGTGCCAACGACGCGCTGCGCGGCCTGCCGCTGGCCGACACCGAAAGCAACCTGCTGCAGATCACCAAGGCCGCGCAGGCAGCCGGCGCCAAGGTGCTGATCGTCGGTATCCAGGTGCCGCCGAACTACGGCGGCGACTACACGCGGCGCTTCGAGGCGGTGTTCTCCAAGGTGGCCGGCGCCACCCGGTCGGCGCTCGTGCCCTTCCTGCTCAAAGGCGTGGCGGATGCGCCGGACGCGCTCTCGCTGTTCCAGGCCGATCGCATCCACCCGACGGCGGCGGCGCAGCCGCAGTTGCTCGACAACGTCTGGTCCGAACTGCGCAAGCTGCTGCCCAAATGAAAAAACCGCTGCAAGCGCAAGCCTGCAGCGGTTTTCATGGAAGGACGCCAGGAACGGATCAACCGTTCTTGGTGGGCAGCTCGGGCACCGTGGGGGCATCGTGTTCGAGCGAGGCCATGTCGGTCTCCGGGTCTCCAGGAGCCAGTCCGTCGCTGCTCGGGCTGAGTTTGCGATTCGCCTTTTCCCGGAGCTTTTCTTCCTTTTTCTTCTTCTTGGCCAGCTCTTTCTGGCGCTTCTCGTAGCCGTAATTTGGTGTTGCCACTGCTTCTCCTTGGGCGAGGCAGTCAGGGTGACTGCGCGTGGCCTACTGTAAGCGATAACGGTGCAGTCTCAAGCGCATGCCCACGGCGGCCGTCCAGGTGGGCGATGCGCTTTTTTACATCCGTGCCAGGGCCTGTTGCAGATCGGCTCGCAAATCGTCCACATCCTCCAGGCCGATCGAGAAGCGAACGAGTGTGCCCTTGTGCGGCCAGCGCGCCACGCTCGCGTCACGCATCAGGCCGATGTCGTAGGGCACCACCAGGCTGATCGGGCCGCCCCACGAATAGCCGAGCCGGAACAGCTTCAGGCTGTCGCAGAAACGGTCGACCTGCTCGGTGCGGAAGCGCTCGTCGAACACCACCGAGAACAGGCCCGCCGCCAGGTCGGTAGCTCCGCACAGCGCGCGCCAGTGCACGTGGCCCGGTGAATCCTCGAGCGCCGGGTGCAGCACCTGCGCGATTTCCTCGCAGCCGTTGAGCCAGCCCGCCAGTTCGCGCGCCGCGCGGTCGTGCGCGGCATAGCGCAGCCCGATGCTGGGCAGCGAGCGCAGCAGCGTCTCGACGTCGCCCACGCCGATGCCGAAGCCCATGCGCATGTGGGTGAGCTTGAGGGCACGATGCAGCCGCTCGTCGCGCGTGACCACGCTGCCCATCAGCACGTCGCCGCCGCCGCTCGGGTACTTGGTGAGCGCGTGCACCGAGATGTCGACGCCCTGCCCCGTGCCGTTGAAATCGAAGGGCGCGAAGGCCAGGCCGGCCCCCCAGGTGTTGTCGAGCGCCGTCATCACGCCGCGTGCGCGGCAGACATCCACCAGCGCCGGCAGGTCGGGGAATTCCATCGTCACCGAGCCCGCCGCCTCGAGCCACACCAGGCGCGTGCGGTGCGACAGCTTGGCCTCGAGGTCGGACGGGTCCATCGCGTCGTACAGGCGGTGGGTGATGCCGAAGTTGGCGAGCTCGCCGGTGGCCAGCGCCTTGTTGGGGCCGTAGGCGTTGTCGGGGATCAGCACCTCGTCGCCGGTCTTCAGAAACGCGAACGCGACCAGCGTGATGGCGGCCAAGCCGCTCGGCACCAGCAGGCACTCGGTGCCGCCCTCGAGGGTGGCCAGGCGCTCCTCGAGCGTGAAGGTGGTGGGCGTGCCGTGCAGGCCGTAGGTGTAGCCGGCCTTGGTCTTCCAGTCGCGCGCGCGCATCGCCGCCACGTCGGCGAAGAACACGGTCGACGCCTTGAACACGCCCGGCTGCGGCGCGGCGAAGGTCTCTGGGGGTGCGTAGGGGTGGTGGATCAGGGTCGTGGAAAGCTTGCTCATGGCTTCGATGCTAGCGCGCCGAGGCATGCCGGGCTTTCGGGGTATTTTATAAATACAGTTCTTGTGTTTAAATTAAGTGTATGAAATCGAACCCACCCGCTCCGGCAACGACCTACGCGCTCGCAGACCTGTGCGTGCTGGCGGATCTCCCGCTGCGCACCGTGCGCTACTACGTGCAGCTCGGCATCGTCGACCGGCCCGAGGGCGAGACCCGCGCCGCGCGCTACGGCGCCCGCCAGCTGGAGCAGTTGCTGCTCATCAAGAAGTGGACGGCCGCCGGCGTGTCGCTGGAGCGCATCCGGGAGATGCTGCACAGCGACCAGCAGGCCCCGATACCGGCACGCCCGCGCGCGCCCGGCTCGGTGGAAGTGCGCAGCCACCTGACGGTGGCGGACGGCATCGAGGTGGTCATCGAGCCCGGCCGCGCGGGCCTTTCCCCGGCGCAGGTGCGCGATTTCATACAGGGCGTGATGGCGGCCTTCGCGGCTGTCTCCAGCGCCGATTCCTCCGAGAAGAACTGACGGAAAAGAAAGGGAAATCCCATGAGCTATCTGGAACATGCGCGAATGACGACGACCGGCGGCGACGCCGTGATGCTCGAAGTCGTGAAGGCCGAGGGCGACCTGCGCGGCGTGCTGCTCGAAATGACCGTCGAGCAACGCTTCCGCAACCCGGGCGCCACGAACGTCGAGGTGGTCTACAGCTTTCCGCTGCCGTGGGGCGCGGTGCTGCTGGGCGTCGACGTGCAACTGGGCGTGCGGCGCCTGAGCGGCGCGGTGGTCGAAAAGGCAAAGGCCGAGGCCGCCTACGAAGACGCCCTGGCGGAAGGGCACGCGGCCATCATGCTGGAGAAGAACCACGACCTGAGCTACACGCTGAACCTGGGCAACCTCGCGGCGGGCGAAGCCTGCGTCGTGACGCTGCGCTATGCGCAGACCCTGGCGTTCGAACAGCAGGGCCTGCGCCTGCTGATTCCGACGGTGATCGCGCCGCGCTACGGCGACCCGGTGGCCGATGGCGGCCTGCAGCCGCATCAGGCGCCCGTGCACAGCCCGGTGGCGGCCTATCCTTTCGACATCGCGCTGCGGCTGCACGGCGAACTGGCGCGTGCGCGCGTGGCCTCGCCCAGCCATCCGGTGGGCATCGCGTTCCGGCAGGCGAAAGACCACATGCAGGTGTCGCTGGCGCGCCGGGGCATGCTCGACCGCGACTTCGTGCTGGTGGTCGACCAACTGGCGCACGCGTCCGTCGCCGTGCTGGCGCGCGACAGCGTCGAGCCTGGCAGCACCGTCGCGCTGGCCAGCTTCTGCCCGCGCATTCCAGCGCACGGCCCCGCCACCACCGATGTGCAGCTGCTGGTCGATTGCTCCGGCTCCATGGCCGGCGACAGCATCGACGCCGCGCGGCGCGCGCTGCAGTCGATCGTGCTGCAACTGGGCACCGGCGACCGCTTTTCGCTCTCGCGCTTCGGCTCCACGGTGGAGCATCGCTCGCGCAGCCTGTGGGCCCTGACGGACATCACCCGGCTGGCCGCGCAGCGCTGGGTCGGCGCGCTGCAGGCCGACCTGGGCGGCACCGAAATGGAAAGCGCGCTCGCCTCCACCTTCGCGCTGGGCGGCGGTGCGCCGAGCGACGTGCTGGTGGTGACCGATGGCGAGATCAGCGCCATCGACGCGACCATCGCGTCGGCAAAGACGTCGGGGCACCGCGTGTTCGTGGTGGGCATCGGCAGCAGTCCGGCGGAAAGCCACCTGCGGCGCCTGGCCGAGGCCACGGGCGGCGCCTGCGACTTCGTCGCGCCCGGCGAGGCGGTCGAGCCGGCGGTGCTGCGCATGTTCGCGCGCCTGCGTTCGCCGCGGCTCGACGCTGTGCGCATCGAATGGCCCGCGGGCTCGCGGCCCGCATGGGTGTCGGCGCTGCCGGCCTCGGTGTTCGACGGCGACACGGTGAACGTGTTCGCCCTGCTGGCTGGCGCCCCCGAAGGCGAAGTCCGCCTGCTGGGCGCTCGCCCGGGCGCAGAAGCGGCCGAGCCGATCGGCATCATCCGGATCGGCAAGGTTGCCGCGCCGGTCGACGCATTGAGCAAGATCGCGGCGCACGCACGCGTGGCCGAGCTGTGCGGAAATCCCGACGTCGAGGTCTCGGCGCAGGGCCGCCGGCTGGCGGTGGCCTACCAGTTGGTGACCGACCAGACCAACTACCTGCTGGTGGCGGAACGCGCCGAAGGCGACCGGGCCACCGACATGCCCGAGCTGCACAAGGTGGCGCAGATGGTGCCGGCGGGCTGGGGAGGCACGTCTTCCATCCAGTTCGAGGCCACGAGAGCCGCGCCCGCCGGCTCCATGCTGATGCGCTCGCGCGCCATGCCGGTGCCACCTGTCGCCGCGGCGGCCCCCATGCTGTACAGGAAGATGGCCGGATCGGCGCCCGACATTGCCGACACGCCTGCGGCAGGCACGCCCAAGGCGCTCAGCGCCTGGCTGCGCAAGACGCCGACGAAGGCATGGCCGACCACCTACGCCGCGCTGGCGCGGCAAGGCATTCCGCCCGAAGTGATCGACTGGCTCGAGCTGGTGATCGCCCCGCTTGCCGCGCCCGAGCAAGAAGCGCGGACGGAGGAGACGGTCGTCGCGTCCTTCCTCCACCTGCTGGCGAATGTGCTGGCCTTCGAGAAGCCCGGCCAGCCGGAAGGCGTTCTGCGGGGCACCGCCAACGCCATCCGGCGGCTGCGCGAGGCTTTTGCGGGCGCACCGGGGACCGTGGCGGCGAATGTCGACATGCGACTTGTCGAGCACCTGGCTGCCCAGTTGGCCGGAATGACGCCTGAGCGTTGGCCGGACCCGGTCTACGCCCTGCACGCGGCCACCAGCGCCTGACGAGGGCGACGGCGCCAGAGAGGCATGGCGCGGCACAATCCGCCGATGCGCCATCGCCTGTCTCCCGCCAAGGACGCGCCATGCAGCTGACCCGCCAGCCCGCGGCGCATCTGCAGCCGTTCGTGCGGCTGCTGTGGGCCTCCGCGCCCGAAGGCAGTCGCGTCGCGCGACCCGGGGCGCGCGAGCACGTGCTGCCAACTGGCGGAATGCACCTGGTGTTCCGGCTCTCGGGCCCGCCGCTGAAGCTGTTCGCCGGCGCGAACGATCCACAGGGTGAGACCCACGGCTACGCGATCGTCGGCGGCGCGCGGTCGGCCTTCTACATGCGCGACGTCTCGGTGGCCACGCGGTCCGTCGGCGCGCAGCTCGAGCCGGGCGCTGCGCGCCTCCTGCTGGGTGCCCCCGAAGACGCGCTTGCCGGCCGGCATACGGCGCTCGACGCGCTCTGGGGCGCGCAGCCCACCGCAGACGCGCTCGCGCAGATTCATGCCGCGTACTCCGCCGAACGGCAGCTGGCGGTTTTCGAAGCCCTGCTCACCGGGCGCATCGTTGCATCGCTGAACGCCGGCATGCGAGGGCTTCACCCGGCCATCGCCCAGGCGCTCGGCCCCATCGCTCGAGGGAGCGGCTCGATCGCGGAACTGGTGGAACGCAGCGGCTACAGCCATCGCCGCTTCATCGCCCTCTTTCGCGGTGCGATCGGCCTGACGCCGAAGGAATATGCGCGGGTCATGCGCTTCGATCGCGCGCTGGCTTTGGCAGCCGGAAGCGTACAGGGCTGGGCCGATGTGGCGTCGGCGGCGGGATACAGCGACCAGGCCCACCTGAGCCGCGAGTTTTCGGCGCTGGCGGGCATGCCGCCACAGGCGTGGCGCCGGACGGGAGCGGCGTCGCCACGGCACGTTCCGGCAAGCACAGCCGCGGGTCAAATTCGTTCAAGACGCTAGAAGCGCGGCGGCCCAGAATCGATCGGCACTTCCAAAGAAAGGCGACTCTCATCATGGCCATCCACGAACTCTTCCCCTACATCTGCGTTCACGACGCAGCCGCCGCCATCGACTTCTACTGCAAGGTCTTCGAGGTGAAGGAGATCTTCCGGCTCACGGAGCCGAGCGGCCGCATCGGCCACGCCGAACTGGACTTCCACAACGGCGCGATCCTGATGCTCTCGGACGAATTCGCCGAGTGCAATATCCACAGCGCGAAGACGCTGGGCGGCACCGCGGTCACGCTGCACCTGCATGTGGACGATGCCGACGCGTTGGTGGCGCGCGCGGTCGCTGCCGGCGCCACGCTGGACATGGCGCCGCAGGACCAGTTCTATGGGGAACGTTCCGGCGTCTTTCGCGACCCCTTCGGCCATCGCTGGAACGTGGGGCACAGCATCGAGAAGCTGACGCCGGAAGAAATGCAGCGGCGCTACACCGCGATGCTGCTCAACCCCGCCGGGTGAACCGGCGGGAGCGGGTCGTCAGACCGACCACTTCTCGATGAGCTTTTCGGCGCCCATGGAGTCGTAGCCTTCGAAGGGCTGATGGATCCACGGGTTGGTGGCCAGGAATTCCACCTGGTAGTCAGGCGTGAAGGTCGACAGCGCCTTGGTCCAGATCACGGCGCTGCGCAGCTCGGTGATGGGTGGGTAGTTGTTGCGCAGCATGTCCATCACGGCGTGCAGCGTGTGGCCCGAATCGGCCAGGTCGTCCACCAGCAGCACCTTGCCTGCGATCTCGCCCTTGGGCGTGGTGATGAAGCGTGCGATGTCGAGATGGCCCTGGACCGTGCCGGCATCGGCGCGGTACGAGCTGGTCGACATGATCGCCAGCGGCTTGTCGAAGATGCGCGAGAGCACATCGCCGGGGCGCATGCCGCCGCGCGCCAGGCACAGGATGGTGTCGAACTGCCAGCCCGACTGGTGCACCTTGATCGCGAGCTTCTCGATCAGGTTGTGGTACTCGTCGTAGCTGACGTAGAGATGCTTGCCGTCTTCGGTCAACATGGTTCTTCTTTTCCTCTGCTTTCAGTCGGCCAGGTAGGGGTGGCGCATCATGATCGTGTGGTCACGGTCGGGGCTGGTCGACACCATGTGGATCGGCACGCCAGTGACCTGCTCGATGCGCTGCAGGTACAGCCGCGCATTGATCGGCAGCTTGTCGTACTGCGTGACGCCCACGGTGCTTTCGCTCCAGCCTTCGAGGGTTTCGTAGATGGGCGTGCAGCGCTCGATCTCGTCGGCGCCCATCGGCAGGATGTCGGTGACTTCGCCGTCGAGTTCGTAGCCTGTGCACAGCTCGAGCTTCTCGAGGCCGTCCAGCACGTCGAGCTTGGTGATGCACAGGCCCGACAGGCCGTTGACTTGCGCCGAGCGCTTGAGCAGCGCGGCGTCGAACCAGCCGCAACGGCGGCTGCGGCCGGTGGTCACGCCCTTTTCGGCGCCCACGGTGCTCATGTGGTAGCCCGGGGTGCCGGGCGTGGCCCAGTCGAGTTCGGTGGGGAACGGACCGCCGCCGACGCGCGTGCAGTAGGCCTTGGTGATGCCGAGGATGTAGTGCAGCATGCCCGGGCCCACGCCCGAACCGGCGGCGGCATTGCCTGCCACGCAGTTGCTGGAGGTGACGTACGGGTAGGTGCCGTGGTCCACGTCCAGCAGCGTGCCCTGCGCGCCTTCGAACAGCAGGTTGGCGCCGTTCTTGTGCGCGTCGTTCAGTTCGCGCGAGACGTCGGCCATCATGGGCTTGAGCAGCTCGGCGTGCTTCATCGCTTCGTCGAAGACTTCGTCGTAGTCGATGGCCGGGGCACTCAGCACCTGCGTCAGCACGTGGTTGTGCAGGTCGAGCAGCACGCGCAGCTTGGCCGCGAAGCGCTCGGGGTGCTTCAGGTCCTGCACGCGCAGCGCACGGCGGGCGATCTTGTCTTCATACGCCGGGCCGATGCCGCGGCCGGTGGTGCCGATCTTCTCGATGCCGCCCTTTTCGCGGTAGGCCTCGCGCGCGATGTCCAGCGCGGCGTGGAACGGCAGGATCAGCGGGCAGGCCTCGCTGATGCGCAGGCGCGAACGCACTTCGACACCGGCCTTCTCCAGCCCTTCGATTTCCTCGAACAGCTTGGCGGCCGACAGCACCACGCCGTTGCCGATGTAGCACTTGACGCCGGGCCGCATGATGCCGCTCGGGATCAGGTGCAACGCGGTTTTCACGCCGTTGATGACCAGCGTGTGGCCCGCGTTGTGGCCGCCCTGGAAGCGGACCACGCCCTGGGCGCTTTCCGTCAGCCAGTCGACCAGCTTGCCTTTGCCTTCGTCGCCCCATTGGGTGCCGACGACGACCACGTTTCTTCCGGTGGTTACGCTCATGCTCGTTCCATTACTTCAAAAATTCAGATCGTTCGGACACTCCACTGGCCTGCTTGCTCGACGAGCTCGCGGTCGCAGTGGAATTCATCGATTTCGCTGCCATGGCCCGGCAGCACGCAGACTACCGTTTCACCGGACTTGCGCAATTGGGCAATCGCCTGACGCAGCCCGGCCGCGTCGCTCCAGGGCGCGCGGATGGCGGCGCGCAGCGGGCGGGCCGGCAGCACGCCGACCAGTTCGCGCACGTCGAGGCTGAAGCCGACGGCCGGGCGGTTACGGCCGAACACGGCCCCCACCTCGTCGTAGCGGCCGCCACGCACCAGCGAATCGGCTGCGCCGGGCACGTAGATGCCGAACCGCATGCCGCTGTAGTAGGCATAACCGCGCAGGTCGGCCAGGTCGAAACTGATCTGGCGGCCGGCAACGCCGCCCAGGCCGGCGGCGAGCTGCTTGAGGTCGGCCAGGGCCGCGCCCACCCCGGGCGTGTCCTTGAGCGCCTTGGCGGCCTCGTCGAGCACGGCGGCGTCGCCATAGAGCCCGATCAGGGCGCGCAGCCCGTCGCGCGAAGCGGCCGGGAAATCCTTGGTGAGCGAGGCAAGCTCGCTGGCATCCTTGGCGGCCAGCGCGGCATGAACCCGGGCGAGCACCGCGGCGTCGACCGGCACGCCGGCGAACAGTGCGCGCACGATGCGGGCGTCGGCCAGGTCGACGATCACGCCTTCGCGCAGGCCGGCGGCGTCGAGGCAATCGAGCGCCAGCAGCAGGGTTTCGGTGTCGGCCTCGAGGCCGGCGTGGCCGTAGATCTCGGCGCCGAACTGCAGCGGCTCACGGGTGGCGTGCGGCCGGTCCGGGCGGGTGTGGAGCACCGGGCCGCAGTAGCACAGGCGGGCCACGCCGTCGCGGTTCAGCAGGTGGGCATCGATGCGCGCCACCTGGGGGGTGGTGTCGGCACGAAGGCCCATGCTGCGGCCGGAGAGCTGGTCGACGAGCTTGAAGGTTTGGAGGTCGAGCGCCTCGCCGGTGCCGGAAAGCAGCGACTCCAGGTGCTCGAGCAGCGGCGGCATCACCAGCTCGTAGCCGTAGCCACGGGCGGTATCGAGCAGCTGGCGTCGAAGTTCTTCGATGTGGCGCGCCTCGGAAGGCAGCACATCGGCAATGTGATCCGGAAGGACCCAAGCGGACATGGGGATCGGGGGCGTGGTTAAACCGGGATTCTACCGGGACCGCGCTACCCCAAGATCCAAAGGAGTGCCAAACCCAGCAGGATGCTACAAAGTCCGAAGAAACGAAGCTGGCCGTCGCGCAGCTGCATGAGCTGCCCGAAGCCGCGCCGCCACCCTCCCGGCGACACGAACGGCAGGATGCCTTCGATCACCAGGACGAGCGCCAATGCGCTCCAGAAAGTGTCGGCGCTCACGGCTCCTGACGAAGAATCAACGACGAGGGGCGCTGGTGGTCGAGCCCGAGCTCTGCATGGCGCGGAAGAAGTCCGACGACGGATCGAGCACCAGCACGTCGCTCTTCTTGTTGAAGCTCTGCTTGTAGGCCTCGAGGCTGCGGTAGAACTGGGCGAACTGCGGGTCGCGGCCGAAGGCCTCGCTGTAGGCGGCGGCGGCCTGGGCATCGCCCTCACCCTTGATCTTCTGCGCGTCGCGGTATGCGTTGGCAACGATCACTTCGCGCTGGCGGTCGGCGTCCGCGCGGATCTTTTCGCCTTCGGCCGTACCGGTCGAGCGCAGTTCGTTGGCCACGCGCTTGCGCTCGGCTTCCATGCGGCGATAAACCGATTCGGTGATGGCCTCCACGTAGTCGACACGGGTGATGCGCACGTCGACCACGTCGACGCCCCAGGGCTTGGCGCCCTTCACCACCGACAGCACTTCGCGCTGCACGTCGGCCATCAGGGCCTCGCGGCGCACCGAGATCAGGTCGCGCACGGTTCGCTTGTTGATGTTTTCCTGGAACGCATTGCGCACCACGCGGTTGAGCTGCATCGCGCCGGCGTTCTCGTCGAGGCCAACGTTGCGGATGTAGGCCTGCGGGTCGCTGATGCGCCAGCGCACGTACCAGTCGATCACCACGCGCTGCTTTTCAGCCGTGAGCATGGGCTCGGTGTCGATGCTGGAGAGCGTCAGCAGCCGCTTGTCGATGTACGACACGTTCTGGAACGGCGGCGGCAGCTTGAAGTTCAGGCCCGGCTCGGTAATGACCTGCTTGATCTGGCCGAGGGCATAGACCACGCCGAACTGGCGCTGGTCGACCACGAAGAGGGTCGAGCTCAGCAGCACGAGCAAGACGAGGATCGACGATGCGATGAATCCGATTCTGTTCATGTTCTTCTAGTCCTTTTTCAACGCACGTCGCGGTCGCGCGAGCGGCCGTCGCGGGCTCGCACGTCGCCCGTCACGGGCGCCACCGGGATCACCGAGGACTGGGCCGGCGCGGTGCCGGCGACGCTGGGGCTGGCCGCGTCGACCGGCGTGGGCGTCGCGCTGTTGCCGCTTTGCTGCATGAGCTTGTCGAGCGGCAGGTACAGCAGGTTGGAGCCCTGCTTGCTGTCGACCAGCACCTTGGTCGTGCTGGCGTAGATCTGCTGCATGGCGTCGGTGTACATGCGGTCGCGCGTCACCTGCGGCGCCTTCTGGTACTCGGCCAGCACCGAGGCGAAGCGGCCGGCATCACCCTGGGCCTGCGCCACGATCCGCGCCTTGTAGGCTTCGGACTCTTCCTTCAGGCGCGAAGCCGTACCGGTAGCGAGCGGCACCACGTTGTTGGCGTAGGCCTGGGCTTCGTTCTTGGCGCGTTCGCGCTCCTGGCCGGCCTTGAGCACGTCGTCGAACGCAGCCTGCACCTGCTCGGGCGGACGCACGCCGCCTTGCTGCAGATTGATGCCGACCACTTCGACACCGACCTTGTAGCGGTCGAGGATGGTCTGCATCAGCGTGCGCACGCGCGGTGCGATCTGGTCGCGCTCTTCGGCCAGCGCGGCGTCCATCTTCATCTTGCCGACCACCTCGCGCACCGAGGTCTCGGCCACCTGCACGACGGTCTCGGCGGGCGACTTGCTCTCGTAGAGCCAGGCGCGCGCATCGCTCAGGCGGTATTGCACCGCGAACTTGATTTCGACGATGTTTTCGTCTTCGGTCAGCATGGCCGATTCGCGCAGGCCCGTGGAGCGCACGATGGCGTCGCGGCCCACGTCGGTGGAACGGATCTGCGTGACCACCACCACTTCGTGGCGCTGGATGGGGTACGGCAGGCGCCAGTTGAAGCCGGCGCCGACGGTCGTCTTGTAGCGGCCGAATTGCGTCACGACCGCCTGCTGGCCTTCGTTCACGATGAAGAAGCCGGTGCCGAGCCAGATGAGCACGGCCACGGCAGCCACCAGGCCGAGGCCGAATCCTGCGTTTTTCATGTCGGGGCGGTAGCCGTTGCCGCCACCGTTGCTGTTGCCGCCGCTGGGACGGTTGCCGCCGCCCTTGCCACCGCCGAAGAAGCCTCCGAGCTTGCGATTGAGGTCGCGCCAGAGTTCGTCGAGGTCGGGCGGGCCCTGGTTGGGGCCCTGGCCGCGGGGACGGTCGTTGTTATTGCTGTTGTTGCCCGAAGGCGGGGGTGTCGGTGCACCTGGGGGATTGGCATCGGGGGGGCGGTTGCCGGCCGGGCGATCGCCGTTGGAGGACGGCTCGTCGCCGCGACCCCATCGGCCGTCGTTCAGATTGAACATGCCCAGAAACCCTCTCCGCGCTGGCTTTGAATTCATTCGCTTCGTTCTCTTGTCAGTGGCGGGATTGTGCCCAATCAATCGGCGGCATCGTGCAATTCAGCGTCTGCCTCAGGGGACATCGTATCGGCTACGGAGCCCGATTGCCGGGCGAGCTCGGCGCGCAGCAACGGCACGCCCTCGCCGCTCTTGGCGCTCAGGAAGATGCGGGGGACCTGCACGCCGTCGATTTCCATCTCGTCCTGCAGATGCAGCGGATGCTGAGCGCTTTCAAGGGCGTCGAGCTTGTTGAAGACCAGAAGCTGCGCAACGGTGTCGGCGCCGATCTCGCGCAGCACGGTCTGCACCTCGGCCATCTGCTCGGGGTAATGGGGGTTGGAGGCGTCGATGACGTGCAGCAGCAGGTCGGCGTCGACCGCCTCCTGCAGCGTCGCCTTGAACGCGTCGACCAGGCCGTGCGGCAGGTCGCGGATGAAGCCCACGGTGTCGGAAATCGACACCTGGCGCCGCGCGTCTCCCAGGTAAAGGTTGCGCGTGGTGGTGTCGAGCGTGGCGAACAACTGGTCCGCCGCATAGGCGCGGGCCTTGACCAGCGCATTGAACAGCGACGACTTGCCGGCGTTGGTATAGCCGACAAGCGAGATGTTGAAGGTGTCGCGCCGCTCGCGCTGGCGGCGCTGCGTGCCACGCTGCTTCTGCACCTTGGCCAGGCGCTCGCGGGTGCGCTTGATCGACTCGTTGATCATCCGTCGGTCGAGCTCGATCTGCTTTTCGCCCGGGCCGCCGCGCACACCCGCACCGCCGGTCTGGCGCTCCAGGTGAGACCAGCGCCGGACCAACCGGGTGCTGAGGTACTGCAGGCGAGCGAGTTCTACCTGAAGCTTGCCTTCGTGCGAGCGGGCGCGCTGCGCGAAGATTTCGAGAATGAGGAAAGTGCGGTCATACACCGCAACGTCGAGCTGGCGCTCCAGGTTGCGCTGCTGGGCGGGGCTCAGGGCCTGGTCGAAGATGACTTCGCTCGCCCTGTGGAGGGCGGCCAGTTCCTTGATTTCTTCGGCCTTGCCGCTACCGACGAACAAGGCCGCGTCGGGGGCCTTGCGCTTGCACGAGAGACGGGCGACGGGCGTGAGGCCGGCAGTCTGCGCAAGCAGGCCGAGTTCCTCGAGTTCGCTGTCGAAATGGGGCAGCCCGAAATCGACGCCGACGAGAACGGCGGCGCCTTCCTGGCGGGGGATCTGTTCAGACAAGCGGGATCAGAATTGGGAAAAAGCGCGACGACCGAGGCCGCCGCGCTCCGCGCTATCAGGCTGCGGCGTCGTCGTTCTCGGCAGCCGAGAAATTGACGGCACGACCCGGCACGATGGTGGAAATGGCGTGCTTGTAGACCATTTGCGTCACTGTGTTGCGGAGCAGCACGACGTATTGGTCAAAAGACTCGATCTGCCCCTGCAGCTTGATACCGTTCACCAAATAAATGGAAACCGGCACATGCTCGCGACGCAGGGTATTCAGAAACGGGTCTTGCAGAAGTTGCCCTTTATTGCTCACGATATTCTCCGTGTTCAAGAGTAGTTGTTGGAGAGATGACCTTAACACAGGGTTTCCGCGCTGCAGCAACCTGAGTCAAAAGCCTTGAGAAAATAACGGTTCTCAAAAGACGGAACTTCCGCTCCAGCCTCAAGTCATTGGCCGCCATCGGCAGCCAATGGACTCAATCGTCCTTGTCCGCAAAAGGATTGTGAGAGCTCTTGAATTCGATCCGCAAGGGGGTACCCACCAGATCGAATTCCTTGCGGAAACGCCCCTCGAGGAAGCGCTTGTAAGCATCGGTCACATGCTCGAGCGAATTGCCGTGAATCACGATCACCGGCGGATTCATGCCGCCCTGGTGCGCATAGCGCAGCTTGGGCCGGTACATGCCGCCGCGCTTGGGCGCCTGGAACTGCACCGCCTCCAGCAGCAACCGGGTCAGCACCGGCGTGGACATCTTGCGCGTGGCCGACTTGTGGGCCTGCGCAATCGCCTGCCACACCGGGCCCAGGCCCTGGCGCTTAATGGCCGAGATGAAATGCAGCGCAGCAAACTTCAGGAAAGGCAGCCGGGTTTCGATCTGCCGCTGAATCTGTTCGCGCTGGTAGCTGTCGACTGCATCCCATTTGTTGATGGCGATCACCACAGCGCGGCCGCTTTCGAGGATGTAGCCCGCGATGTGCGCGTCCTGGTCGGTCACGCCCTGCGTGGCGTCGAGCAGCAGCAGCACCACGTTGGCCGACTCGATGGCCTGCAGCGTCTTGACCACCGAGAACTTCTCGATCGCCTCGAACACCCTGCCCTTGCGGCGCAGGCCGGCCGTGTCGATCAGCTCGAAACGCTGGCCGTTGCGCTCGAAGGGCACCGAGATCGCGTCGCGCGTGGTGCCCGGCATGTCGAATGCCACCAGGCGCTCTTCGCCGAGCCAAGTGTTGATCAGCGTCGACTTGCCCACATTGGGGCGCCCCGCCACTGCCAGCTTGATCGGCTTGTTGGCTTCGTCTTCCTCGGATTCGTCGTCCGGGTCGGGCAGGTTCAGCGGCTCGAGCGCAAGCTCGACCAGGTCGCGCATGCCTTGCCCGTGCGCCGCGGAAACGCCGTGCACGTCACCGAACCCGAGTTCGTAGAAGTCGACGAGCTTGGTGCCGTCGTGCATGCCTTCGGCCTTGTTGGCCGCGAGCACGCAGGGCTTGCCGAGACGGCGCAGTTCATTGGCGATGTCATGGTCCTGCGCCGACAGGCCCTCGCGGGCATCGACGACGAAGATCACCACGTCGGCCTCGGCCACGGCTTGCCGTGTCTGCTTGGCCATTTCCTTGTAGATGCCGCTGCCGGCATCGGGCTCGAAGCCGCCGGTGTCGATCACGATGAACTCGTGCTTGCCCAGGCGACCGTTGCCATAGTGGCGGTCGCGCGTGAGGCCGGCGAAATCGGCGACGATGGCGTCGCGCGTCTGTGTCAGGCGATTGAACAGCGTCGACTTGCCGACGTTGGGACGCCCGACCAGGGCCACGACCGGCTTCATGGCCGGCCTTTCGATGGCGCGGTTTTCATGGTCGGGCCTTGCGAGAAAAGATTATTCAGGGCGATATCCAAACACACCACCCTTGGCAGTCACGACCACGACCGTGTTGCCGACGAGCACCGGCGCAACGGTGATGGCGGAGCCATCGGGCGTGACACGATTGAGCAGCGCGCCGTCTTCGCGCGACACGAAATGCAGCGTGCCGGTGCTCTCGCCGATGATCAGCGAGCGGCCCACGGCCAGCGGCGAAGTCAGTTCACGGTTCTTGAGGCGGCTCATCTGCCAGGCACGTTCGCCGTCGCCGCGGCGCCAAGCGATGACGCTGCCGTCGGACTCGGTGCCGTAGACAAAGCGGTCGTCGCCGCTCACGCCGTCGGCGCCCGAGGCCGGCTTGCTCCAGGCCAGCGTGCCGCGCGCGGTATCGACGCAGCCGACGCTGGCGTAGTAGGCCCGTGCGCACACCGAGTCGCCCACGCGGCTCACGCTGCCGGTCAGGTCGACCAGGCGTTCCACGTCGTTGGTGCCGCGCGGCGCGGCGATGGGGGCTTCCCAGCGGGAGGTGCCGTTGCCCGGGTTGATGCCGACCAGACGGCCGCCGAGGCCGGCCACCAGCGTGTCGCCCACGGCAATCAGCACGCCCGACTTGCGCAGCACCAGGTTTTCACCCGCGCGCTGCTGGATCCACAGGCGGCGGCCGCTCTGGCCGTCCCAGGCGCTCACGCTGCGGTCGGCGGTCTGCACGAACACGCGGCGACCAGCGACCAGCGGTGCTGTAAAGGCTTGCGCGGACAGCTTCTGCTTCCACAGCACCTTGCCGTTCTCGAGGGCCACCAGTTCGTTGCCGGTGGTGACGACGGCCGCCAGCGAACCGTCGCTGCCGACGCCGGCCGCCAATGGCGTACCGGCGCTCGCGCGCCAGGTTTCACGGCCGGCGCGGGCATCGATGGCCACCACCGTGCCGTCGCTGCCCGCGACGGTGACGATGTCGCCGTTGATGGCGGCCGTGAGCGGGAACTTGACCTCAGGCACCTGCACCTTCCAGGCCTGGCGCACACCCATCAGGGCCGGATTGGCGGGCAGCTCTTCGGGCTTCGGCTTGCTGGTACCCGAACAGGCGGCCAGGAAAGCGACCAAAACAAGGGCTGATCCCGCACGCAGGGCGGTCGATTCAGGCATGAGACGCTTGAAATTCATGATGCGGTCAGGGAGTTTTGGGGGCTGCGGGAGTGACGGTAACGACCGGGGCCAGGCTCTTCGGGTCGACACCGACCGCGTTCAGCTTGATCTCGACCAGACGACGGTAGTCGGAAGTCGCGCCAAGACCGGTCCAGGCCTTGCGGTACTCGGCTTGCGCTTCGTCGCGCTTGCCCTGGGCCAGGTAGATGTCGCCCTTGCGATCGGCCACCAGCGGTTCGAATTCCTTGGGGACGCTGCCGTCGAGCTGCTTGAGTGCATCGTCGTACGACTTGCTGTCGAGCAGCTCGCCCGCGAGGCGCAGCTTGGCAACGGCCTTGTAGCCAGGGTCGACGGCGTTCTGTGCAACCCACTCCAGTGCTGCGCGCGAGCCTTCGGCATTGCCCTTCTCGAACAGCGTCTTGGCGACCAGCAGGCCGGCCTGCTGTGCATAGGCGGTGTTGGCGAAGCGCTCCTTCATGTCGCCCAGCACGCGCTGGATGCGTTCGACGTCGCCGGACTGCGTGCTGCGCTCGACCTCGTCGTAGAGCGCGGCGGCCTGGACAGCCTTGTTGCGCTGGAAGTATTGCCAGCCGTTCCAGGCCACGAAGGCACCGGCGACAAGCAGGACGGCCCAGGTGATCAGGGTGCCGTAGGTATTCCAGAAATGCTTGAGCTGGTCGAGCTGTTCCTGTTCTTCGAGGTCGAGATGGGTTGCCATGCGTGTCAGGTGTTGGGAGCCGGCGATTGTAGGGTGGCGGCCCAGATGGGGGCTTCAGCAAGTGCTCGGGAAGTTTGCGCGCCGCTTCCGTCGCGCAACGCCTTGAGAGTCACCTCGCCGCGTGCGAGTTCATCGGCGCCGAAGATTAGGGCGTAGGTTGCGCCGCTGGCATCCGCCTTCTTCATCTGCGCCTTGAAGCCGCTGAGGCCGTCGACGGTTGCCGCATGCATCTGCACGCGCACGCCGCTTTCGCGCAGCTGCTGCAGCGTACGCAGCGCGACCGGCATGGACGCTGCATCGGGCACGATGGCATAGGCGTCGGGCACTGGCGCCGGCACTTCGGCACCTTGCTCCTTGAGCAGGTCGAGCACGCGCTCCACGCCCATGGCCCAACCCACGGCCGGCGCGGGCTTGCCGCCGATCTGCGCGATCAGGTCGTCATAACGCCCACCGGCACACACCGTGCCTTGCGAACCCAGGCGGTCGGTCACGAATTCGAAGACCGAGAGGTTGTAGTAATCCAGCCCGCGCACGAGGCGCGGATTGATCGTGAATGCAATGTCGTTGGCCTTGAGGATGGCTTGCAGCCCCTCGAAGTGCGCGAGCGATTCGGCACCGAGAAAGTCGATCAGCTTAGGTGCCGACTCGACCACGTCCTTCATTGCCGGATTCTTGGTGTCGAGAATGCGCAGCGGGTTGCTGTGCAAGCGGCGCTTGCCATCTTCGTCGAGCTTGTCAGCGTGCTTCTCGAAGTGCGCGATGAGTTCGGTGCGGTGCAACGCGCGTTCGGCAGGCTGTCCCAGGCTGTTGAGCTCGAGGCGAACATCGGTCAGGCCGATGGCCTTCCAGAGTGCGTTCGCCAGCAGGATCAGCTCGGCATCGACGTCCGGGCCTGCAAAGCCCAGCGCTTCGGCCCCGATCTGGTGGAACTGGCGGAAACGCCCGCGCTGCACGTTCTCGCGGCGGAACATCGGGCCGGTGTACCAGAGGCGCTTGGGCCCTTCGTACAGCATGTTGTGCTCGATCACCGCGCGCACCAGGCCGGCGGTGTTCTCCGGGCGCATGGTCAGGTGCTCGAACTTGCCGTGCTTGTCGGCGCGGTCCTCGAAGGAGTACATCTCCTTCTCGACGATGTCGGTCACTTCGCCGATACCGCGCACGAAGAGTGCCGTGCGTTCCAGGATCGGCGTGCGGACGTTGCGGTACGCAAACCGCCCCATCAGGTCGCGCACGGTGGCCTCGAGCCACTCCCAGCGCGCCGATTCGGGCGGCAATATGTCGTTCATGCCTTTGACGGCATTCAATTTATCAGCCATGGATCCTGCGGAGGTGTCAGGCAGCGACGGCGTGTTCGCCGCCGAAGCGCTTTTCGATATAGGTTTCTACGAGCTGGTGGAACTCGTTGGCGATATTGTCGCCGCGCAGCGTAAGCGCCTTTTCGCCGTCGATGAAGACCGGCGCCGCGG
This sequence comes from Variovorax paradoxus, assembly GCF_022009635.1. Classification (NCBI taxonomy): domain Bacteria; kingdom Pseudomonadati; phylum Pseudomonadota; class Betaproteobacteria; order Burkholderiales; family Comamonadaceae; genus Variovorax; species Variovorax paradoxus. The sequence goes on from NZ_CP091716.1 coordinate 4,535,709, forward strand.
GCGCCTCGCCGGTGCCAGGCAGGCTGATGCCGATGTCGGCATGCTTGCTTTCGCCTGGGCCGTTGACGATGCAGCCCATGACGGCCACCTTCAGCGTTTCCACGCCGGGATACTTCTTGCGCCAGACCGGCATCTGCATGCGCAGGTAGTCGTCGATCTGCTTGGCCAGTTCCTGGAAGGTGGTGCTCGTGGTGCGGCCACAGCCCGGGCAGGCGGTGACGCTCGGCACGAACACGCGCAGGCCAAGCGCCTGCAGGATCTCGTTGGCGATCAGCACTTCCTGCGTGCGCGACTCGCCCGGCTGCGGCGTGAGCGACACGCGAATGGTGTCGCCGATGCCCTCCTGCAGCAGGATCGACAGCGCCGTGGCCGAAGCCACCGTGCCCTTGGTACCCATGCCGGCCTCGGTCAGGCCCAGGTGCAGCGGATACTCGCAGCGCCGGGCCAGCTCGCGGTAGACCGAGATCAGGTCTTGCACGCCGCTCACCTTGCACGACAGGATGACCTGGTTGCCGGCCATGCCCATCGACTCGGCCAGCTTGGCGGACTCGATGGCCGACGTGATCAGCGCCTCGTACATCACCTGCTTGGCATCCCAGGGCTGGGCGCGTTGGCTGTTGGTGTCCATCAGGCTGGCGAGCAGTTCCTGGTCGAGGCTGCCCCAGTTCACGCCGATGCGCACCGGCTTGTTCCAGCGCATCGCGGCGTCGATCATCTGGCCGAACTGCTTGTCCTTCTTGTCGCCCTTGCCCACGTTGCCGGGGTTGATGCGGTACTTGCTCAGCGCTTCGGCACAGGCCGGATAGTCGGTGAGCAGCCGGTGGCCGTTGTAATGGAAGTCGCCGATCAGCGGCACGTCGACGCCCATGCGGTCGAGCTGCTCGCGGATGTAGGGCACCTGCGCGGCGGCTTCGGGCGTGTTGACGGTGATGCGCACCATCTCCGAACCGGCCAGCGCAAGCTCCTTGACCTGGATCGCGGTGCCGATGGCATCGACGGTGTCGGTGTTGGTCATCGACTGCACGCGCACCGGCGCGTCGCCCCCCACCGTGACCACACGCGGGCCCCAGACCACGCTGGCCTGGCGCGAGCGGCGCGCCTTGGGCGCCGCCGATTCGATGGGAAGAAGGCAATCGCTCATGACGTCACCTCGAAACGCGCCACGCCACCGCTCTTGGTGACCGGCTTCAGGTCGAAAGGCTTGCCGCGCACCTGCACGTCGACGCTCGACGCACGGCCCACGACCACGGACAGCGGCAGCGCGCCCGACAGGCCGACGGTCTCGCCGGCCTGCAGGCTGCGACGCAGCAGCTGCTTGCCGCCGGCTTCGGTCACGGTGATCCAGCACTCTTCACGTGCCACGAAAACGAGCTGCTGGCTGCTCGCGGCGGAAGCTGCAGGCGCGACGGCGGCGGGTGCCGTTGCGACCGGCGTCGTTGCATTGGCTGGATTGGCAGCAACAGGCGTCTCTACAGCCGCTCCCACCGAACCGCTTGGCGCTACCGCCTGAGCCGGCACGGTCTCGGCGACGACGCCCGAACCGCCCGGCGTTCCCGCGGACGCATCGTTCGTTGCCGGGGTGTCGGCCGAGCCATGCGCCGTCAGACGCGAGACCGAGGCACCGAGCTGATCGAAGACCGACTGCGGCAGCCAGAACAGCGCGCCCGCGCCGATCAGCAGCAGCACCACGACGGTCAGCAGCGCGCGCGATGGCAGGCCGCCGCTGGAGCGGCCGTTGCCGGCCCAGCGCGGCGTGCCCGACGAGATGTTGGTCTTGAGCGTGCGGTCGGCCGCGGCCAGCGACACCTTCTGCGTGGTCGGCAGCTTGGCGAGCACGGGCGCGGGATCGATGCGCAAGGCGCGGCAGACGCTGCTGGCGAGCGCACGCGCAAATACCGGATCGGGCAACGAAGCGATGTCGTCGGCCTCGAGCGCCAGCAGTTTCTGCGGGGGCACCTTGAGCGCCGCCGCCACCATTTCGATGTGCAGGCCATGCGCCTCGCGCGCCTCGCGAAGCAAGTCGCCTGCGGTCTTGTGCGTGATGTCGCCTTCTTCGAGCGGCTGCGCCGCGGAAGTGCCGAACTCCGAAACCCGATCAATCATTGAAATTCCCGCGCTCGTACGCTGATGCCTCCCGCGACTGGGGGAAGCGTCGTTGCAGTTGACCTCCCAACTGCGCCAATGCCTCGCGGTTGTTGAGCTTTCGTTCGATCTTGATGCCGAGCCACAGCGTTTCGGCGCTGGCCGAAGGGCTGTTGTTGACGCGGCGAATGTAGAACTGCGCACGCGACCATTCTTCGCGCTGCGCGAGCACCAGGGCCAGGTTGAAACCGACCACCGGGTTGCTGGCGTCGATCTCGTAGGCCTGCTGAAGGGTGCGCTCGGCCTGCGCGCGCTGGCCCGCCTTGAGCTCGCAGACGCCACGCGTCATGAGCGTCTTGGCACGGTCGGCGTAGCTGGGCACGGCGAGCGCCTCGTTGAACTGCGTTGCCGCATCGCCGTAGCGGTTCTGCTGGCACAGCAGCCAACCGTAGTTGTGGCGCGTGTTGGGGTCGCGCGGATTGATGGCAATGGCGCGGCGAAAACTGTCTTCGGCCATGCCGGCGTCGTCGAGCCGCATGTAGACCAGGCCGCGCAGGTTGTACGCGTCCGAATTGTTCGGGTCGGCGGCGAGCGCCTGCTTGATCTCGTCGAGCGCGACGTTGGTTTGGCCCTGCTCGAAGTAGCCCGAGGCCAGCTCCATGCGCAGGCGCGCGCGGCGCTGGCGGGAGCTTTCGTCGGACTCGGTGACGATGTCCACGCCCTTGCCCGAACTGGTGTCGGCCAGGCTCGTGGTGGTGGTGCGCGTGCTGACGCAACCGGCGAGCAAAAACGTCACGGCGACGCCGGCAAAACTCGCGGCCAGCATTCGCTGCGCGCTAGCGGTCGTCATCGGAAAGGCCATGCTCATTGCTTCAGTGCTCCTGGGGAAGGGTCTTGCGGACCGGGTGCAAAACAATGGGGCGCTCGGCTGCACGGCGCTGGGCCATGCGCTCGGCCGCACGGGTGCGGTCCTTGACGTCGCCGGCGAGCTGGCCGCAGGCGGCGTCGATGTCGTCGCCGCGCGTCTTGCGCACGGTGGTCACCAGGCCCGCTTCGCTCAGCATCTTCGCGAATGCCAGCACGCGCGGCTGCGGCGAGCGCAGCAGGCCCGAGGCTGGAAACGGATTGAACGGAATCAGGTTGAACTTGCACGACACGCCGCTCGTGCGCACGAGCTCGATCAACTGGCGCGCATGCTCCGGCTGGTCGTTGACGCCGTCGAGCATGCAGTACTCGAAGGTGATGAAGTCGCGCGGCGCGTGCGCCAGGTAGCGCTTGCAGGCCTCGAGCAACTCGGCGATCGGGTACTTGCGGTTGAGCGGAACGAGGTCATCGCGCAGCGCGTCGTTCGGCGCGTGCAGCGACACCGCCATGGCCACCGCGCAATCGGTGCCCAGGCGGTCGATCATGGGCACCACGCCGGAAGTCGACACCGTCACGCGACGGCGCGACAAGCCGTAGGCGTTGTCGTCGAGCATGGTGCGCAACGCGGGCACCAGCGCGGAATAGTTCTGCAGCGGCTCGCCCATGCCCATCATCACCACGTTGGAGATGACACGCTCGTCGCGCTTGAGATGCTTGCGCAGGAAATGTTCGGCAAACCACAGCTGGGCGACGATTTCGCCCGTGGTGAGGTTGCGGCTGAAGCCCTGATGCCCGGTCGAGCAAAAGCGGCATCCGACCGCACAGCCGGCCTGGGACGACACGCACAGGGTGCCGCGATCGTCCTCGGGAATGAATACGGCTTCGACGGCATTGCCGTCGCCGACGTCGAACAGCCACTTGATCGTGCCGTCCTTGGATTCGTGCTGCGTGAGGACCGGCAAGGCCTCGACGCGCGCGGTGGTCGCGAGCTTCTCGCGAAGCGACTTGGCCAGATCGGTCATCTGGGTGAAGTCGCTGGCGCCACGCTGGTGAATCCAGCGGAACAGCTGCGTGGCGCGGAATTTTTTCTCGCCGAGTTTTTCGCAGAACGCGGCCAACCCCTCGAGATCGAATTCGAGCAGATTGGCCGTGGTCATGGAATCGGTCGAGATACGACTTCAGCGTGCGTAGACGTTGAGGCCGGCGAAGAAGAACGCGACTTCGTTCGCTGCGGTTTCGGGAGCGTCCGAGCCGTGCACTGCGTTGGCGTCGATGCTGTCGGCGAAGTCGGCGCGGATGGTGCCGGCGGCTGCCTTCTTCGGGTCGGTGGCGCCCATCAGGTCGCGGTTCTTGGCGATGGCGTTTTCGCCTTCGAGCGCCTGCACGAACACGGGGCCCGAGATCATGAACTCGACCAGGTCCTTGAAGAAGGGACGTTCCTTGTGCACGGCGTAGAACTGCTCGGCTTCGTTGCGCGACAGGTGCACCAGCTTGGCGGCGACGACCTTGAGGCCGGCGGCTTCAAAGCGGGAAACGATCTTGCCGATGACGTTCTTGGCGACTGCGTCGGGCTTGATGATGGAAAGGGTACGTTCGATAGCCATTGAAATGCTTCCTGAGCTTTGATTTTGAAGAGTTTTGTCACAACTGCAACGAGTTTGTTGCGCCGTATGCCGACAAAGCCTCTGATTTTAACCGGCGCAGCCCCCGGGGCTCATGAAAACCCCGCGAAAGGCCGCGCTCCTGCGGGAGGCTTTCAGCGACCGCGGCGACGTCCGCCGCCCGAGTTGCCGAAGCCGCTTCCACCACCGCCTCCGCCGCCACGGCGGCCGGGGCCTCCGCGCTGCTCCTTGCGCTGGCGCGAGAAGCTGTCGGCGCCGATGTAGCCGAGCGAGGTCTTCATCGGATCGGGCTGGTTGGCACCGCTGGGCTGACGGTCGTCACCCTGGCGATTGCCGCCGCCCTTGCCGCGACGCCCCTGGCCTTGCGGCTGACCACCGTTGCCACCGTTGCCACCACCCCGATTGGGGCGTGGGCCGCGGTCGCCGCGCGGCGGACGGCCGTCGCCCAGCGGATTCGGGATCGGCGCCTCGCCACGGCCGCCGTCGTCGCGCATCTCGCGCGGCTGGCCACCACCCTGGCCACCGCCGTTGCGGTTGCCGCGGCGCTTCTTGTTGCGTCCGTTGCGACCATTGCCGCCACCGTCCTGACCGGGGCCGCGCTGCTGCGGGCCGGGGCGAGCAGCAGCGCCGCCGGAAGCCTGGAACAGCGCACGGATGTCGCGCTCGTCGAGCTCCATCCAGGCGCCGCGCTTCAGGCCGCGCGGCAACACCATCGCGCCGTAGCGGATGCGGATCAGCCGGCTGACCGCATGGCCGACCGACTCGAACAGGCGGCGCACCTCGCGGTTGCGGCCTTCGGAAATCGTCACGCGATACCAGCAGTTCGAGCCTTCGCCGCCGCCGTCTTCGATGGTGCCGAACTGGGCCATGCCGTCGTCCAGGCGCACCCCGTCGAGCAGCTTCTGCTTTTCTTCGCTGGTGAGCGCGCCCAGCACGCGCACCGCGTACTCGCGCTCCAGGCCGAAGCGCGGGTGCATCAGCTGGTTGGCCAGATCGCCGGAGCTGCTGAACAGCAGCAGGCCTTCGGTGTTCAGGTCGAGCCGGCCGACCGATTGCCACTTGCCCTGCTGCAGGCGCGGCAGCTTGCGGAACACGGTGGGCCGGTTCTGCGGGTCGTCATGCGTGACCACTTCGCCGGTGGGCTTGTGGTAGGCGATGACGCGCGGCGGCGGCGGCGCGATGCGGTAGCGGATCGGCTTGCCATTGATCTTGACCTGATCGCCGTACTGGATGCGCTGACCGATGTGGGCCGGCTCGTTGTTGACGGAAATGCGCCCCTGGAGAATCAGCTGCTCCATTTCGAGCCGCGAACCCAGGCCCGCCTGCGCCAGCACCTTGTGCAGCTTGGGCGAGTCGGCCTCGGGCAGCAGCACGCGCTTGAGCGGCGGCACCTCGGGGCTTTCCTCGTCGGCGTCGAACTGGCCGGAAATGACGTCGGCGAAGCGGATCGGCTCGGGCGGCAGCGCATTGCGCTGTTCGCGCTCGGCGGCGCGACGGGCGCGGTCGAGGTCGTCCTCTTCCTCGTCAGGCTCTTCCTCTTCCTCGTCTTCGTCTTGTTCTTCGCTGTAATCGCGAGCCGGCTCGGCTGGCTCGGGTTCGGTGGCAACAGCTTCCGGCGCGTCGACAGCGACAGCAGTCACCGGCTCGGGCGCCTCCACCACTTCGGCCACGGGCGCAGCGTCAGCCACGGGCTGCAGAACCTCTTCGGACACAGGCTGCTCCGCCGGCTCCACGACTTTCTTCTTGCGAGGCGCGCGCGGCTTCTTGGGCGCTTCGGCCTCAGCCGGCGCAGCGGACACTTCGGACACAGCCTCCGGCGCAACCGACTCGGCAGCGGCGACCGCGGCCTTCTTGGGCGCAGCCGCCCTTTTCTTCTTCTTGACTTCGGGCTCGGCCGGCAGCATTGCCGCGTCGTCGGTGTCGGATGGGCTCATGTGGTTTTTCCGGGAGAAACTGCTTGGGGATCGACCTCGTCATCGGACGGGACGTCGGGTTCTTGTTGTTCCGGCTCTGGTGCTGGAACGGGCTCGGGCTCTTCCGAGGACTCGGCGGCTGGTTCGGCCTCGGGCTCGGGTTCGGCGGCCGCAGGCGCCTCGAATTCTTCGGCGGCGGCTGCGTTTTCGGCGACTTGCGCCTGCGCGGCCTCCACGGCTTCCACCACTTCCACGGCCTCCAGCGCCACCTCTGCCGACACGGGCGCCTTGGCCTCCTCCTCGGCATCCATCGGCAACCCTTGTTGACCACCTGAAGCCTGCTCGAGCGCGTCGACCAGGGCGGCCTGCTGCGCAGGCGTCTCGATCAGCGGAAGCTGGTCGAGCGACGCCAGGCCAAGGTCGTCCAGGAACTGCCGCGTCGTCGCGAACAGCGCCGGCCGGCCGACCGTTTCGCGGTGGCCGATCACCTCGACCCAGCCGCGGTCTTCGAGCTGCTTGAGGATCAACGAGTTGATCGTCACGCCGCGGATGTCTTCCATGTCGCCGCGCGTGGCCGGCTGGCGGTACGCGATGATGGCCAGCGTCTCAAGGGCTGCGCGCGTGTAGCGCGGCGGCTTCTCGGGATGCAGGCGGTCGAGATGGTCGCGCATCTCGGGCCGGCTCTGAAAACGCCAGCCGCTGCCGACGCTCACAAGCTCCAGGCCGCGCTGCGCCCAGTCTTCCTGCAATTCAAGCAACAGCACCTTGATGGTGTCCACGCCCAGCTCGTCGTCGAACAGCACGCGCATGTCGCGCACCGGCAGCGGCTGGCTCGAACAGATCAAGGCGGTTTCGAGAATGCGCTTGGCATCCGCCGTATTCATGGTTCGCGTTATCCGGGAAAAGGCGCCTGGGTAGACGCTGGCTCACAAGGATGAAAGGAGTAGGCGTTGCCGGCACGCGGCGAATGCAACGCAAGGCCGGCATCGGATGGCCGGCGCGGCCCTCGGGCCGTCAGGCGCGATTGTAAACCAGCCCCCAGGACTGCAAAGCCTGAATGAGGTCCGGCGGCGGCGGCGATCGGAACTCCATGGGCTCTTGCGTGACGGGATGCACGAAGGCCAGCCGGAACGCATGCAGCGCCTGGCGCGACAGGCCGACGGCCGGCGCGCCGCCATAAAGCGCGTCTCCCACCAACGGATGCCCGATCGACGCCATGTGCACGCGGATCTGATGGGTGCGGCCGGTTTCGAGGGTGCAACGCACCACGCAGCCTTCGGAATGGCTGTCGAGCCGCTCGATCAGCGTGCGCGCGGTCTTGCCCGCATGACGCTCCAGGTCGACCACGGCCATGCGCAGCCGATTGCGCGGATCCCGCCCGATGGGCGCATCGACCTGCCGGGCCGCCGCGCCGACCCAGGGCTTGTGCCCGATTGCCAGGTACTGCCGCTTGACCTCGCGCGCGGCGATCAGCGCGACCATCGCGTCCATGGTCGCCCGCGTGCGGGCCACCACCATCAGCCCGCTGGTGTCGCGATCGAGCCGGTGCACGATGCCGGCGCGCGGCAGCAGCGCGGCCTTCGGATCGAGCGCCAGCAGTCCGTTGAGCAGCGTGCCGCTCCAATGCCCGGGCGCCGGATGCACGACCAGCCCGGCGGGCTTGTCGACGATGCGCAGGTGCTCGTCCTCGTACACGGTGACGAGGTCCATCGTCTCGGGCCGGAAAGCCTGGCTCTGGGGCGTGGGCCGCAGTTCGATGCGCCCTGCCTGCCCCGCCTTGACGCCGGCCGAGACCTTGGTGACAGTACGCCCCTGCAGCTCCACGGCGCCGGCCTCGATGAGTTGCTGGAGGTAACTGCGGGAAAATTCGGGCACCAGCGCGGCCAGCGCGCGGTCGAGCCGCTGGCCGTGCTGCGCCGAATCGATGATGAAGGGCCGCAGCTCGCTGGCCTCGGCCGGGTCGGCGCCTTCCTCGTGTTCGGCCGCCTCCAGATGCTCGGGGGTATTGCCCAAAGGGTCGGTCGATATAATTGAGGGTAACTGTTTCACGAAAGCCGTATGTGATGTTTCGCGCCAAATTATCGGTCCCCACCTGGATCGCGCTCAGCGCGGTGGCCCTGCTCGCAGCCGGCTGCTCGTCGACCTCCGTCGACAAGACCGCGAACTGGAGCCCCAACAAGATCTACGCGGAAGCCAAGGACGAGGCCGGATCGGGGGCCTACGACAAGGCCGTGCCGCTCTACGAGAAGCTAGAAGGCCGCGCCGCCGGCACGCCGCTCGCGCAGCAGGCCCAGCTGGAAAAAGCCTACGCCCAGTACAAGTCGGGCGAAAAGGCCAGCGCCATCGCCACCATCGACCGCTTCATGAAGCTGCATCCCGCGAGCCCCGCGCTCGACTATGCGCTCTACCTGAAGGGCGTGATCAACTTCAACGACGACCTAGGCATGTTCGCGTTCCTCACGCGCCAGGACCTGTCCGAGCGCGACCAGAAGGCGGCCAAGGAGTCGTTCGAGTCGTTCAAGGACCTCGTGACCCGCTTCCCCGAGTCGCGCTACGCCCCTGACTCGCGCCAGCGCATGAACTACATCGTGAACTCGCTCGCGCAGTACGAAGTTCATGTGGCCCGCTACTACTACTCGCGCGGCGCCTACCTGGCAGCCATCAACCGGGCCCAGATCGCCCTGTCCGACTACCGCGAAGTGCCGGCGCTCGAGGAAGCCCTGTACATCATGGTGAAGTCGTACGACGCGCTCGGCATGAAAGACCTGCGCGACGACGCCCAGCGCGTGCTGACCACCAACTACCCCCAGAGCACCTACCTTGCCAACGGCTTCAAGGGCAAGGACGACCCCTGGTGGAAGGTCTGGTAAGGCCAGCCAGCCCTGCTGAACAGCAGCAGGCGCGCTCTGGCTAGTTCTTGAGCGCGTCCAGCGCGGCGTCGAAATCCGCTTCGTTTTCGAGCCGCCGCATCGGCGGAAGCGCCGCCAGCAGGCGGCGTCCATAGCCCATGGCGACCAGGCGGGTGTCGCAGATCGCCAGCACGCCGCTGTCGGTTTCCCGCCGGATCAGCCGCCCCGCCCCCTGCTTGAGCGCGACGGCCGCCTCGGGCAACGAATAGTCAGCAAACGAACTGCGCCCCTGCGCCTCGAGCCGCTGCGAGCGCGCCTCGACCAAGGGATCGTTGGGCGGCGGGAACGGCAGCTTGTCGATCACCACCAGTTGCAGCGCATCGCCCGGCGCATCGAAGCCCTCCCAGAACGAAGCCGATGCCACCAGCACGCAGCCTGCGCGCCCGGCGCTCGCCCCTTCGCGGAAACGGTCCATCAGCACCCGCTTGGGCAGTTCGCCCTGCACCAGCACCTCGGGCCGCGCTTCGGTCTCCAGCAGTTCGAACTGCTGCTTGATGGCATCGCCAATGGTGCGCAAGGCGCGCAGCGTGGTCGTCAGCACCAGCGTGCGGCCACCGAGCTCGGCAGCGCCGCGTGCAGCCAGTTGGGCGACCCGCTGGCTGTGGGAGGGATCATTGGGCTTGGGGAACGCGCGAGGCACGTACAGCGCGGCCTGCGATGCGTAGTCGAACGGGCTCTGCACCCGCAGTACTTCGGCATCGTGCAGACCACAGGGCTCGGTGAACCAACGCAGCGTGGGCTCGTCGCCCAGCGTGGCCGAGGTAAAGACCCAGGCCCGTCCGCCGTCTTCCTGCACCGGCGCCTCACGTGCCGACCGTTCGCCATAGGCATCGAGTTCGTCGTCGCTGTCGTCCCCGTCATCGTCCGCATCGGCACCCGCTTCGTCGACGATCTTGAGCACCCGCTTGCGCATCGCATCGGCGATGTCCAGCGGCGACTCGATCAGTCGCAGCTGCGAGCCGACATCAACCCAGCGCACCGAATCGACCTCGCAAGGCAGCGCGAAGCGTGCGGTGCGCTTGGCTAGCTGGCGTGCCCGCTCGTGCAGCCGCACGAAGTCAGGGGAAATCTCGCTGACGGTGGCCAGCCCCTCGGCCGCCTGCTCGAACGAGTGCTGCAGGTCGTCGAGCGCGCTCTGCCAGGCGTCGGGGTCGATGCCTTCCGGCGCGGGCCCCAGCCAGCGCAGCTTGGCGCCCGGCCACTGCTTGCCGACCACCAGCCGCAGCTCGCGCGCGGTGCGCTCGACACCGGAAACCAGCTGCTGCCAGTCGACCAGCCCGCGCGCGTGCTGCAGGCCCGAGCCCAGCATGTCGCGCGCGAAATCCAGCGCCTGCCCGCTCCCGAGCTGCGCGCCCAGGAACTGCACGCCGGTTTCATTGAGCTGATGCGCCTCGTCGAACACCACGACGCTCACGGTGGGCAGCAATTCCGCCATGCCGGTCTCGCGCACCGCAAGGTCGGCAAAGAACAGGTGATGGTTGATGACGACGATGTCGGCCGCCAAGGCTTCACGCCGTGCCAGGTTGACGTGGCAGGCCTTGAACTGCGGGCACTGCGCGCCCAGGCAGTTCTCGCGGGTGGAGGTGATCAGCGGTATCAGCGGCGAGCGTTCGTCCAGCCCCGGCAGCTCGGCCAGGTCGCCGGTGCGCGTGGCTTTAGACCATTGCTCGATCTTGGCGAGCGTGCGCAGACTGCCGCGCTCGGGCAGCGAGGCGTCGTGGCGCGCGGTGTCGAGCCGGTGCAGGCACAGGTAGCTGCCGCGCCCCTTGAGCAGCGCGGTGCGCACCGGCAGGCCGAAGGCTTCGACCAGCCGCGGCAGATCGCGGCCGAAGAGCTGGTCCTGCAGCGTCTTGGTGGCGGTCGACAGCAGCACGCGCTCGCCGCTCAGCAAGGCCGGCACGAGGTACGAGAAGGTCTTGCCCACGCCGGTGCCGGCCTCGACCACGAGCACGCCGCCCTGGTCGATGGTGCGGGCCACGGCCATGGCCATTTCGGTCTGGCCCGAGCGTTCGCGGAATTGCTCGGCGGCACGCGACAGCGCGCCATCTTGCGCGAAAGCGTCGCGCACCTTGTCTTCGAGTGCGCCCGTCACGCCGGCTCTCTCGGGTCGAGCACGTTTTCGAGGCGCGCGATCTGGTCGCGCAATGCGAGGCGGCGCTTTTTCAGGCGCCGCAGCAGCAGCTCGTCTTGCGGCGAGCCTTCGGCCAGCCGGTCGATGGTGGCGTCGAGATCGGCATGCTCGATGCGCAGCTCGATCAGCTGCCGGGAAAGGGAATGAAGATTGGAGTCCAACGGTGGGGAGCGAACGCAGAGTTGGCGCGTCGCGTGTTCATTCGATAATACGTCCTGACACGAATCCCCGAGCAGACAGAACCACGCGCTTGCGCGCATATGCCTCATGACCCAAGGCTTTCGACTAGCAGCGGCCACCGGACTCCACAAGGGAGACCGCCCGTACCAACAAGACCAGGTCTTGATGATGAGTCATCCGCGGGTGCCCGGCTGCGTGCTGGGCGTCGTTGCCGACGGCATGGGCGGGCGCAGCGGCGGGCGCAAGGCGTCCGACCAGGTCCTGATGACCGCGCGCCAGCTCTTCGCGCGCTACGCGCCGGGCCGCGACGACCCCGAAGTCCTGCTGAGGCAGATGCTGGAAGACTCGCACACGGTCATCAAGCTCACCGCCATCTCCAGCGAACAGGAGCCCCACAGCACGCTGGCGGCCTTCCTGCTGAACCCCAAGGGCGACTGCGCCTGGATCCATGCCGGCGACTCGCGCATCTATCATTTCCACGACGGACAGCTGGTCAAGCGCACGCGCGACCACTCGTACGTGCAGGCGCTGATCGACCGCGGCCAGATCAGCGAAGCGGAGGCCAATATCCACCCGCAGGGCAACATCCTGCTGGGCTGCCTGGGCATGACCACGACACCGCCGCCCATCGACCCGCACTACATCCCGAAGATGCGGTCCGGCGACCTGCTGATGGCATGCAGCGACGGGCTCTGGCACTACTTCACGCCCGAGGAAATGGCGAGCGTTCTGTACGCCCAGCCACCACGCGACGCGGTCGAAATCCTGGTGGGCGAAGCACGACGCCGGGCGCGCGGCACCGGCGACAACATTTCCATTGCGGTCCTGAAGCTCGACGCGCTCCCGGCAGCCGCCTGACTGAGCGCGCCCTTCGCAGCGGCAGCGCCCTATCGATCGATCAGGGTGCGGCCGAGGCCGGAGCCGGAGTGCCCGGCGGGGGAGGAGGCGCCGGCAGCGGCGCACCACGCGGCTTGTCGCGCGACGCATTCTGCCGCTCGACGCTGGCCTTGTGCTCGGCCGCCCTCTTCTGCTTGTCCTGGAAGCGCTGCACGTTTGCGGGCGCTTCGGTACGCTGCTGGGCCGTCTTGGCCTGCTCGTCGGCATGCGCCTGCTGCTTCGACTGGAATGCGCGCTCGCGCTCGGCGTCGCTGGCGGCCGTGGAGGCACGGCTGGCCGCGTGATCGGCTGCGCGCTGCTCGCGGTCTTTCTGGTTCTGGATCGACTGTTCCTGCTTCTCGCGCGTGTCCTGCTCGCGTGGGGTGGCGGCCTTCTGGTCGAGCTTCTGCAGCTCGGCCGCGCCGCTGCGCTGGCGCTGGATGTCGTTGATCGCGGTTTCCTGGCGCTTGATGCTGTCGGACTCGACCCGGCGCCGGGTACGGCTCTCGCTCAGGCAGTCTTCGACCGCGAATTTCTTGTAGCAGGCGGTCCGCTCTTCCAGGAAGCGCTTTTCCATGGCCTCGCGCTCGGACGAAAGCCTGCGCTTCTCGGCTTCGAGGTCGACGGTGCCCGAAGCGGCATTGGACTGCGCCCACAGAGGCAGGCTGGCCAACGACATCAGCAGGACAAGAGCGAATTTTTTCATGTGAGTCGGGTGTCGACGATGCGGCGTTCCAGGGAAAGAAACTCGCTCGACTGCATTTCAGTGAGCCGGGAGACCGTGCGCGGGAATTCGTGCGCCAGCGGACCCTCGGTGTACAACGCCTCGGGCGGAACCTCAGCCGACATGATGAGCTTGCAGCGCCGGTCGTACAAGACGTCGACCAGCCAGGTGAAACGGCGTGCTTCGGAAGCCATGCGCACGGGCATGTGCGGCACGTCGGACAGCAGCACGGTGTGAAACTGGCTCGCGATTTCCAGATAGTCGTTCTGGGAGCGCGGACCGCCGCACAGCGTCTTGAAGTCGAACCAGACCACGCCGCCGGCCTTGCGCCGCGCGCGGATCTCGCGCGACTCGATATGCAGCACCGGGTTTTCGTCCGCCACCTCGGCCAGCTTGTCGAAGGCCTTGCGCATTTCCTTCTCGGCCGCCGCGTCGTTGGGCGTGAGATACATGCGCAGCTGCTCCAGCGTGCGGCGCCGGTAGTCGGTGCCGTTGTCGACGCTGAGCACTTCGAGCTTCTCGTTCAGGAGCGCAATGGCGGGCAGGATGCGGTCGCGATGCAACCCGCCGGGGTAAAGATCGTCGGGCTTGAAGTTCGAGGTGGTGACGAAGCCCACGCCGTTCTCGAACAGCGACACCAGCAGCCGATGAAGAATCATCGCGTCGGTGATGTCCGCCACATGGAACTCGTCGAAGCAGATCAGCTTGTAGCGCTTGGAAATGCGCAAGCCCAGTTCGTCGAGCGGATTGACGGTGCCTTGCAGCTCGCGCAGTTCGCGGTGCACTTCACGCATGAATTCGTGGAAATGCAGACGCGTCTTGCGCCGCAGCGGCACGGCGTTGAAGAAGAGGTCCATCAGGAAGCTCTTGCCCCGCCCGACGCCACCGTACATGTAGACGCCGCGCGGAAGCTCCGGCCGGTTGATGAACTTCTTCAGCGCATTCGAGCGCTGGGCCTTGTACTCGGCCCACTCGTTGGCGCAGCGATCCAGCGCCTCCACGGCGTGCAGTTGCGCGGGATCGCTGTGGAACCCGCGCGCTGCGAGTTCCGCCTCGTAGGCCTGTTTGACGCTGGTCAAAGGATCAGAAGTTCAGCGTGCGCTTGTCGACAGCCAGCGCGGCTTCCTTCGTTGCTTCCGACAGCGACGGGTGCGCATGGCAGATGCGCGCGATGTCTTCCGCGCTCGCCTTGAACTCCATGGCCACGACGGCTTCGGAGATCAGCTCGCTGGCCTGCGGGCCCACGATGTGCACGCCCAGGATCTCGTCGGTCGTGGCGTCGGCCAGGAACTTGACCATGCCGGTCGTGTCGCCCAGCGCGCGCGCGCGGCCGTTCGCCAGGAACGGGAAGGTGCCGGCCTTGTAGGCGCGGCCCGCGGCCTTGAGTTGCTGCTCGGTCTGGCCGACCCACGCGATCTCGGGGTTGGTGTAGATCACCCACGGGATCGTGTTGAAGTTGACGTGACCGTGCTGGCCGGCAATGCGCTCCGCCACGGCAACGCCCTCTTCCTCGGCCTTGTGCGCCAGCATCGGGCCGCGCACCACGTCGCCGATGGCCCACACGTTGGGCAGGTTGGTCTTGCACTCGTCGTCCACGGCGATGGCGCCGCGCTCGTCGAGCTTCAGGCCCACGGCTTCGGCGTTCAGGCCGATGGTG